>NZ_PIOK01000010.1:0-106512 GCF_002810515.1 Klebsiella sp. D-Nf1
AGCAAGCTCTCTGTGCTACCGCTCGACTTGCATGTGTTAGGCCTGCCGCCAGCGTTCAATCTGAGCCATGATCAAACTCTTCAATTTAAGTTTGATGCTCGTGAATTAAACTTCGTAATGAATTACGTATGTTCACTCAGAGACTTGGTATTCATTTTTCGTCCGAGGACGTTAAGAATCCATGTCACTTTGAGTGCCCACACAGATTGTCTGATAAATTGTTAAAGAGCAGTTGCAACGCGGCTTTCAGCTCACCGTTGCGAGGTCCCGTATAATACGTTTTCCTCATGCAGAGTCAAGCGCTTATTTTGCTTTTCTCTGTCGGTTTTCAGCGTTGAACTTCACCGCCGAAACCCTGCTGACCCGGCGGCTTGCTTGCCGTTGTTCCGTGTCAGTGGAGGCGCATTATAGGGAGTTCTGAGACGTTGACAAGCCCTGTTTTCAAAAAATTATTCAACCGTCTCTTTTTTGTGCAAAACACCCTTAAAGCGGTAATTTTTCCAGCGTTGGGAAACCATAGCGATGCAGAACGGGTAAAAGTTGTTCCGTTTCTGCCGTCAGCGCCATGCAGAATGCCTTATTCTCGTCACTGGATTTCGCGTCCGGCGCTTCATGCTCTAACAGCCAGGCGGTGCGGCGGGCAATCGCCGCGCCAGAATCGATAAGCCGCGTGCCCTCCGGCAGAACGCGCTGCAGCTCCTCCTGTAAAAGAGGAAAGTGGGTACAGCCCAGCACCACCGTATCCGGCGGCTCCTGCATCCGCAGCCACGGGCGCAGGATACGGCGCAGCTCTTCTAACGGCACAGGCTCGCCGTGCAGTTTCGCTTCCGCCAGTTCCACCAGCTCCGCCGACCCCAGCATTTCAATCCGACATTCATTGGCAAAGCGGTCGATCAGCTCACGGGTATAAGGACGCTTAACGGTACCGCGGGTCGCCAGCAGGCCAACAATGCCGTTCGCCGTTAAGCGGGCGGCGGGCTTAATCGCCGGCACCACGCCAACGACAGGGAAGGCGAACTTTTCACGCAGGGCGGGTAGCGAGACGGTACTGGCGGTGTTGCAGGCGATCACCGCCAGCGCCAGTGGATAGCGTTGCTGAACGGCAGTCACGATTTCAACAACGCGCTCAACGATAAACTCCTCGCTCTTCTCACCGTATGGGAAAGCGACGTTATCGAAAGCATAGATGTAATGCAGATTCGGCAGCAGCTGCCGAATCTCATTATAAACCGACAACCCACCGACGCCGGAATCAAACACCAGCACGGTGGGACGTGGATCAGAAGGTGTAGCTGCCAGACAAGGTGTATTCCCGTCCTGCAGATTGGTAGCCATAAACTGTCTCGTAATCTTTATCGAACAGGTTGGCTATTTTACCACGAACTGTCAGGTGTGAGGTGACGGGATACGATAAACCGACATCCCAGAGACTCAACCCACCCATATTGACGGTACGCGAGTTGTCGTAGTCATAATCGTAACGCTTGCCGATGTAGTGATACGTCACATCCCACCCCAGATCGTAGACCTGACCGTTCAGCTCGTATTTCACCTGCTGCTTCGCCCGGCGATAGAGGATCTTGTTGGTTTCATCATCGCGAGGGTCAACATACTGCAGCGTCAGATGGTGCTCCACCGGCCCGGTGGTGACATTCCCCGTCCACTCCAGCCCCTTGATCGTCGCAGACTTGACGTTGTAATAGGCGTTGTTGTCGTAATCGATGAGGTTCTGAATCTCATAGCGATACGCGGAGAGGCGCCAGTCGAGCGGCCCCGTTAACCCTTCGAGGCCCGCTTCCCATTGCTTCGACTCCTCGGGTTTCAGGTTCGGGTTAGAGGCGATGCCAAAGCGTTCTGCACCGTACTGCTGCCCGAGGGAGGGGGCGAGGAATCCTGTGCCGTACGAAAACGTTGTCCGATAACCGTCGATAAACTCCCAGCCTGCCGCCGTCTGCCAGGTTCCGTGCCAGCCAAACTGCTCGTCATGATCCTCACGGCCGGAAGCTTCCAGCGTCACGCTATCAATCTGCTGCTGGCCCGTCAGATAGAGACCGGTGGTATCACGCTTATATACGTCGGTACTGGTCGTTCCGCTGGATTTCAGCTTCTCTTGTTTCCAGTCAACGCCGCCGCTCACTGCCCCATGGCCCACCACAACATTATTTCCCCACTGGATATAGCGCTGTTCCATATCATCCAGGGTGGTGCCCGCGGCATAGCGGCCAGCATCGCTGCTGTAGTTGTAATCTTTGATGCGCTGATAGTTAGCAATCAGCTGAGAGGAGTAAATCCCGGAGTGGTAGTGCAGACCGGTATCCCAGGACTGGGTATAAGACTGGTCTTCATCGTTTCCGCCTGCATAGCCCCAGTTGCCCTGGTCATAATCAGCGTTGGCGGAATAACCATAGCCGCGGAAAAAACCTGAGAAGTTGTCATCGAACTGATGCTGTACCCCGCCCCACAGCATTTTATTGCGGTAGCCGTCGCGATCGCTGTCGCCACTATAAGAGGAGTTTGGCTGAACGTTAAACCCTTTGGTGGTCTGATAGGCGCCGGCAGCGGTAACCAGCGTATCGCCAAACCGCTTGTTAAAGGCGCCATCGTAGGACTGATAGCCGTTCGTCCCCGCGCCGGCGTTAATTTGCGAACGCTCAGCGTCGGTCATGGTGATAATGTTCACCACCCCGCCGATCGCTCCGGAGCCGTAGACTGCGGAGCGCGGCCCACGGATGTATTCCACCCGCTGGACCAGTGAGATAGGGATCTGACTGATATCCACGCCATTGGAGATCCCCGGACGCGCCATCGGCACACCGTCGATCAGCACCAGCACGTGGCGAGTCTCCGTCCCCCGAACATACAGCGAAGCGCTCTGCCCCATGCCGCCGTTGCGGGCAATATCGACCCCGGGAAGACGACGCATAACATCGTTTAAATCTTTGGACTGCCAGCGGTCGATGTCATCGCGCGTCACTATATCAGTCGGCGCCAGCACGGTATTGACCGGCTGTTGAAAACGGTTTGCTGTCACCACCAACGTATCTGAATTGCTATCCTGCGCCCAGCCGGAAAATGCCGTGACGGATAAAGCCGTCATCAGCGAAGCTTTTTTAATCATTGTAAAAGCATCCGAAACAGAAAAAGGATGCCGCAGGTTTTATCAGTTGCTCGCGACGATAAAACCCAGTGCGACGTATTCCGGCAGGTCTTCGGGCTTGGAGGCTGTTTCAAGAAATAATGACTTCCCACGGCTAGCCGCAGTGTCTGCACCGAGTGCGCTCATTTCTCACCTTCCTTACCGCTGCGCGTCAGCCCCAGATTTCCACTGGGTTCCCTTTTAACTCACAGGACCGGTAGGCGAATGCTACAATTAGAATCATATAGATGTCCAGACTGCTAATTATATTTCCCGCCACATTCGAGGCTGGACATCCCCGGCGCTTTCCCTACAATCCCCGCGTACTTATTTTATTCAGGATGCATCATGACCCCCGAACACCTTCCTACCGAACAATACGAAGCGCAGCTGGCAGAAAAAGTCGTCCGTTTGCAAACCATGATGGCGCCTTTTGCCGCGCCGGTTCCGGAAGTGTTTCGTTCGCCGGTCAGCCACTACCGGATGCGCGCCGAGTTCCGTCTGTGGCACGATGGCGACGATCTGTACCATATTATTTTCGATCAGCAGACCCGGTCGCGGATTCGCGTTGACAGCTTTCCGGCCGCCAGCGCGCTTATCAATCAGCTGATGACCGCCATGCTGGAGGGCGTACGCAACAATCCCGTGCTGCGCCATAAATTGTTCCAGATTGACTATCTGACCACCCTCAGCAACCAGGCGGTCGTTTCGCTGCTGTATCATAAAAAACTCGATGATGCCTGGCGTGAGCAAGCGGAGGCGCTGCGTGACGCCCTGCGAGCCCAGGGACTCAATGTGCATCTGATTGGACGGGCGACCAAAACCAAAATCGAGCTCGATCAGGACTATATAGATGAACGCCTGGCGGTTGGCGGTCGAGAGATGATCTACCGTCAGGTGGAAAACAGCTTTACCCAGCCGAACGCGGCCATGAACATTCAGATGCTGGAGTGGGCGCTGGATGTCACCAAAGAGGCGACCGGTGACCTGCTGGAATTGTACTGCGGCAACGGTAACTTCTCGCTGGCGCTGGCGCGTAATTTTGATCGCGTGCTGGCCACCGAAATCGCCAAACCGTCGGTGGCTGCGGCGCAGTACAACATCGCCGCTAACCATATCGACAACGTGCAGATTATCCGCATGGCGGCGGAAGAGTTTACTCAGGCGATGAATGGCGTGCGGGAGTTCAACCGTCTGCAGGGTATCGATCTGCAAAGCTATCAGTGCGAGACCATTTTCGTCGATCCGCCGCGCAGCGGACTGGACAGCGAAACGGAAAAAATGGTGCAGGCCTATCCGCGCATTCTGTACATTTCGTGCAACCCGGAAACGCTGTGCCGCAATCTGGAGACGTTAAGCCAGACGCACAACGTCACCCGACTGGCGCTGTTCGATCAGTTCCCGTACACCCATCACATGGAGTGCGGCGTCCTGCTGACCCGGAAATAGGCCAAAAAAAACCGGCAATGTCATATTGCCGGTTTTTTACCGTTGGCGGCTTACTCGGCTGCCGTATCTTTGCGGTTACGCATCTTGTAACCGATCCAGAAGACCATCGCGACTGACAGGACGGCCGGGAAGAAGTTAGAGCCGATATCCGGATACTCCGCACGCACGACGGTGCTGTACAACAGCACCCCGAGAATAAAAAAGGCGGCGGCCAGGCCCGGAAGCCCAACGGGCATACTGCGATTCTGATAGCGCTGATGCAGACAGTAGACCGTCAGCAGCAGGGATAAAACCGGGAAGACGGAAAACGGAACTATCGAACTGAACAGCGCCGCAAAGGCGCCATTAATGGATAACCCGGCAATCAGCGCCAGCAGCAGCGTACCTTTATCTTGAACTGAGTGTTTCATTGCTCGTCCTTCACGTTATTCGGAATGATGTGACATTTTTTCTTGTTCACGGCGATACCAGTAATACGCGCCTTTCGAGATCATTCTGAGCTGCAGCACCAACCGTTCTTCCAGCTGTCGGCGCTGTTCAGGGCCGACATCCAGCGCTTCCGCGCCAGCGCTAAAGACGATGGTGACCATAGCTTCAGCCTGCGCTTCGGTGAAGGCGCGCGGCATATGGTTTTCGAGTTCTAAATAGTCGGCGAGTTCCGCGATAAAGTGCTGGATCTCGCGCGCGACGGCGGCGCGAAACGCCGCAGAGGTTCCCGAGCGCTCTCGCAACAGCAAGCGGAAGGCGTTCGGATTGTTACCGATAAACTCCATAAAGGTGGAGACCGAGGTACGGATCACGCTGCCGCCTTTAGCAATTCTCTGGCGCGCCTGGCGCATCAGCTGGCGCAGCATCAGTCCGCTCTCATCGACCATCGTCAGGCCTAACTCATCGACATCGCGAAAATGACGATAAAAGGACGTCGGCGCGATCCCAGCTTCCCGCGCCACTTCGCGCAAGCTCAGGCTGGCGAAACTCCGCTCAGCGCTAAGTTGGCTGAATGCTGCTTCCACCAGCGAACGGCGGGTTTTTTCTTTTTGTTGTGCTCTTACGCCCATCACGATGTATGAATCCTTCCAATAGCCCTGCTGGCACTATACCAGAGATTAAAACTAATCGGTTTGCACTGGATTGTGAATGATTGTTTACGAGCCGTTTCTGCTTTTATGCCGCAAAAAAGCACAACGATAATTGGGTTAAAGCGCAGCGAATGTTATCATCGTGTTTATTTTATGTATAAAACAGGTGAGTAATGCCATGTCACACTCTTGGGATTATGATGCAATAGTGATTGGTTCCGGTCCTGGCGGCGAAGGCGCCGCCATGGGACTGGTGAAACAGGGAGTACGCGTTGCCGTCATTGAGCGCTACCATAATGTCGGCGGCGGTTGCACCCACTGGGGCACCATCCCGTCGAAAGCCCTCCGCCATGCCGTCAGCCGTATTATCGAGTTTAACCAAAACCCCCTCTACAGCGACCACTCCCGCCTTCTTCGCTCTTCTTTCGCCGACATCCTCAACCATGCCGACAGCGTCATCAACCAGCAGACTCATATGCGCCAGGGATTCTATGAGCGCAACCACTGTGAAATTCTGCAGGGCAACGCGCACTTCGTTGATGAACATACTCTGGCGCTGGAATGCCATGACGGCACGGTCGAGACGGTGACCGCGGAGAAATTCGTTATCGCCTGCGGGTCACGTCCCTACCATCCGGCCGATGTCGATTTCCACCACCCGCGCATCTATGACAGCGATTCAATTCTCAGCCTGCAGCATGAGCCGCGCCACGTGATCATTTACGGCGCCGGGGTGATCGGTTGCGAATATGCGTCGATCTTCCGCGGCATGGAGGTGAAGGTCGATCTGATCAACACCCGCGATCGTCTGCTGGCCTTCCTCGATCAGGAGATGTCAGACTCGCTCTCTTATCACTTCTGGAACAGCGGCGTGGTCATTCGCCACAACGAGGAGTATGAGAAAATTGAGGGTGTGGATGACGGCGTGATCATGCACCTGAAGTCCGGCAAAAAGCTGAAGGCCGATTGCCTGCTGTACGCCAACGGGCGCACCGGCAATACCGACACCCTGGCGCTGGAAAACATCGGTCTGCAGACTGACAGCCGCGGCCAGCTGAAGGTCAACAGCATGTACCAGACCGCCCTCCCGCACGTCTATGCGGTTGGCGATGTCATCGGCTATCCAAGCCTGGCTTCTGCCGCTTACGATCAAGGGCGCATTGCCGCCCAGGCGCTGGTGAAAGGCGAAGCTTCAGCGCATCTGATTGAAGATATCCCCACCGGGATCTACACCATTCCGGAAATCAGCTCCGTCGGGAAAACCGAGCAGCAGCTGACGGCAATGAAAGTGCCGTATGAGGTGGGTCGCGCCCAGTTTAAACACCTGGCACGGGCGCAAATCGTTGGCATGAGCGTGGGAACCCTGAAGATCCTGTTCCATCGGGAGACCAAGGAGATCCTCGGCATTCACTGCTTTGGCGAACGCGCAGCCGAAATCATTCACATCGGCCAGGCGATCATGGAGCAGAAAGGTGGTGGTAACACCATTGAGTACTTCGTCAACACCACCTTTAACTACCCGACCATGGCGGAAGCGTATCGGGTCGCCGCGCTGAACGGCTTAAACCGCCTGTTTTAACGCCTTGTCGAAATGGCCATCCATCGTACCGCGGATGGCCTCCGCCAGATGTTCATAGCGGCTGCGCAGCGGTGAGCCCGGACGGTAAACCAGGCCGATGGTTCGTCTTGGCTCTGGCTTAATGCATGGCAGATAGACCACGCCATCGCGTTTTCTTTCCTGCGGTACCGCCAGCGCAGGCAGCAAGGTAATGCCGCTGCCTGCCGCCACCATATTGCGTAGCGTTTCCAGACTGGTCGCCCGGAAGTGGGTATCTTCATCCGCTCCCGCTTCAAAGCAAAAGCCCATCGCCTGATCGCGCAGACAGTGGCCATCCTCCAGCATCAGCAGCTTTTCACCAGCCAGATCCGACATCGGCACGCGGTCGCGGTTCGCCCACGGGTGATCCTCATAGATAGCCAGCATCATCGGCTCATCAAACAGCGGCACCTCGATAAAGGCCTCGCTCTCTTTGACCAGCGCCAGAATGGCGCAGTCGAGCTTGCCGCTGTCGAGCTGGGCCAGCAGCTGATGGGTCTGCGCTTCGTGCAGGTACATTTCCAGTTTCGGAAAGGTTTGGTGCAGCATCGGAATGATTTGCGGCAGCAGATACGGGCCAATTGTCGGGATCAAGCCGATGTGCAGCGGCCCGGACATGGTTTCCCCTTGTTGGCTTGCCATCTCCTTGAGCACTTTTACTTCGCGTAACACGGTACGCGCCTGATCCACCAGCAACAGCCCCGCCTGGGTAAACAGAACCTTACGGCTGGTGCGCTCCAGCAGCATGACGCCAAGTTCATCCTCGAGCTTGCGGATCTGTCCGCTGAGCGTCGGTTGGCTCACGTGGCATGAGTCAGCCGCCCGCCGGAAGTGGCGGTGTTCGGCGAGCGCTACCAGGTATTCAAGATCGCGAATATTCATTATTCATCCTCCATCGCCACGATAGTCCATGGCGATAGATAGCATAGCAACGAACGATTATCCCTATCAAGCTTTCTGTTCAATAATACGCCCATAGAGACGGTAAACCTGTGAAAATCATTGGCCCGTCACACTGTTTCTCTACCCGAACAACTAAAGCCAACGTGAACTTTTGCGGACCTTGTGTCCGCTTTTTTTTGCATAAAAAACCCGGCGTCGTCAGGCTCGGCCGGGTTCAGAAAGGTGGATGCCAGTGAATTAGCTCAGGCGCGCTTTCGCGTCGCTGATAGCCTGCGCCACCTGCTGCGGCGAAACGCCGCCTTTCGCTGCGCGTTTATCGAGGCAGGACTGCAGAGACAGAATCGGATAAACATCGTCTGCGATGACCGGACTGAATTTCTGCAGATCGGCCAGGGGCAGCGCTTCCAGCGGTTTCCCTTGCGCAATGGCTTCCACTACCGCCTCACCAACAATATGGTGCGCTTCACGGAACGGAACGCCTTTCGCCACCAGATAATCTGCCAGCTCTGTAGCGTTGGCATAGCCCTGCTGCGCCGCTTCCGCACAGCGCGGGCGTTTCACCTGGATGCCATCCAGCACCAGGGTCGCCATATGCAGGCAGTCGAGCCAGGTATCCAGGGCGTCGAAAAGCCCCTCTTTATCTTCCTGCATGTCTTTGTTGTAGGCCAGAGGCAGACCTTTCAGCGTCATCATCATGCCGGTCAACGCGCCCTGCACGCGGCCGCATTTACCACGAATTAATTCCAGCGCGTCCGGGTTTTTCTTCTGCGGCATCAGGGAGGAGCCGGAGGTCACGCGATCAGAAAGCTCGACGAAGTTCGCCTCGCCGGAGTTAAAGAAAATCAGATCTTCAGCAAAGCGCGACAGATGCACCATGCCAATAGACGCATCGGAAAGCAGCTCCAGAACATGGTCGCGATCGGAAACGCTGTCGAGGCTGTTGCGGGTGGCAGAGGCAAAGCCCAGCCAGCCGGCCAGCTGCTCGCGGTCGATTTCATACGCCGTCCCCGCCAGCGCGCCGCAGCCCAGCGGGCTAACGTCGAGGCGCTTCAGCGCGTCCTGCAGGCGGCTTTCGTCACGCGCCAGCATTTCAACGTAGGCCAGACACCAGTGTGCGAACGTCACTGGCTGCGCGCGCTGCAGGTGAGTGTACCCCGGCATCACCGCGTCCTGGTTATGCTGGGCGGTCTCCACCAGCGCGCTCTGCAGCTGGCGATTCGCCGACAGCAGTTCGACAACGGTATCTTTGCACCACAGTTTAAGATCGGTGGCGACCTGGTCGTTACGGCTGCGCCCGGTGTGCAGTTTCTTGCCCAGCTGGCCCACTTTATCGATCAGCTTGCCTTCCACCCAGCTGTGAATATCTTCGGCATCGCTGGCGAGGATTTGCTGCGGATTGGCGCGCACCTCTTCCAGCAGCACATTCAGCGCTTCTTCCAGCTGCTGCTGTTCAGCGGCACTCAGAACGCCGACCGTTACCAGCGCTTTCGACCAGGCGACAGAGCCAACGATATCCTGCTCCGCCAGACGATAGTCGAAGCGCAACGAGTCGTTGAACTGTTTGAACCGTTGATCTGCTGCCTGTGTAAAACGCCCGCCCCAAAGTGCCATAACATGCTTCCTTTATTCGTTAGTTCTGCCGGCGGCATTGTGCCGCCCGGCCTACAGTCTGTAAGCCCGGCAGACGACGCGCCGCCGGGCATGAAATCTTAAGCCAGAATACGTGTGCCGATCGGCGTGCCGTTAAATAACGCTGGCAGCTGCTCGGCGTGACGCCAGGAGGCGATATCCACCGGACGGCCCAGGGCACGTGCGGCGTCAAGGGCCGCATTCACTTTAACAATCATGCCGTCAGTGATAATGCCCTGCTCGATCAGCTGCTCCGCTTTCTCGGCGGTCATCTCGGCAATGCGCTGTCCTTTACCGTCGAGGATACCGCTGACATCAGACAGCAGGATCAGATCCGCCCCCAGGGTGGCCGCCAGCGCTGTCGCCGCCTGGTCAGCATTGACGTTCATCAGCTGGCCTTCATCGGTCACCCCGATAGAGCTCACCACTGGCAGGTAACCGCCCGCCAACAGGGTGTTGATCAGCGCCGGGGAGCCCGGCTGCGCCAGCCCGACATGGCCCAGCTCGGCATCCAGCTGCGTGACCTTCACGCTATCGCCATCGCCGAGGAACAGGCCGACAGAGGCCAGACCGTGCTTTTTCGCCCATGCCAGCAGCGTCTTGTTGGCCGTTCCCGCCAGCGCGCCAGTAATAATGTCAATCTGATCGGCAGGCGTAACCCGCAGGCCATTTTTCTTTTTCACCGGCAGATTAAGCTGTTTCATCAGCTCATCCACCACGCAGCCGCCGCCGTGGACAATAATCAGCGGACGCTGGTGCGCTTCACGGTAGTTAACCAGCGCGGTAAACAGGCGCTCCAGCGCTTCTTCGCTATCGAGTAATACGCCGCCGAGTTTGATAATTAATGGGTTCATCATCACACCTTAAATAAGAGACTGCGTCTCAGCGAAGCCGAAACGAATATTCGCGCACTGCACTGCCTGCGCTGCGGCGCCTTTCAGTAGGTTATCTTCTGCTGCGACGACGATGAGATGGTCGTCCTGCACGGCAAAACCGATATCACAGAATGGCAGACCCTCGACGCTTTTCAATGCGGGTACGCCTTTATCATATAAACGTACCAGCGGTTTATCGGCGTAAGCCTGCTGGTAAACCGCTGCGATCTGCGCGTGGCCGACGCCCGGCTTCAGGCGGCAGGTAATGGTTTCAAGGATGCCGCGCTTAAAATTACCCAGGTGCGGGGTAAAAATCACCTTTGCCCCGAGGTGGCTGGCAATCTCCGGCTGATGGCGATGGTTAAATATGCCGTATGGCTGCAGGCTCACTTCACAGAAGCTATTGCTGATCGCGGCTTTACGACCCGCGCCGCTCACCCCGCTGGTGGCGTTGATCACCGGCCACTGGTTCAGATCCAGCAGATTGGCATCAATTAGCGGCTTCAGCGACAGCTGCGCCGCCGTCGGATAGCAGCCAGGCACCGCGATTAACTGCGCTTCTTTAAGCGCATCCGCGCTCCACTCCGCCAGACCATACACCGCCTGTTTGAGCAGGTCGGGATGTTGATGAGTGAAACCGTAATATTTTTCGTAGAACGCCCCATCGTTAACGCGGAAGGCACCGGAAAGATCGAACACCACGCAGCCGGCGGCAAGGAACTGCGGCGCCAGGTCGTGACTCACTTCGTGCGCGGTGGCGAGAAACACCACGTCCACGCCAGCGCTGAATTCGCTGATATCGGACATCGGCTGCAGCGGCATATCGACAATGCCTTTGAGCTGCGGATGCAGGTCGGAAATTAATTTTCCCGCATCATTGCTTTGCGCGGAGACCGTCAAAGCGGTTATGTTCATATGCGGATGACGATTGATATAGGTCACCAGCTCTGCGCCGGCATAACCACTGGCACCCACAATCAGCGTATTTAACATTGGAAGCGCATCTCCTTACATTCGATGGGTTTTCTTACGCTCAACGATATTGTATTTTTATTCACAATAAATGCATGAATATTGATACTATCACGACCCAAGGTGTGTCAACAATGAAAAACAATTTACCGCCCTTTATCGAGATTTACCGCGCGTTGATCGCCACACCGTCCATCAGCGCGACCGAAGAGGCTCTCGATCAAAGCAATGAGTCTTTAATCAATTTGCTGGCAGGCTGGTTCCGCGATCTCGGCTTCAATGTTGAGGTACAGCCGGTGCCGGATACGCGCCATAAATTCAACCTGCTGGCCAGCACCGGACACGGCGCCGGCGGCCTGCTGCTCGCCGGGCATACCGATACCGTGCCATTCGATGATGGCCGCTGGACGCGGGATCCGTTCACCCTCACCGAACACGATAACAAGCTCTACGGCCTCGGCACGGCTGACATGAAAGGCTTCTTCGCCTTTATTCTCGACGCCCTGCGCGATGTCGACGTCACCACGCTGAAAAAACCGCTGTATATTCTGGCCACCGCCGACGAAGAGACCAGCATGGCTGGCGCGCGCTATTTTGCCGAAACCACCCAGCTGCGCCCGGACTGCGCCATTATCGGCGAGCCCACCTCCCTGCAGCCGATCCGCGCCCACAAAGGACATATGTCCAACGCGATCCGTATTCAGGGCCAGTCCGGCCACTCCAGCGATCCGGCGCGCGGAGTCAACGCGATTGAGCTGATGCACGACGCCATCGGCCGCATTATGCAGCTGCGCGATCTGCTAAAAGAGCGCTACCACTTCGAGGCGTTCACGGTCCCTTACCCGACCCTTAACCTGGGCGCTATCCATGGCGGCGATGCCTCAAACCGTATCTGCGCCTGCTGCGAACTGCATATGGATATCCGCCCGCTGCCGGGGATGACCCTCAACGACCTTAATGGTCTGTTGGACGAAGCGCTGGCGCCCGTCAGTGAGCGCTGGCCGGGCCGCCTGACGGTCTCAGAGCTGCACCCGCCGATCCCCGGCTACGAATGCCCGCCGGACCATAAGCTGGTACAGGTGGTTGAGAAACTGCTCGGCGCGCAGACCGACGTGGTGAACTACTGCACCGAAGCGCCGTTTATCCAGACGCTGTGTCCGACGCTGGTTCTCGGCCCGGGTTCCATCAATCAGGCCCATCAGCCTGACGAGTATCTGGAGACGCGCTTTATCAAGCCGACCCGGGAGCTGATTAGCCAGGTGGTTCATCACTTCTGCTGGCACTAAAATCACCCTCTTTTTCCGCCCCGTTCTCCCGGGGCGGAACGGTGACGATCGTCACATTTCCATAAGCGATGCTTATCCAGCGACCCCTGAGTTAAATTTCGCAAATTACGGCGATTTACTCGTTTGCTGAAGCGATTTCGCAGTAATTGACGTGGGGGTATTTACGTGGCTTTATAAAAGACGGGTTGCTTATCCGTTGCTCACGTTCCAGCGCAGCGGATATAACAAAATAAAATGAGATGGGGTGTCTGGGGTAACATGAACGAACAATATTCCGCATTGCGTAGTAATGTCAGTATGCTCGGCAAGGTGCTGGGCGATACCATCAAGGATGCATTGGGAGAAAATATTCTTGATCGTGTCGAAACTATCCGTAAGTTGTCCAAGTCTTCACGTGCCGGCAACGAAGCCAACCGCCAGGAGCTGCTGACCACGCTGCAGAATTTGTCTAACGACGAACTGCTGCCGGTTGCCCGTGCCTTCAGCCAGTTTCTGAATCTGGCGAACACCGCTGAGCAGTACCACAGCATTTCGCCGAATGGCGAAGCGGCCAGCAATCCGGAAGTCATTGCGCGTACCCTGAGAAAGCTCAAAGACCAACCCAATCTCAACGAAGACACCATCAAAAAAGCGGTGGAATCTCTGTCTCTGGAGCTGGTATTAACCGCCCACCCGACCGAGATCACCCGCCGGACGCTGATCCATAAAATGGTGGAAGTGAACAGCTGCCTCAAGCAACTGGACAATAAAGACATCGCCGACTACGAACACCATCAGCTGATGCGCCGCCTGCGCCAGCTGATCGCCCAGTCCTGGCATACCGACGAGATCCGTAAATACCGCCCGTCTCCGGTCGACGAAGCCAAATGGGGCTTTGCCGTGGTGGAAAACAGCCTGTGGGAAGGGGTGCCTAACTATCTGCGCGAGCTGAACGAACAGCTGGAAGCCAACCTTGGCTATCAGCTGCCGGTGGACTTCGTCCCGGTGCGCTTCACCTCGTGGATGGGCGGCGACCGCGACGGCAACCCGAACGTGACCGCCGACATCACCCGCCACGTGCTGCTGCTCAGCCGCTGGAAAGCGACCGACCTGTTCCTCAAAGACGTGCAGGTGCTGATCTCCGAGCTGTCGATGGTGGAGTGTACCGACGAGCTGCGCGCCCTGGCTGGCGCCGAGGGCGCTCAGGAACCGTACCGTTATCTGATGAAGAAACTGCGCACTCAGCTGATGGAGACCCAGGCCTGGCTGGAAGCGCGCCTGAAAGGTCAGAAGCTGCCGAAACCGGCGGGACTGATCACTCAGAACGAGCAGCTGTGGGAGCCGCTGTACGCCTGCTATAAGTCGCTGCAGGCCTGCGGCATGGGCATTATCGCCAACGGCGAGCTGCTCGATACCCTGCGCCGCGTGAAGTCTTTCGGCGTACCGCTGGTGCGTATTGATATCCGTCAGGAAAGCACTCGCCATACCGAAGCGCTGGGGGAAATGACCCGTTACCTCGGGATCGGCGATTACGAAAGCTGGTCAGAAGCTGACAAACAGGCTTTCCTGATCCGCGAACTGAATTCCAAACGTCCGCTGCTGCCGCGCCAGTGGGAGCCAAGCGAAGAGACCCGTGAAGTCCTCGACACCTGCAAAGTGATCGCCGAGGCGCCGCGCGGATCGATCGCCGCCTACGTGATCTCGATGGCGAAAACGCCGTCCGACGTGCTGGCGGTTCATCTGCTGCTGAAAGAGGCCGGGATTGGTTTTGCTCTGCCGGTGGCCCCGCTGTTCGAAACGCTGGACGACCTGAACAACGCCAACGATGTCATGACTCAGCTGCTGAATATCGACTGGTACCGCGGCTTTATCCAGGGCAAGCAGATGGTCATGATTGGCTATTCTGACTCCGCCAAAGATGCTGGCGTGATGGCCGCCTCCTGGGCGCAGTACCAGGCGCAGGACGCGCTGATCAAAACCTGTGAGAAAGCCGGTATCGAACTGACGCTGTTCCACGGACGCGGCGGTTCCATCGGCCGCGGCGGTGCGCCAGCCCACGCTGCGCTCCTCTCACAGCCGCCGGGAAGCCTGAAAGGCGGTCTGCGCGTCACCGAGCAGGGCGAGATGATCCGCTTTAAGTACGGCCTGCCGGAAGTGACCATCAGCAGTCTGTCGCTGTATACCAGCGCCATTCTGGAAGCCAACCTGCTGCCGCCGCCGGAACCGAAAGCCGAATGGCGCGAGATCATGGCTGAGCTTTCCGACGTCTCCTGCAAGATGTACCGCGGCTACGTGCGTGAAAACAAAGATTTCGTCCCTTATTTCCGCTCCGCGACCCCGGAGCAGGAGCTGGGCAAACTGCCGCTGGGTTCGCGTCCGGCAAAACGTCGCCCAACCGGCGGCGTCGAGTCACTGCGCGCTATTCCGTGGATCTTCGCCTGGACGCAGAACCGCCTGATGCTACCAGCCTGGCTGGGCGCTGGTGCCGCGCTGCAGAAGGTGGTCGAAGGTGGAAAACAGAGTGAACTGGAAGCGATGTGTCGCGACTGGCCGTTCTTCTCTACCCGCCTCGGCATGCTGGAGATGGTTTACTCGAAGGCTGACCTGTGGCTGGCAGAGTATTACGATCAGCGCCTGGTGAAGCCGGAGCTGTGGGCGCTGGGTACCGAGCTGCGTAAGCTGCTGGCTGCCGACATCAACGTCGTGTTGGCCATCGCCAACGACTCCCATCTGATGGCCGACCTGCCGTGGATCGCCGAGTCTATCCAGCTGCGTAATATCTATACCGACCCGCTGAACGTCCTGCAGGCGGAACTGCTGCACCGTTCACGCCAGGCCGAAGAAGCAGGCAAGGACCCGGATCCGCGCGTTGAACAAGCGCTGATGGTCACCATCGCCGGCGTTGCCGCCGGTATGCGTAACACCGGCTAATCGAAGTCTCTCTCCCCCGGCCGCCCGGTCGGGGGATTTTCACCTGTTCTAGTGGTGCAGCATCTCATCAACAATCTGCTCTTTATGCAGCGCATACGGATAATAGGTCGGCCAGTTATCCATCTCTTTCAGCAACGCCTCCTGTGATTCATTGCCCATGAAAATATGGAAATGCTGCGATTTACGCGGGCCAATGATATGGTCGCTGAACTGCACAAATTTCGGCGCGTTGGCATCGCCCTGCTGGCACTCAAACAGGTAACGTACGCCCTTCTTGCCGGAGGCGTAATGCAGAATTTTGTAGCCTGAATAGCGGTATTTGCAGCTGTTGACGACATCGCCAACGTGGAACTCAATCACATCATTTTCAATGCCAATCTGCTCCACATCGGTGGCGTAGCCCTTCTTATAATAGGCGCGATACTCCTCGACGCTCTTGCCGCCGGGCTTTTTCGCCTTCTGCTCCAGCACCGGATCGAGGTCGCCATTGAGCAGATACGGGTTTACCGACTGCCAGACGCCCTCCCAGTCGCTCAGCGCGCGGTCCTGCACATTTTTATCCGCAAAAATGCCTTCACTGGCCTGACGCTCGACGTCGGTTAACGCCGGGCCATGGTTATGATTGCCGTGGGCAAACACCTGGGCGCTGGCTAGCACCATGCCGAATCCAAAGGCCAGCAGGGGGATCTTTCTGGTCATTACTCTCTCCTGAGTTTGATATCAATGGCGACAAATTGTTACGATATAACATATCTTATCTGGGAAGCAAGCATGACTGGCAAGCGCTTTTACCGCTGGAAAAATGTCCGGTATGATGAAAGAGGTGATGCGCTGAACGGAAGAATGATGGACAACGATATCAATCAACTTATTGATTCATTCCTAAAAAAGCAGAATGGTATCGGCCGGGTCTATTTTGCCGGCGAGATGCGCTCGCCTGCTGAGCCGGTAGTGCAGGTTGATTTTCCCCGTCTGAACATCATCATCAATGGGCAGTTGCCCGACCGGGCACTCGGCGAAAACGCCAGCCCTCTTGAGGCGAACGACGTGCTCTATATCCCTCGCGATAGCTGGAACTGCCCGCAGTGGCAGGCGCCCTGCCTGCTGTTAAGTATCCTGTTCGATAAGCAGCGACTGGAGTGCTCGCTGCAGCACTGGAATGGCAAGGCGATAACCGTTGTCGAAAAGCGGCAGGCGCTGCGCCGCGGGCCGCGCGTCGGTTCATTTCTGCTGCAGGCGCTCAATGAGCTCCGGATGCAGCCGCAGGAGCAGCGAACCGCCCGCAGCATTGTCGTCAGCCTGCTCAGCCACTGCCATGACCTTCTCGGCAGCCAGGCGCAAACCTCCTCGCGCAGCCAGGCGCTGTTTGAGGCAATCCGCCAGTACATGGACGCCCATTATGCAGAGCCGCTGAGCCGGGAATCGGTGGCCCAGGCGTTCTATCTCTCCCCCAACTATCTTTCTCACCTGTTCCAGAAATGCGGGCCAATGGGCTTCAATGAATATCTGAACCATATTCGTCTTGAACAGGCCCGTATGCTGCTGAAGGGCCACGATATGAAAGTGAAAGATATCGCCCACGCCTGCGGCTTCGCCGACAGCAATTATTTCTGCCGCCTGTTTCGCAAAACCACCGAGCGCTCGCCGTCTGAATACCGCCGTCAGTATCATAGCCAGTTAACGGAAATATCTTCTCCGGCTAAAAACTAGATTTTTGTGTGTTAAACCTGACTTTTGTGCGCGCTTTTATTGCTGCCCAACCCCACCATCGCCGATAAATGTGATCTAAATCATCCTTAATCGTGATGCGTACATTTATCCAGTTTTTGGCAAATTTGTCATCTGGCGGTCCTTCGAACGAAAGCCGTATGCTTACCTCAACGACAATATCGAATTAAGCATTGAGGAAAACACGATGGAACTCTATCTGGATACCGCCAACGTCGCCGAAGTGGAACGCCTGGCCCGCATCTACCCGCTGGCCGGGGTAACCACCAACCCGAGCATTATCGCCGCCGGTAAAACCCCGGTATGGGACGTGCTCCCACGCCTGCAGAAAGCCATCGGTCCGGAGGGCACCCTCTTCGCGCAGACCATGAGCCGCGATGCGCAGGGCATGGTGGAAGAAGCTAAACGCCTGAGCAACGCCGTGCCGGGCATCGTGGTTAAAATCCCGGTGACCGCCGAAGGCCTCGCCGCTATCAAAATGCTGAAGAAGGAAGGCATCCCGACCCTTGGCACCGCCGTCTACAGCGCTTCGCAAGGCCTGCTGGCCGCACTAGCCGGCGCAAAGTACGTCGCGCCTTACGTTAACCGCGTTGACGCCCAGGGCGGAGACGGCATCCGCATGGTACAGGAGCTGCAATCTCTGCTGGAAATGCATGCGCCCGAGAGCAAAGTGCTGGCGGCGAGCTTCAAAACGCCCCGTCAGGCGCTGGATTGCCTGCTGGCCGGCTGCGAAGCCATCACCCTTCCACTAGATGTAGCGCAACAAATGCTCGGCACCCCTGCGGTAGAGTCAGCCATAGAGAAGTTTGAACAGGACTGGAATAACGCCTTTGGCACGCTAAACCTGTAACCGGACCCGCGAGCCGCCTGCGGGCGGCAGCACGGTCATCGAGGAGGAATCGAAATGGATCGCATTATTCAATCACCAGGCAAATACATTCAGGGCGCAGGCGCCATCAAGCGCCTCGGCGACTATCTGAAGCCGCTGGCCGAACGCTGGCTGGTAGTCGGCGATAAGTTCGTACTGGGGTTTGCGGAAGAGATGCTGCGTAAAAGCCTGGCCGACGCTGGCCTGGCGGCCGAAATCGCGCCGTTTGGCGGTGAGTGTTCGCATAATGAAATCAATCGCCTGCGCGATATCGCCGGCAGTGCGAAGTGCACCGCCGTGCTGGGGATCGGCGGTGGTAAAACGCTGGATACCGCAAAAGCATTGGCTCACTTTATGAATGTGCCGGTGGCGATCGCCCCCACCATCGCCTCCACCGATGCGCCGTGCAGCGCGCTCTCGGTGATTTACACCGACGAAGGGGAGTTCGACAGCTACCTGATGCTGCCGCACAACCCCAACATGGTCATTGTCGATACGCAGATTGTTGCCGGCGCACCGGCGCGCCTGCTGGCCGCCGGGATTGGCGATGCGCTGGCCACCTGGTTCGAAGCCCGCGCCTGCTCCCGTAGCGGCGCCACCACCATGGCGGGCGGGAAATGCACCCAGGCGGCGCTGGCACTGGCCGAGCTGTGCTACAACACCTTACTCGAAGAGGGTGAAAAAGCGATGCTGGCCGCCGAACAGCACGTGGTCACCCCGGCGCTGGAGCGAGTGGTGGAAGCCAACACCTACCTGAGCGGCGTTGGTTTCGAAAGCGGCGGTCTGGCGGCGGCGCACGCGATTCATAACGGCATGACGGCCATCCCTGACGCCCACCACTATTATCACGGGGAAAAAGTGGCGTTCGGTACCCTGACGCAGCTGGTGCTGGAAAATGCGCCGGTGGACGAAATAGAGACCGTCGCCGCGCTGTGCCACAGCGTTGGGCTGCCGATCACCCTGGCGCAGCTCGATATCAAAGGCGACATCCCAACCAAAATGCGCCTGGTGGCGGAAGCCGCCTGCGCTGAAGGCGAAACCATTCACAATATGCCGGGCGGCGTCGACTCAGACCAGGTCTACGCCGCGCTGTTGGTGGCCGACCAATACGGTCAGCGCTTCCTGCAGGAATGGGAATAACCCAGAGCAAAACACCCGGCATCAGCCGGGTGTTTTTTTATGTCTATCTGTCGAACGCGCCGCCTACTGACCGCGGAAACGGCAAGCACTCAGGCCGGACGCACGCCCAGCGTATGGCAGATGGCGTAGCTCATCTCGGCGCGGTTCAGGGTATAGAAGTGGAAGTCTTTTACCCCTTCCCGGCTTAAAATCTTCACCATGTCCATGGCGATATTCGCCCCCACCAGCTGACGGGTTTCGGCGTCGTTATCCAGCCCTTCGAACATTTTCGACATCCACACCGGGATACGGACGTTGGTCATATCCGCAAACTTTTTCGCCTGTTTAAAGTTGGAGACCGGCAGGATACCCGGAATGATTTCCACGTCGATGCCCGCCGAAACGCAGCGATCGCGAAAACGCAGGTAGCTTTCCACATCGAAGAAGAACTGGGTGATCGCGCGGTTGGCGCCCGCCTCGACTTTACGCTTCAGGTTCAGCAAATCCGCCTGTGCGCTTTTCGCTTCCGGATGCACTTCCGGATACGCGGCGACAGAGATATCGAAATCGCCCACCTCTTTCAGCAGCGTCACCAGATCGGCGGCATACATATCCGGTTTACCGCTGCCCGGCGGCAGGTCGCCGCGCAGGGCGACGATATGGCGAATACCGTTGTTCCAGTAATCCTGAGCGATAGTACGCAGCTCATCACGAGAGGCATCGATACAGGTCAGGTGCGGCGCTGCTTCCAGACCGGTTCGCTCTTTAATGCCTTTGATGATGCTGTGGGTGCGATCGCGCTCGCCAGAGTTCGCGCCATAGGTTACCGAAACAAATTTCGGTTTCAGACTGCTCAGGCGATCGATGGATTTCCACAGGGTTTGCTCCATTTCACTGGTGCGCGGCGGAAAGAATTCAAAAGACACATTAATCTGGCCCTGGACTTCCGCCAGGCTCTGATTCAGGGCTTCCCGCTGATTGGCGTGAAAAAAGCTCATACCTTACCTCATCAATCGCATGTAATGGCTGTTATATTGCGAACTTCTATACGTTTAGACGTCCAGATGTAAAAATGACGGAAAAGCGCGCGGGCGTCAATAGAAAAATCTGCGTAAAGAGTGAGGAATAGGCCTCTAAAATGAAAAAAATTCATCTTCCGACCTGAACTGATGCCGTGCAGGAAGAATTCGACCCGATGAAATTTGAAGCAGTTCAAAAAACCAACATCTCCCCATGATTGCCAGAGCGATTGTGATTGCAGCCGCTTATAGCTTGGTTCACATTAAGTAGAACGTTCTACTAGAACGTTCTACTTACGCAATAATGCTTATAAAATCTATTCGGGGATATCACCATGAGTCTGTGGTCAGGGTTCATAAAATCATTATCAAAACTGTCGATGATCGGCCGCGCCTTGATGCTGCCGATTTCGCTTCTCCCGGCCGCCGGCTTACTGTTGGCCTTCGGGGATAAATTCCATATGCCGCTAATGATGAACGCCGGCGGCATCATTTTTGATAACCTGCCAATGCTGTTCGCGATTGGTTCCGCTGTGGGGCTGGCATCAGAATCGGGCATCGCTGCGCTGTCGGCAGCCGTTTCCGTCTTTATCACCAACATCACCATCAGCACTGTGCTCGGCATTACCCCGGAGATGGCCTCTCAGGGCGGAAAATACGCCATGGTCGTTGGCATCCCGACGCTGCAGATGGGGGTTTTCGGCGGGCTTATCTGCGGTATTCTCGCGTCGTGGTGCTATAACCGCTTCCATGCGATGCAGTTGCCTGAATTCCTCGGTTTCTTCTCCGGTAAGCGCTTCGTGGCGATCGCCACGGCGTTTCTCTCGTTTATTCTCGGCCTGCTGTTGCCTTATGTCTGGCAACATATCCAGGCCGGTATCGACTCACTGTCGATGGTGGTGAATGGCGACAACCAGGCCGCATCGACCTTTATTTTCGGCCTCGTTGAACGGGCGCTGATCCCGCTGGGGCTGCACCACATCTGGTATCCATCCTTCTGGTACTCTTTCGGCGATTACACCACCCAGGCAGGCCAGGTGATCCACGGCGACCAGACCATCTGGTTTAAGATGCTGGAAGAAGGGGTGAAATCCTTTAGCTCCGACAGCTACCAAAACGCCGGTAAATTTATGCAGGGGGAATTCCCGCTGATGCTGTTCGCGCTGCCGGCCGCCTGTCTGGCGATGTATCACGAAGCGCATACTAAGAATAAAAAAATCGCGGCCGGTATCCTGTTCTCCGCCGCGCTGACCTGTTTCCTGACCGGCATTACCGAGCCCGTAGAATTTACCTTTATCTTCGTGGCGCCGATCCTGTACGTCTTCAACGCCATCATGGCGGGGCTTTCGTACATGACGATGTATCTCCTGCATGCGCATATCGCTAAATCTTTCTCCGCAGGGCTTATCGACTATATCTCCTTCGGTATTCTGCCGTCGCTCAACGGCTATCAAACCCACTTCCTCAACGCGGTGATTGTTGGCGTGCCGATGGGGCTGATTTATTATTTCACCTTCCGCTTCGTTATCCGCCGTTTCGATGTGAAAACGCCGGGCCGCACCGATATCACGGTCACTGCCGACGATAAAACCGATGCGGAGCTGGCGACCGAGATCGTCAATCTTCTCGGCGGTTCACAAAATATCGATTCCGTCGGGGCCTGCATCACCCGCCTGCGCCTGGAAGTAGCTGAGCGCGATGCGGTTGATAAAGATGGCCTCAACGGCATCGGCGCGCGCGGGGTGGTCTTCGTCGGCGATAACGGCATCCAGATTATTTTTGGCGCCAGAGCGCAATTTATCGCACAAACCATGTCGGGGATGATTGGCAAATAACAAGAAGGTGTTATGGTGTGGAAATAGGCTTGCCGTGGGTAAGCCTATGTCTGCGATCTGACGGTTATACACGCGTTGTCATGGAGCGATTTTGAAGAAAGTCAGCATTATAGATGTGGCGAAACTGGCCGGCGTCTCCGTTTCGACGGTCTCGCTGGTATTACGTCAGAAAGGGAAGATCTCCGACGCGACCATCGAAAAAGTCAACGCGGCCATCCAGGAACTTGGCTATGTGCATAACGTTGCCGCCGCTAATCTCCGCGCCAACACTACCAACCTGATCGGCCTGATCCTGCGCGACTTCAACGACAGCTTTTCCATCAAGGTGATGGCGAATATCGTCCAGGAGCTCGAAAAGCAGGGCTATATGGTCATTCTCGGCCAGCCGCGCGACGATCATGACTATCTGGCCCGCTGCCTGCTGTCGTTTAAACAGCAGGGCGTCGCCGGCGTGATATATCTTGATGCCGACACCACCAGCAATGCGCTGCCCGAGGCCTTACAGGCATGTCCGCTGCCGCTGGTCGCGGTCTCGCAAACGCTGCTCACCGGCCACCATGATCAGGTGGTCCGCGATAACCGCCAGGCCGCCAGCATCGCCACCCGTTATCTGATTGAGCGCGGCCATCGCTACATCGCCTACATCGGCGGACAGGATAATGACCTGATCCGTCAGCAGCGGCTGCTTGGCTTATTCAGCACACTGGAGAAAAACGGCATGACGGTGCGGGAAGAATTTGCCCCCGCCTGCAGCGACAACACCCAGGCCGCCAGTATCGCCACCCGCCAGTTGCTGGAAAAAAATAATGCCATTACCGCCCTGCTGTGCCACTCGCCTGATGCAATGATTGGCTGCCTCAGCGGCATTCATCAGGTTGGACGCACGGTGGGAAAAGATGTCTTTCTCACTCAGCAGGTGGCGCTGGTGGGTTTCGAAGACATGATGCACGTGAATTTAACCTCGCCATCCTTCACTTACGTCTCTTCCGCCAGCGAAGAGACAGGACGTCAGGTTGCCTCGCTCATTATCCGCAAAATCAAAGAGCCTGCCCTGCCGACCCAGCGCATTACCCTTTCCGGACAGCTGGTGGCTCGAGAGTCAGCCTGAGGCTAGCGAGTCGTCAGATGGTCATCCAGCAGAGGAAGCCATTGCTGCACGGATTCTGCCTGGTGAGGCGCATAGACCACGCCAAGGCTTAACGGCATGCTGTCGCCTTCAGCGACAGGACAGAACACCACCCCCTGACGCTGGATCGCGGAAAAGGACGCCGGCAGCAGGATCATGCCTTCGCCACGCGCAATTCGCGCCAGCAGTACATCATGTTCGGCAGGCTCCTCCACGTAAGCGGGGGTATAGCCAGCCCGGTCGAAAATACGTCGCGTGTAGTCAAAGAAATCGGGATTACGCTCGCGTTTAAACCAGAACAGCGGTCGGTGATTGAGCGCACGTAGCGTTAACGCTGGGCTGGCGGCTTCCGGCCAGGAGGCAGGCAATGCCGCGATGAGCGGCTCATGATACGGCAAAGGATGCAGGTGCAGCCCTTCGGTATTCAGCGGCAGCGCAACCAGCGCCGCATCGAGTTTGCCTTTGCGCACCTGCTGAGCCAGCGCCAGCGAGGCGTGGCGAGTGATATGCAACGTGCGGGTATGTTTACTCAGCGCAGATTCAACGGCGGCGAAAATGCCCTGTTCAAAGGCGGTGGTCAATCCCAGACGCAAGGTCTGCGGCGAGTGAGCGGAGAGCTGGCTCAATGCCGCCAGCGTGCGCGCCTGGAGCGCCAGCATCGGCCGAATAATCTCCAGCACTTCTTTTCCCGCGTCGGTAAGGATCAAGCCTTTGCTGTGGCGCTGAAACAGCGTCACCCCCAACTGCGCTTCCAGATGGCGCATATGGCGGCTCAGCGGCGGCTGCGAGATAAATAACCGCTGCGCCGCCCGGCTGATGTTATTTTCTTCCGCCACCACGGCAAAGGCGCGCAGCAGGCGAATATCCAGGGAATGTAATCGCGAAGTTGTCATACTAAAAAGGTATCACGAAAAGGGTATTACTCAAGTCCGGCAAACTTCCCTACCCTTCCTCTCAACGCTTCATCACAGAGAGGAAAAAATGATGTCCAGCGAACGTTATATCACCGGTCAGGAAATGCTGCAGCGGGTGGATGGCCGCGGCGGGGAAGCCGTCGTCGACAGCCTGCAGGATATCGCCCCCGATTTCGCCCGCTATCTGATTGAGTTCCCCTTCGGCGATATTTACGCCAGGCCGGGGCTCGATTTACGCAGCCGGGAAATCGCCACTATTGCCGCGCTCACCGCGCTGGGTAACGCCGCGCCACAGCTGAAAGTACACATTGCCGCAGGATTAAATGTCGGCCTGACACAAGAAGAGATTACGGAAGTGATCATGCAGATGGCGGTCTACGCCGGATTCCCGGCGGCGCTCAACGGCCTGTTTGCCGCTAAAGCGGTTTTTGCGGCGCACTAACAAAAAAGACCAGGCAGCGCCTGGTCTTTTCTCGGAACTACAGCAGCTGCGCCAGACGGTTAATATCCGACTGGATCGCTCCGGCGGTCACATCGCGCCCGGCGCCGGGTCCGCGGATCACCAGCGGGTTATCGCGATACCAGCGGCTTTCGATGGCGAACACGTTATCGCACGGCAGCAGCGCCGCCAGCGGGTGCTCTTCGCGTACCGCTTCCACGCCGACGCGTGCTTTGCCGTTAGCATCAAAGCGCGCCACGTAGCGGAGCACCAGCCCCATCTCGCGGGCCGCTTCCAGACGCTGCAGCATTTGCTCGTTCAGCTCTTCCCCATTTTCAAAGAAGTGATCGACCGACCCCTCTTCGCAGTGTGCAGGGACCAGTGATTCCACACGGACCTGATCCGGTTCGATGTCATAACCCGCTTCCCGCGCGAGGATCACCAGCTTACGCATCACATCCTTACCGGACAGATCGACGCGCGGATCCGGCTCGGTCAGCCCCTGCTGCCAGGCCTGGTCCACCAGGTCGGTGAACGGCACGGTGCCATCAAACTGCAGGAACAGCCAGGAGAGCGTTCCCGAGAAGATACCGCTCAGGCCGAGGATGGTGTCGCCGCTGTCGATCAGATCGCGCACCGTATGGTTCACCGGCAAACCCGCGCCAACGGTAGCGTTATACAGCCAGTGGCGACCCGTCTTCTCAAACGCGTCGTGGATCTGGCGATATTTATCACTGCTGCTGGCGCCCGCCAGCTTGTTGGCGCTGATCACGTGGAAGCCATGGCTGGCGAAATCAAGGTACTGGTCGGCCAGCTGTTCGCTGGCGGTGACGTCCAGCACCACTAAATCATCGTACGGATGCGCGCGCATCCACAGGAACAGCGACTCTTCATCCTGCTCCACCGCTTCATCGTTGAAGAAGGCCAGCGCCCGGCTGGCATCCAGCCCGTCGTAGTTCAGCAGGCTGCGTTTACTGTCGACTACGCCGGCGAGAACAAACTCGAAGCCAGTACGCGCCGACAAGGTGGTTTGTTCGCGGGCAAACAGCTCCAGCCAGCGGGAGCCAATGTTCCCTTTGCCGAACAGCATCAGGCCAATACGCTTCTCTGCACGAAACAAGGTCTGATGCAGACCCTGGATCAGGCTTTCCGTTGGCCCGGCGCGCAACACGGCCACCAGGCTGATCCCCTCTTCGGACTGCCAGGTGAACTCCACCGGTTGCCCTTTCAGTTGCTGCCAGAAACGATGGCAGTGCAGTGGGTTACGGGTGACACCCGCGCCCACCATCGCCACCAGCGCCAGCTTCTGACGCAGACGCAGCTCGCCCGGCAGACCCGCTTCATCGAGCAGCTTCAGCGCGCTGTCGGCTACCTCGGAGGTATAACAGAACTGCAGCAGCTTGCGGTCGGCATGGATGCCAACGGCTAATGGACGCAGCTGGGCGCGTTTGAGCAAGGCGTCCAGCTCTTTATGCGCCAGTTTGAAATCGTGGCTGGCCGGCACCTGGAACTCCACCAGGCAGACGTCGTCATGGCTGGTGACAATCCGCGCGCCGGTACCGGAGGCCAGCACACGCTCAATGCGCGTAGAACCCTGTTCCGGCGTATAGCTGCAACGTAACTGCAGATCGATATCGCTGGCGGACACCGGCTGCAGCGTTCGGGCGTGGAGTACTGGAGCGGCCAGACGCGCCAGCTCGCTGGCTTCATCCAGACGCAGCAGCGGCAGCAGACAGGCATCTTTGACCTTACGCGGATCCGCGCTGTACACCCCGGCGACATCACTCCAGATGGTGACGCGGGAGGCACCCGCCAGCGCGCCGATCTGCGTGGCGGAATAGTCAGACCCGTTACGGCCCAGCAGGACAGTTTCCCCGGCCTGGTTGCGGGAGATAAAGCCGGTCACCACCAGACGTTTATTCGGATGTTGCGCCATCAGCTGTTGCAGCAGTGGATAAGATAAACCTTCATCCACCTGCGGCTGCGCGGCGCGTTCCGCACGCAGGAAAGCGCGCGCGTCCAGCCAGGCCGCTTCCATACCCAGCTGGTTAAGGACCGCCGCCATCAGGCGCGCGGACCAAACTTCACCATGGCCGACCACTTCCGCATAAACCGCTTCGGTAACCCCGCCATCAAGCAATCCTGCCAGACGCTCAAGGTCATGGATGAAGGCGGCAATTAACGTATCCGCCGCCGCAGGCTCCACCAGACCGCCAATCAGCTCGGTCTGATAACGGCGAAGCGACTGCTGAACCTGATGCGCAGCAAGGCGATCGCTCTGGCTAAGTTTAAGCCAGCTGATCAGCTGGTTGGTGGTGCTACCAGCGGCGGAGACGACCATCATGTCGCCCGCCTGCGAATATTCCTTCATGATCCCCGCGACGCGCAGGTAACATTTCGCATCCGCTAAACTACTCCCACCAAATTTGTGCAGCTGACGACCCTTCGCCCCTGCCTGCGCAATCACACTCATTTTTATTCCTCGTTTGCTGCCCGGAAGCCATTTTCCAGGTCGGCAATTAAATCTTCACCATCTTCAATACCGGTTGAAATACGCAGAAGCGTTTCTGAAATTCCGGCGGCGGCACGCGCTTCAGGCGCCATGCCGGCATGCGTCATAGTTGCCGCATGGGAAATCAGGCTTTCAACGCCCCCCAGCGATTCCGCCAGTGTAAATAGCGACAGCCCGCTCAGGAAACGGCGCAGCGTCTGCTCGTCACCGTCCAGCTCGAAGCTTAACATTGCGCCAAAACCTTTTTGCTGACGCGCCGCAATTTCATGCCCCTGGTTTTCCGGCAGCGACGGATGATACAGCTTTTTCACCAGTGGCTGGGTTTTCAGATACTCAACGATCGCCTGGGCATTGCGCTGCGCCACTTCCATACGCGGAGACAGCGTCCGCAGACCGCGCAGCAACAAATAGCTGTCGAAGGCACCGCCGGTGACGCCAATATTATTCGCCCACCATGCCAGTTCGGTGACAGTCGCCGGATCTTTGGCAATCACCACCCCGGCAACCACATCGGAGTGGCCATTCAGGTATTTAGTACAGGAATGCAACACCAGATCGGCACCCAGCGCCAGCGGGTTTTGCAGCGCCGGGCTCAGGAAGGTGTTGTCCACCACGCTCACCGCGCCTGCCTCACGTGCCAGGCCACAGATTTTCGCAATATCCACCACCCGCAGCAATGGATTACTTGGGCTTTCGACCAGCACCAGCTTCGGTTTTTCCGCCAACGCCGCCCGCAGCGCCTGCTCATCATTTTGATCGACGAACTGGACGCGATAACAGCCGCGCTTCGCCAGGCTGTCGAACAGACGGTAGCTGCCGCCGTAGCAGTCGTGCGGCGCCACCAGCAGATCGCCCGGCTTAAGGAACACCGTCGTCACCAGCAGGATCGCCGACATACCGGTATTGGTCAGCACCGCGCCGGCGCCACCTTCCAGCTCCGCTAAGGCGCGCTGCACCACATCACGCGTCGGGTTGCCGCGGCGGGAGTAGTCGTGAGCGCGAGGTTCATTAAAGCCGGTGAAGTTATAAGTACTGGAAAGGTGAATCGGCGGGACAACGCAACCGTACTGCTCGTCGTCATTTAAACCGCTACGCACTGCGATGGTGGCCTGTTTACGCGTCATGTTGGGAAGTTCCTGGGCTGAATCGGTGAAAAGTCAGGCTCCAGAGTAAACATTGTCACAATAGACGTCAATACATCTGGACATCTAAACTTCTTTGCGTATAGATTGAGCAAAGTGCAAATAGCCGTTAAAATTATATGCATTAGCGCACGTCGGTAGCGGCTTATCTCATGTTAGAAAGCGCGCTCATACGGTAAACTACGCGCAATTATAGCCCGGGCGGAATATTCTGGCCCTTCACTAATAAACAGAGGATTAAGGTATCTCATGGCTGAATGGAGCGGCGAATATATCAGCCCATACGCTGAGCACGGTAAGAAGAGTGAGCAAGTAAAGAAAATTACGGTTTCCATTCCTCTGAAGGTGTTAAAAATCCTCACCGATGAACGCACGCGTCGTCAGGTGAACAACCTGCGTCACGCGACCAACAGCGAGCTGCTGTGCGAAGCGTTCCTGCATGCCTTTACCGGACAACCGTTGCCTAACGATGAAGACCTGCGTAAAGAGCGCAGCGATGAGATCCCGGAAGCGGCGAAAGAGATTATGCGTGAACTGGGGATCGACCCGGATACGTGGGAATACTGAGTTGATAAAAAGGGCGGAAGCAATCTTCCGCCCTTTTTTGTGTCCCGCTCAGGCTGGCGAGAGGCACAAAAAAGCCGCCCTGAGGCGGCTTCTTCTGGCAACTTACTTGCTGCCCGGGATGCTGAAGCGCTTGTTGAAGCGGTCAACACGGCCACCGGTAGCAACATCACGCTGTTTGCCGGTGAAGAACGGGTGGCATTTACCGCACACGTCGAGGTTCAGGTCGTGACCAACGGTGGAACGGATTTTCATGACATTACCGCAAGAACAGGTAGCAGTAATTTCTTCGTATTTTGGGTGAATACCTTTTTTCATGGGAGAACCTCAGTTAAGGCCGCGTCGCTCTTCCAGCCCTAACGCCAGACACCACGCGATATTAATAATTTCCCGTCGTCTTCCACGCTGCTGACAGCGCGAAGCGTACGGTAATGGTCAATCTCCAATGCGGTATAAAGTGCATTGAAGGCGGCGAATCATACAGAATTTGACCAGCATATGCAAACTGATCCGCGCCGCCTTATCGTAATGTGTATACTATCCCGCCAGATTTCAAGTCAGGAAGATGACATGCCCGTCGCCCACGTTGCCCTACCCGTTCCGCTACCGCGCACCTTTGACTATCTGCTGCCTGATGGCATGGCGGTCAAAGCGGGCTGTCGGGTGCGGGTGCCGTTCGGCAAACAGGAGCGGATCGGCATTGTCGCGGCGGTGAGCGAGCGCAGCGAGCTGCCGCTGGATGAACTCAAACCGGTCGCCGAAGCGCTGGACGACGAGCCGGTCTTCTCCGGCACCGTCTGGCGACTGCTGATGTGGGCGGCTGAGTATTACCATCATCCGATTGGCGATGTGCTGTTCCATGCGCTGCCCATTCTGCTGCGCCAGGGCAAACCCGCCAGCGCTACGCCTCTGTGGTACTGGTTCGCCACCGAGCAGGGGCAGGCTGTCGACCTCAACGCTCTGAAACGCTCCCCAAAGCAGCAGCAGGCGCTGGCGGCGCTGCGCCAGGGAAAGATCTGGCGTCATCAGGTTAGCGAACTGGAATTTAATGAAGCGGCGCTGCAGGCGCTGCGTGGCAAAGGGCTGGCGGAGCTGGCCTGTGAAGCGCCCGTCCTCACCGACTGGCGCAGCACGTATTCGGTTGCCGGCGAGCGCCTGCGTCTGAATACCGAACAGGCCACCGCCGTCGGGGCGATCCACAGCGCTGCCGATCGCTTCTCCGCCTGGCTACTGGCTGGCATCACGGGCTCAGGGAAAACGGAAGTCTACTTGAGCGTGCTGGAGAATGTACTGGCGCAGGGGCGCCAGGCGCTGGTGATGGTGCCGGAGATCGGCCTGACGCCGCAAACTATCGCCCGTTTTCGCCAGCGCTTTAATGCGCCGGTGGAAGTGCTGCACTCCGGACTCAATGACAGCGAACGTCTCTCGGCCTGGCTGAAGGCGAAAAACGGCGAAGCGGCCATTGTGATAGGCACTCGCTCCTCGCTGTTTACCCCGTTTAAAGATCTCGGCGTCATCGTCATCGATGAAGAGCATGACAGCTCCTACAAACAGCAGGAGGGCTGGCGCTACCACGCCCGCGACCTGGCGGTATGGCGCGCTCACAGCGAACAGATCCCGATTATTCTCGGCTCGGCGACGCCGGCGCTGGAGACCCTGCACAACGTCCGCCAGGGCAAATATCGGCAGTTAACCTTAAGCAAACGCGCGGGCAATGCGCGTCCAGCCCAGCAGCACGTGCTCGACCTGAAAGGACAGGTGCTGCAGGCGGGTCTGTCACCCGCGCTGATCAACCGCATGCGCCAGCATCTGCAGGCGGATAACCAGGTGATCCTGTTTCTTAACCGCCGCGGCTTTGCGCCGGCGCTGCTGTGCCACGACTGCGGCTGGATCGCGGAGTGCCCGCGCTGCGACAGCTACTATACGTTGCACCAGGCGCAGCACCATCTGCGCTGCCACCATTGCGACAGTCAGCGCCCTATCCCGCGCCAGTGCCCTTCCTGCGGTTCCACACATCTGGTGCCGGTGGGTATCGGCACCGAGCAACTGGAGCAGTCCCTGACGCCGCTGTTCCCTGGCGTGCCTATCTCGCGTATCGACCGCGATACCACCAGCCGTAAAGGGGCGCTTGAGGAACATCTCGCCGCGGTCCATCGCGGCGGCGCGCGTATTTTGATCGGCACCCAAATGCTGGCCAAAGGCCACCACTTCCCGGACGTGACCCTCGTCTCCCTGCTGGACGTCGACGGGGCACTGTTTTCCGCTGATTTCCGCTCCGCAGAGCGTTTCGCTCAGCTCTATACCCAGGTCTCCGGACGAGCGGGCAGGGCAGGAAAACAGGGCGAAGTGATCCTGCAAACCCACCATCCGGAGCATCCTCTGCTGCAGACCCTGCTATATAAAGGCTACGACGCTTTTGCCGAGCAGGCGCTGGCAGAGCGGCAGACAATGCAGCTACCGCCGTGGACCAGCCACGTGTTGATTCGCGCTGAAGACCATAACAACCAGCAGGCGCCGCTGTTTTTACAGCAATTGCGCAATCTACTGCAGGCCAGCCCGCTGGCCGACGATAAACTGTGGGTGCTCGGTCCGGTTCCGGCGCTGGCGCCGAAGCGCGGCGGCCGCTGGCGCTGGCAAATATTACTGCAGCATCCTTCGCGGGTGCGCCTGCAGCACATCGTCAGCGGTACGCTGGCGTTAATCAATACGCTACCGGAGGCGAGAAAAGTGAAATGGGTGCTGGATGTCGATCCTATTGAAGGGTAAGGCTTCTCTTGCGAGCCGGATCGAAAAATTCAACAAGCATCACGTTTTTCATGAAAATTCTGTAACTCACTGCCGCGACTATCTGATAAAAATGATGCAGCAGTTAGCGCGCAAGGGAAATGTCAGCGCCATTCAGCGAGGAGAAACCAGGTGAAGCCCAAAAAACAAGTGGTTGCCGCCACCATGAAAGACGTCGCTCTCAAAGCAAACGTTTCCACGGCAACCGTGTCCCGAGCGTTGATGAACCCTGATAAGGTGTCGCAAGCCACCCGTAGCCGGGTCGAACAGGCGGCGCTGGAAGTCGGCTATTTACCGCAGTCGCTCGGGCGAAATATGAAGCGCAACGAATCGCGGACGATCCTCGTGATCGTGCCGGATATCTGCGATCCCTTTTTTAGTGAAGTCATCCGCGGAATTGAAGTCACTGCCGCCGAGCACGGTTATCTGGTGTTAATCGGCGATTGCGCCCACCAGAACCAGAAAGAAAAAACCTTTATCGACCTTATCATCACCAAGCAGATCGACGGCATGGTGCTGCTCAGCTCGCGCCTGCCGTTCGACGCCAGCGTGGAAGAGCAGCGCAATTTGCCGCCGATGGTTATGTCGAACGAATTCGCGCCGGAGCTGGAACTGCCCACCGTCCATATCGATAACCTGACGGCGGCCTTTAACGCGGTGAACTATCTCCACGAGCTGGGACACCAGCGTATCGGCTGTATCGCCGGCCCGGAAGATATGCCGCTGTGCCATTATCGCCTGCAGGGTTATGTGCAGGCGCTGCGCCGCAGCGGTATCACCGTCGATCCGCACTATATCGCTCGCGGCAACTTTACCTTCGAAGCCGGCGCCAATGCGCTGGAGCAGCTGCTGTCACAGCCGATACCGCCCACCGCGGTCTTCTGCCATAGTGATGTGATGGCGCTGGGCGCCTTGTCGCTGGCGAAACGCCGCGGCCTGAAGGTGCCGGACGACCTGTCGATTGTCGGCTTCGATAACATCGCGTTGTCTGAATTTTGCGATCCGCCGTTGACCACCGTTTCACAGCCGCGTTTTGATATCGGCCGTGAAGGAATGCTGCTATTACTTGAGCAAATGCAGGGTCATAACGTGAACAGCGGCTCGCGTCTGCTCGACTGCGAACTGATTGTTCGCGGCAGTACGCAAAAAATCAGACGATAACCATCAGGCTTTCGGGCCTGCTCTTCTGGTCAAAGGCCCGCCGCTTAAGTAACATGGCGGGCTGACGAACGAATATAAGACAGCGAAACGATAGTGGCACAACGAGATTATGTACGCCGCAGCCAACCGGCTTCTTCGCGGCGCAAAAAGAGCACGACCCGAAGCTCAAGGAATAAGCAAAGCAGCCTTCCGGCGATTTCACCGGCTATGGTGGCGATCGCGGCGGCTGTGCTGGTGGCCTTTATCGGTGGACTTTATTTCATTACGCACCATAAGAAAGAAGAAGCGGAAGCGATGCAAAATCGCCAGGCCGCCGGTAACGGCTTGCCGCCAAAACCGGAAGAGCGCTGGCGCTATATCAAAGAGCTGGAAAGTCGCCAGCCTGGCGTTCGCGCGCCGACCGAACCGACTGCCGGTGGCGAGGTGATGAAACCGGAACAGCTGACCGACGAGCAGCGCCAGCTGCTCGCTCAGATGCAGGCCGATATGCGCCAGCAGCCAACCCAGCTGACCGAAGTGCCGTGGAACGAACAAACCCCGGCGCAGCGCCAGCAGACGCTGCAGCGTCAGCGTTTAGCACAGCAACAGCAACAGCAGCAGGCACAGCAGCAGCAGTGGGCGCAAACTCAGCCGCAGACCGTGCAGCAGCAGCCGCGCGTCCAGCAGCCGAAGCCAGTGCAGCAGCAACAGCCGAAGCAGACCGCGTCGAACCAGCAGCCGTACCAGGATCTGTTGCAGACGCCGGCGCATACCAATACCACGCAGCCACGTACGCAGGCCGCTGCGCCGGTGACCCGCGTGGAGGAAGCGCCGAAAGCCGCAGCCGCCGAGAAGAAAGACGATCGTAGCTGGATGATCCAGTGCGGCTCCTTTAAAGGTGCCGAGCAGGCCGAAACCGTCCGCGCTCAGTTGGCTTTCGAAGGGTTCGCTTCGCACATCACCACTAATAACGGCTGGAACCGCGTAGTCATTGGTCCGCTGAAAGGCAAAGAAAGCGCCAACGAGATGATCACCCGTCTGAAGATGGCCGGACACGCGAACTGCATTCGTCTCGCCGCCAGGGGTTGAAACCCTCAAAATCCCCCCCATCTATAATTGCATTCGGCCCCGCGGACAGCGCGGGGCCCCTGTTCCGCTTTTGCAACCAAGGGGTCTGCTCGTGACTACAATTGTAAGTGTTCGCCGTAACGGCCATGTTGTTATTGCCGGTGATGGCCAGGCCACGCTGGGCAACACCGTGATGAAGGGCAACGTGAAGAAAGTGCGTCGTCTGTATAACGACAAAGTGATTGCCGGTTTTGCTGGCGGCACCGCTGACGCCTTCACGCTGTTCGAACTGTTTGAACGTAAACTGGAAATGCACCAGGGCCATCTGGTGAAGGCCGCCGTTGAGCTGGCCAAAGACTGGCGAACCGATCGGATGTTGCGCAAGCTGGAAGCGCTGCTGGCCGTCGCGGACGAAAACGCGTCGCTTATCATCACCGGTAACGGCGACGTGGTACAGCCAGAAAACGATTTGATTGCTATCGGCTCCGGCGGTCCTTACGCCCAGGCCGCGGCCCGCGCGCTGTTGGAAAACACCGATATGGGCGCGCGCGACATCGCCGAGAAAGCGTTGGATATTGCAGGTGATATCTGCATCTATACCAACCATTTCCACACCATCGAAGAATTACCTTCTAAAGCGTAAGGATCTCCCATGTCTGAAATGACCCCACGCGAAATTGTCAGCGAACTGGACAAACACATTATCGGCCAGGACGCCGCCAAGCGTTCTGTTGCTATCGCCCTGCGTAACCGCTGGCGCCGGATGCAGCTTAACGAAGAGCTGCGTCATGAAGTCACGCCGAAAAACATTCTGATGATCGGCCCAACCGGCGTCGGTAAAACCGAGATCGCCCGTCGTCTGGCGAAACTGGCCAACGCGCCGTTCATTAAAGTTGAAGCGACCAAGTTCACCGAAGTAGGCTATGTTGGTAAAGAAGTGGACTCGATCATCCGCGATCTGACCGATGCGGCGATCAAAATGGTTCGCATGCAGTCCATCGATAAGAACCGTTACCGCGCGGAAGAGCTGGCGGAAGAGCGCGTACTTGACGTGCTGATCCCACCGGCGAAAAACAACTGGGGCCAGGCTGAACAGCCGCAGGAACCCTCTGCTGCGCGCCAGGCGTTCCGCAAGAAACTGCGTGAAGGCCAGCTGGACGATAAAGAGATTGAAATCGATCTCGCTGCGGCGCCGATGGGCGTTGAAATCATGTCCCCTCCGGGCATGGAAGAGATGACCAGCCAGCTGCAGTCCATGTTCCAGAACCTCGGCGGCCAGAAGCAGAAACCGCGTAAGCTGAAAATCAAAGACGCGATGAAGCTGCTGATTGAAGAAGAAGCGGCCAAGCTGGTCAACCCGGAAGAGCTGAAGCAGGAAGCCATCGACGCTGTAGAGCAGCACGGTATCGTCTTTATCGACGAAATCGACAAAATCTGTAAGCGCGGCGGCAACTCCTCCGGCCCGGACGTGTCTCGTGAAGGCGTACAGCGCGATCTGCTGCCGCTGGTTGAAGGCTGCACCGTCTCCACCAAACACGGGATGGTTAAGACCGACCACATCCTGTTTATCGCCTCCGGTGCGTTCCAGGTGGCCAGTCCGTCCGATCTGATCCCTGAGCTGCAGGGGCGTCTGCCGATCCGCGTTGAGCTGAAGGCGCTGACCACCCATGACTTCGAGCGCATCCTGACCGAGCCGAACGCCTCCATCACCGTGCAGTACAAAGCGCTGATGGCGACCGAAGGGGTGAGCATCGATTTCACCGAAGACGGTATCAAGCGTATCGCCCAGGCCGCGTGGCAGGTAAACGAAACCACCGAGAACATCGGTGCGCGTCGCCTGCACACCGTGCTGGAGCGTCTGGTGGAAGATATTTCCTATGATGCCAGCGAGATGAACGGCCAGACCGTCATTATCGATGCCGAATATGTGAGTAAACACCTGGATGTTCTGGTGGCAGATGAAGATCTGAGCCGTTTTATCCTATAATCCGGTGCAATGCATTTTCATCACTGTTGATGGGGGCTATAGCCCCCATTTTTATTGGCTAAAATAACTATGACTGATATCAGCCGTTCTCAGGCGTGGCTGGAAAGCCTGCGTCCTAAAACGTTACCGCTGGCGTTTGCCGCGATTATTGTTGGCACCACCCTTGCCTGGCAGCAGGGCCATTTTGATCCCTGGGTTGCTCTGCTGGCGCTGATCACCGCCGGCTTGCTGCAAATTCTTTCTAATCTGGCCAATGACTACGGCGACGCGGTCAAGGGCAGTGATAAACCCGATCGCATCGGGCCGCTGCGCGGCATGCAGAAAGGGGTGATTACCCCCCAGCAGATGAAGCGCGCCCTCATCGTCACCGTCGCACTCATCTGTCTGTTTGGTCTGGCGCTGCTGTGCGCCGCCTGGCAGAGCGTCGGCGATTTTATCGGCTTCCTTGTGCTGGGTGGCCTGTCCATCGTGGCCGCCATCACCTACACGGTGGGCACCCGCCCGTATGGATATATTGGCCTGGGTGATATCTCGGTACTCATTTTCTTCGGCTGGTTGAGCGTCCTTGGCAGCTGGTATCTGCAAGCGCACAATGTGGAAGCCGCCATTTTTCTGCCGGCGACGGCCTGCGGTTTGCTGGCGACTGCCGTGCTGAACATCAATAATCTGCGGGATATTGATAGCGATCGCCAGAACGGAAAAAACACCCTCGCCGTGCGCCTGGGGCCGGTCAATGCCCGTCGCTATCATGCTTGCCTGCTGTTCGGCTCCCTGCTGTGCCTGGCGCTGTTTAATCTGCTGGCGCTGCATTCTGTGTGGGGCTGGCTGTTTATTCTCGCCACGCCGCTGCTGGTCAAACAGGCGCGCTACGTCCTGCGCGAACCTGATCCGGTAGCGATGCGGCCGATGCTCGAAAAGACGGTTAAAGGGGCCTTACTGACCAACCTGCTGTTTGTCATCGGAATTATTGCCAGTAAGCTGATGGCTTAACTGACAAATATCAATTAACAATTGATGATTTTGCCAACAATGGGATTCGCGGGATATACTAAAAACTCTCGCAGCAACTGAACGTTAAGCCTATGAAATACGATACTTCCGAGCTTTGTGACATCTACCAGGAAGATGTCAACGTCGTGGAACCGCTGTTCTCTAACTTTGGAGGACGGTCGTCGTTTGGTGGACAAATCATTACGGTAAAATGTTTCGAGGATAACGGGTTGCTCTATGATCTGCTCGAGCAGAATGGCCGTGGTCATATTCTCCTGATCGACGGCGGCGGCTCAGTACGACGCGCGTTAATTGACGCCGACCTGGCGCGTCTCGCCGTACAGAATGAATGGGAAGGGTTAGTGGTCTATGGCGCGGTGCGCCAGGTGGACGACCTTGAGGAACTGGACATCGGCATCCAGGCGCTGGCGGCAATTCCGGTCGGCGCAGCTGGCGAAGGCATCGGCGAAAGCGACGTGCGCGTCAATTTCGGCGGGGTGACCTTCTTCTCCGGCGACCATCTGTATGCCGATAACACCGGGATGATCCTGTCGGAAGACCCGCTGGATATCGAATAAACCCTCCGCCATAAAAAAGGCCTTCTCCATGAGAAGGCCTTTTGTTTATCCGACGCGCAACTTAGTACAGTTTCTTCGCGCAATCCAGCCAGTCGTTCTTGAACGGACGCTTCATGTTCTCGATGGCATCGATAATATCGTGGTGCACCAGCTTCTCGTTCTGGATGCCGACGCAACGACCGCCTTGTCCCTGCAGCAGCAGTTCAATCGCATAAGCGCCCATACGGGAAGCCAGGATACGGTCGTAAGGAACCGGGGAACCGCCACGCTGAATGTGGCCAAGAACGGTAGCGCGAGTTTCACGGCCGGTTTCTTTCTCGATGTAGCTTGCCAGCTCGTCAACGTCGCACATGTGCTCGGTAATCGCCACGATAGCGTGTTTTTTCCCTTTCGCGATACCGGCTTTGATTTCAGCGACCAGATCGTCACGGGTGTATTCCACTTCCGGCACCATGATGAACTCACAGCCGCCGGCAATCGCCGCCGCCAGGGTCAGGTCGCCGCAGTAACGGCCCATCACTTCCACCACGGAGATACGCTGGTGTGAAGAAGAGGTGTCGCGCAGACGGTCAATCGCTTCCACCACGGTGCTCAGGGCGGTGAAAAAGCCGATGGTGTAGTCAGTGCCTTTGATATCGTTGTCGATGGTGCCAGGCAGGCCGATGCACGGGAAGCCCATCTCGGTCAGGCGCATTGCGCCCATATAGGACCCGTCACCACCGATAACCACCAGCGCGTCCAGGCCGCGCTTCTTCATGTTTTCGATAGCCACAGCGCGAATGTGTTCTTCGCGGAATTCCGGGAAGCGAGCGGAGCCCAGGAAGGTGCCGCCGCGGTTGATCATGTCGGAAACGCTGTAACGGTCGAGCTGAACCATACGGTCTTCATACAATCCGAGGTAACCGTCATAGATTCCAAAAACTTCCAGACCTTCCGTTAATGCCGCGCGCACAACGCCACGAATTGCTGCGTTCATGCCCGGCGCATCACCGCCACTTGTCAACACACCGATTTTCTTAATCATGACTACCTCTGAACTTAGGAAGCAAAAAATAATTCTGTTGCCTGAAGCGCTCCCTCACCAGGAGTGCACGACGCTAATGACAATAGTATATCAAACGCCTCAAGCTGAATTGATTCAGGTCAGACCAAACGGCGGTAATTTATACAAAAAATGCCGATCTGCCCCACATTTTTACATCGAGTTTACAGACTATAACCTAACGCTCAAAAAAGCCCTGCTGCGCCGCTGGCACTACAGAACTGGGATCCTGATGGATAATGACATCGGAACCCGGGAAACGGCGCAGAATCGCCTGCTCCACCTGGTCTGCAATCACGTGGGCTTGCACCAGCGGGAGGTTATCTTCCATTTCCAAATGAATCTGAATAAAGCGGGTCGGCCCTGACTGCCGCGTTCGTAGATCGTGCGCCCCGCGGATGCCGGGCCATGCGGTCACGATGGTGATAATGTCCTGACGCTCCTCGTCAGGCAAGGCGCGGTCGAGTAGTGACTGAACCGCCTCATAGCCCATCCGCAGCGCGCTATATAAAATATAGATGCCAATTCCTAATGCAAACAACGCATCGGCGCGATGCCAGCCATACCAGGAAAGGCCCAGCGCCACCAGAATAGCGCCGTTCATCATAACATCAGACTGATAATGAAGCATATCTGCCCGCACCGCCTGGCTCTGGGTTTTTCGCACCACCCAACGCTGGAAGGTCACCAGCGCCAGCGTGCTGAACAAGGCGATCAACGTGACGACGACCCCGACGCCGGCGGCCTGCAGCGGCTCCGGACGCACCAGGTGCTGAATGCCGGTGAGAAACAGAAACAGCGCCGAGCCGGAGATAAACATGCTTTGCGCCAGCGCCGCCAGCGATTCCGCTTTGCCGTGGCCAAAGGTATGTTCTTCATCAGCAGGTTGCAGCGAATAGCGAACCACCAGCAGGTTGGTCAGCGAGGCGGCAATATCCACCAGTGAATCCACCAGCGCAGCCAGAATACTGACTGAACCGGTATACCACCACGCAAAAATTTTGATCAAAAGTAACGCGGAGGCCATGGCCGTCGCGGCGATAGCGGCGCGGCTGACCAACCGGCCATAAGATTGATTCATATAGGCTCCTTCTCCTGCAATGCGCTTAGTATAACCTGAACTTGTGACGCTCACGGGATACGCGAAGAAGTTGATTTGCCGAAAAAAGGGCAAAAAAAACCCCCACATCATGTGGGGGAAGACAGGGATGGTGTCTATGGCAAGGAAAACAGGGTTTGTTACTGGGGTTGCAGGGTGTTGCTACTACTCGAAAGCATCATTGCTGAGCCTTTCTGCATCCTTGCAACCTCACGCAACTGATCCATACGTTGCTGGTGCTTAGCATTTAAAACCGCTTGCTGCTCTGGCGTAAGCAGGTGGTACATCTGGTTGCGGACCTTAGCCATTTCGACCTGGCGAGCAACCTGTTCCTGCGCCATCTTTTCTGCCTGAGCGCGCACAGCGTTTTCATCAAAATTTTCTGCGGTGACAAGGCGATGCATTGTCTCCATTTCGCTAACATTAACGGGGAGCCTATCATGGCGTGCCCGTTGCATAAGATCCCGTAACTGCTGACGTTGCTGCTCGGTTAAACTTATGCCGTCAAACATATGGCTCTGGCTACCGCGCTGTCCCCCTTCGTCTCCGGGGAGCCAGTTAACGCTGGTAACGACTTCAGCGGCCTGGCTATATGCACTTAGCGCCAGCGTTGAGGCCATGACGGCAGCGATAACATTGCGCATCACATACTCCCAAAACGTTTGTGTCGCGATTCAACGAGAGACAGTCTACGATTCAGGCTGCAAACATGCGTCAGGGGGTGTAAAACAACGTAAAGTCATGGATTAGCGGGCCTTGATGACGTAATTTCTGCCTCGGAGGTATTTAAAAGATGAATAAAATCCTGTTAGTTGATGATGACCGGGAGCTCACCTCCCTGTTAAAAGAGCTGCTCGATATGGAAGGTTTTAACGTGCTGGTGGCCCATGATGGGGAACAGGCGCTGGCCCTTCTGGACGACAGCGTTGATTTATTGCTGCTCGACGTGATGATGCCGAAGAAAAACGGTATCGATACGCTGAAAGAGCTGCGTCAGACACACCAGACCCCGGTTATCATGCTAACAGCGCGCGGGAGCGAGCTGGATCGCGTTCTCGGCCTTGAGCTGGGCGCGGATGACTATTTGCCTAAGCCGTTCAACGATCGTGAACTGGTGGCCCGTATACGCGCGATTCTGCGCCGTTCCCACTGGAGCGAGCAGCAGCAGACGACCGAAGCCGGATCGCCAACGCTGGAAGTGGATGCCTTAAGCTTGAATCCGGGCCGCCAGGAAGCCAATTTCGATGGTCAGACGCTGGAGCTCACCGGTACCGAGTTCACCCTGCTCTATCTGTTAGCGCAGCATCTCGGCCAGGTAGTGTCGCGTGAACATTTAAGCCAGGAAGTGTTAGGCAAGCGCCTGACGCCGTTCGACCGCGCCATCGATATGCATATTTCCAACCTGCGGCGTAAGCTGCCGGAGCGCAAAGATGGTCATCCATGGTTTAAAACGCTGCGTGGTCGCGGGTATCTGATGGTTTCCGCTTCATGATAGGAAGTTTGACTGCACGCATCTTCGCCATCTTCTGGCTCACGCTGGCGCTGGTGTTGATGCTGGTGCTGATGTTGCCCAAACTGGACTCCCGGCAGATGACCGAGCTGCTGGAAAGTGAGCAGCGTCAGGGCATTATGATCGAACAGCACGTCGAGGCCGAGCTGGCGACCGACCCGCCAAACGACCTGATGTGGTGGCGTCGTCTGTTTCGCGCCATCGATAAATGGGCGCCTCCGGGACAACGCCTGCTGCTGGTGACCAGCGAAGGCCGCGTGATCGGCGCAGAACGCAACGAGATGCAGATCATTCGTAACTTTATCGGCCAGGCCGATAATGCCGATCATCCGCAGAAAAAACGCTATGGCCGCCTGGAAATGGTGGGGCCGTTTTCCGTCAGGGACGGGGAGGATAACTATCAGCTCTATCTCATTCGTCCCGCCAGCACCTCACAATCTGACTTTATCAACCTGCTGTTTGACCGCCCCCTGCTGCTACTGATCGTCACGATGCTGGTCAGCGCTCCGCTGCTGCTGTGGCTGGCGTGGAGCCTGGCGAAACCGGCGCGTAAGCTGAAAAACGCCGCCGACGAAGTCGCCCAGGGCAACCTGCGCCAGCATCCGGAACTGGAAGCCGGGCCGCAGGAGTTCTTAGCCGCTGGCGCCAGCTTTAACCAGATGGTCACCGCGCTGGAGCGGATGATGACCAGCCAACAGCGGTTGCTGTCTGATATCTCGCACGAGTTGCGCACGCCGCTCACGCGCCTGCAGCTGGGTACCGCCCTGCTGCGTCGCCGCAGCGGTGAGAGCAAGGAGCTGGAGCGTATCGAAACCGAGGCGCACCGGCTGGACAGCATGATCAACGACCTGCTGGTGATGTCGCGTAATCAGGCAAAAAATGCCCTGGTCAGCGAGACAGTGAAAGCTAATCAGCTGTGGGGCGAAGTGCTGGACAACGCGGCGTTTGAAGCCGAGCAGATGGGTAAATCTTTCACCGTTGAGTATCCGCCGGGCCCGTGGCCGCTGTACGGTAACCCCAATGCGCTGGAAAGCGCGCTGGAGAATATCGTCCGCAACGCTCTGCGCTACTCGCACACGAAGATTTCCGTCAGCTTCTCGGTGGATAAAGACGGGATTACGGTTAACGTCGACGACGACGGCCCGGGAGTCAGCCCGGAAGATCGCGAACAGATTTTCCGGCCATTCTACCGGACCGACGAGGCGCGCGACCGCGAGTCCGGCGGCACCGGCCTGGGTCTGGCGATTGTCGAAACCGCTATTCAGCAGCACCGCGGCTGGGTGAAGGCCGACGACAGTCCGCTGGGTGGTTTGCGCTTAACCCTTTGGCTACCACTGTATAAGCGCACCTGATGCTATCCCGGCTTGCGCTGCGCTAAGCCGGGAGTATCCCCGGAAATACTCAATAGGGGGGGATTAGTTCCCCCACAATCTCCGCGAACTATCCTCGATCTTGCCGCTTAAACGCCGCTTCTGCATGGTTCGGCTCCAGCTCACCGACAGGCCCGCAGCCGACAATAAGCGGTGGTACTGATCATCATCAAACGGCATCTGCCAGGCAATCGCCCCGGCCTCATGGACACTGACATCGCTCAGCCGGGAAACCAGCTCGAGCGGCGCATCGCTGGAGACTTGCCCCCCGGCAATCACCCGGTACAACCAGCCGGTCTTCCCGCTGTTTTGCACCAGCTGCGCCATATCGCCGATCGCAAAATGAAAATTGAGCTTGAAGCACGGCGATCGCGGCTGGGTGACCTGGATCAGCGCCTCGCCCCAGCGAAAGATATCGCCGATATAAACATTTTGCTCGGTGAGCCCGGTGGTGGAGAGGTTTTCGCCGAACGCCGGAGCGCAGAAGCGCTCGGCCTGCTGAGGGAAGTCACGGATCCAGTCGGCATAGTGTTCGCGCGGATAGTGGCACAGCGCGCGGTCCGGCCCGCCGTGAATTTTCTTCTCCGCCTGCTCGTCCCCATCGAGGCCGAGATCGTCGAGCTGCAATTCGCCATCAACCTGGATTTTGCCGATCGCGCTGGGGCGACTGCCCGCGTAGTCCCTGATTTTGCCGACAAAGACATTCACCGGATAATGCATGGCTGCTCTCCTTGCTACAGATATAAAAAAAGCGAGTCATCAGACTCGCTTCTCTCTTAGCGCAATGCAACCTTATTTTTTAGCGGCAAAACGCGCTGCAGCTTCGTCCCAGTTCACTACGTCCCAGAAGGCTTTGATGTAGTCCGGGCGACGGTTCTGGAATTTCAGGTAGTAAGCGTGTTCCCACACGTCCAGACCCAGGATCGGGAAGCCGGAAGCGCCGGAAATGGCTTCGCCCATCAGCGGGGAATCCTGGTTGGCGGTGGAGACAACGGCCAGTTTGTCACCTTTCAGTACCAGCCACGCCCAGCCGGAGCCGAAACGGGTCGCAGCGGCTTTTTCGAATTCCGCTTTGAAATTGTCTACAGAGCCGAAATCGCGCTCAATAGCCGCTTTCAGGTCGCCCTGCAGGGTGGTGCCGGTTTTCAGGCCTTTCCAGAACAGGCTGTGGTTAGCGTGGCCGCCCGCGTTGTTACGCAGTACGGTTTTTTTGTCAGCCGGCAGTTGATCCAGCTTGGTGATCAGCTCTTCAGCGGACAGGTTAGCGAACTCCGGCAGGCTTTCCAGCGCGGCGTTAGCATTGTTCACGTAGGTCTGATGGTGTTTAGTGTGATGGATCTCCATCGTCTGCTTGTCGAAGTGCGGTTCCAGAGCATCGTAAGCGTACGGCAGGGATGGCAGGGTATAGCTCATAATCATCTCCATTATTGTCGAGCGGCTCAAGTGTTAACGCCGCGTAAGCAGTTTGTCCATTATAGTTAATTAAATGGTATTGAAAATGCTTATCAATGCCGTATTTTTCATATGGATATAACCAGAAGAAATACCCGCCATTTTGTGATGTAGAACAACTAATTAAGCCCATGGTTGCCAGGGTTCGCCATCCTGTGGCAACGGCTTGAAGGCGGCCAAAGCGGCTAATTTTTACACTCATCACATCGGAAGCCGCCGTCTCCGATAAAAAAAGATGAGGATAAAATCAATGAACCACGCGATTACGATGGGTATTTTTTGGCATTTGATAGGGGCCGCCAGTGCCGCCTGTTTCTATGCCCCGTTCAAAAAAGTAAAACACTGGTCGTGGGAAACCATGTGGTCGGTTGGAGGGATCGTCTCCTGGCTGATCCTGCCCTGGGCCATCAGCGCCACGCTGTTACCCGATTTCTGGGCCTACTACCGCTCTTTTAGCGCTTCCACGCTGCTGCCGGTCTTTCTGTTCGGCGCCATGTGGGGTATCGGTAATATCAACTATGGCCTGACCATGCGCTATCTCGGCATGTCGATGGGAATAGGCATCGCCATTGGCATCACGCTGATTGTCGGCACGCTGATGACGCCGATTATTAATGGTCAGTTTTCGGTGCTGATGCACACCCAGGGCGGTCAAATGACGCTGCTTGGCGTGCTGGTGGCGGTGGTTGGCGTCAGTATCGTCACCCGCGCGGGCCAGCTGAAAGAGCGCAAAATGGGCATCAAAGCCGAAGAGTTCAATCTGAAGAAAGGGCTTCTGCTGGCGGTGATGTGCGGCATCTTCTCGGCAGGGATGTCGTTCGCGATGAACGCCGCCAAACCGATGCATGACGCTGCCGCGGCGCTCGGCGTCGACCCGCTGTACGCGGCGCTGCCAAGCTACGTAGTCATTATGGGCGGCGGGGCGCTGGTCAATCTCGGCTTCTGCTTTATTCGTCTGGCGAAAGTGAAGAGTCTGTCAGTCAAAGCCGATTTTTCGCTGGCTAAACCGCTCATCATCAGCAACCTGTTGCTCTCCGCCCTCGGCGGCCTGATGTGGTATCTCCAGTTCTTCTTCTATGCCTGGGGCCATGCCAGCATTCCGGCGCAGTATGACTATATGAGCTGGATGCTGCACATGAGTTTCTACGTGCTGTGTGGCGGTCTGGTGGGTCTGGTGCTGAAGGAGTGGAACAACGCCGGCCGTCGTCCGGTGAGCGTCCTGAGCCTCGGCTGCGTGGTGATCATCATCGCCGCCAATATCGTCGGTCTGGGGATGGCCAGTTAACCACCGGCTCATCAGCCAGACAACGACGGTTTTCAGGCGGCGGCGCGACTGCGCTGCCGCCATTGCCCCGGCGACATGCCGATTTCCCGGCTAAAAACCACCGAAAAGTAGTTACTGTCCTCAAAGCCGCACTGCATGGCGATATCGCCGATTAAGCGCTCGGTATGCTGCAGCAGGTACTGCGCGTGGCAGATCCGCAGCTGGCGTAAATAGTGATTGATGGTCATCCCGGTTTGCTGGCGAAACTGCTGGCGTAGCGCCCGCTCGCTGCCGCCCTCCTGCTCGCAGAAACGCTCCAGAACAAAGGGGCGGCTGAGGCTGGCCGCCAACGCGGCCAGCAGTTTGTCCAGCAGCGCTTCGCGCTGCGTCGCCGCGGGATCATCCGTCGCGTAGCGATGGCGCTGCAACGTCAGCGCCAGCTGGGCAAACAGCAGTTCGGCCATCGCATTTCCCTGCGCGTCGCGCCGGGCGCACTCATGCTCAAGCTGGCTAATCACCTGGCGCGCCTGAGCCATACCTGTGCTACCCATGCGCCAGTGGGGCTTCCACGGCGTGCCAAAGAGGCCAGGGATCGCTCCCGCCCAGTCAAAATTAAGTTGCAGCCGCTCCGGGCAATAGATGATGTTCTGCAGAACTAAATCATTGACCGAAGCATAGGAGTGTTTATCTTCGGCGCGAATATAGAACAGATCGCCGCGGGTAATGCGCCAGGGGCGATCGTTAAGGACGTGCAGCCCGTTGCCCCGCCACACCAGCACCAGCTCGCAGAACTCATGGGTATGTTCGGCAAAAACGTTTTGCGGGTAGCGGTCGGCCACTGCCACTGCCTGTGTGGCGGAAGGGAAAAACTCCTCTTTACGTAGAATCAGACCGGCCACGGCTCACACTCCAAACGCGGATAACGGCGCATTATTCGCGTTTTTAACCCGCAATACGTTGACTCTTCTCGCGTTACTGAAGAATGGCGTCGCGGCCCTGGCGGATATCGCGCGGCGACCAGTCAAATTCGCGGCGAAAAAGCGTCGAAAAGTGGTTACTGTCGCCGAAGCCGCAGCGAAAAGCGATATCAGTCACACTTTCATCGCTGTGGCGCAGCAGGTGCCGGGCCTTCATCAGGCGCACCCGATTAAGATAGCGCTGCGGCGTCAGGCCAGTCTGCTGCTTCAGCTGGCGGTGCAGGGTACGCAGCGACAGCGAAAACTGCGCCGCCACCTCCTCCCAGCAGATCTCCTGGGCAAAATGATCTTCCAGCCAGGCCAGCAGCTGATTCAGCCGCGCATCATTGTTGGTAGCCTCTTCCGCAAGACTGCTTTTACGTAACAGCACCAGCAGCTGCATAAACAGGATCTCACGGCTGGCGACGGCATGGGTATCCGTTTCGCTCCCCATGGCCTCCATCTGCGCCACGATATGCCGAACCTGCTGCAGGACCGTCTGGTTCACCCGCCAGTGCGACGGGTAGTTCCCCTCCTGCTCCTGGGGCAGCAGCTGGTTGACCCCGGCGAGAAAACGAAACGCATCCGGCGCGCGATAGAGCACATTGGTCAGACACAGATTGTCCGTATGCTCGTAAAGATGCCGGTCATGATCGCGGATAAAGCAGACTGAGCCGCCGCCGATGGTATAGGGCTGACCATTGAAGACGTGAATACCCGTGCCCTGCTCCACGATGACAATTTCATGGAAATCATGGTGATGTTCCGGAAAGGCCGACTGAGGGAGGCGGGGTTCAATAGCCACCGTCGAGATCCCGGCCTTAAAGAAATCCGTACTGTGCAATATGGTCATGATGCCACCCTCGTAATGAGAAAAATTATCAGTCACCGGCTGATAGTAATGAAGGGTTGGCTATCCGGCCTTCAATTTTTGACCATGAAATTCGTAAATCCTGCCGCTTTTTCAAGAATCAGCCGGAAAGATACGGAACTGCGGACGCCATCACATCCCCCTCGCCACCCCCTAAAACCACAAATTGTGATTTCCCTCACGGTCACCTTTGCTTTCTTGCCAGCGGCCAGTTTTGACTGTCCGTAGCGAGAAGGTGTCAGTGAGCGGCCTTTTTTAGACTGCGGACAATGATTTTAAGAAGGGTCTTTCCATGAGTATTCGTCATTGTGTCGCCGTCGATTTAGGTGCCTCCAGCGGGCGGGTGATGCTCGCCAGCTATCAGTCCGGGCCGCGTGCCCTGACCCTGCGCGAAATGCACCGCTTCACCAACAGCCTGCAGAAGGTGGATGGCTTCGACTGCTGGGATGTGGATAGCCTGGAAGGCGAGATCCGTCGCGGGCTGGAGAAAGTGTGTGAGCAGGGCATCCTGATCGACAGTATCGGCATCGATACCTGGGGGGTGGATTATGTCCTGCTGGATAAGCAGGGCCAGCGCGTCGGACTGCCGATCTCCTATCGTGACGACCGCACCCAGGGCCTGCTACGTCACGCTGAAGAACAGCTGGGCCGGGCGGAGATCTATCGCCGCAGTGGTATTCAGTTTCTGCCGTTTAACACCCTTTACCAGCTGCGCGCCCTGGTGGAGCAGCAGCCGGAGCTGGTCAGTCAGGCCGCGCATGCCCTGCTGATCCCCGACTATTTCAGCTTCCGCCTGACCGGCAATCTGAACTGGGAATATACCAACGCCACCACCACCCAGCTGGTTAACATCAATAGCGATAGCTGGGATGAGACGCTGCTGAACTGGACCGGCGCGCCGTTGGCGTGGTTCGGAAAGCCGACCCACCCCGGCAATGTGATTGGTCACTGGATCTGCCCGCAGGGCAACCGTATTCCGGTGGTCGCTGTCGCCAGCCACGACACCGCCAGCGCGGTGATCGCCTCCCCGCTGGCCGACCGCCATGCCGCCTATCTCTCCTCCGGCACCTGGTCGCTGATGGGGTTTGAAAGCCTGACCCCATACACCTGCGACGCGGCGCTGCAGGCCAATATCACCAACGAAGGCGGAGCCGAAGGCCGCTATCGGGTGCTGAAAAATATCATGGGCCTGTGGCTGCTGCAGCGGGTGCTGAAAGAACAAAACGTCAGCGACCTGCAGGGGCTGATCGCCCGCACCGCCGCGCTACCGGCGTGCCGCTTCATGATTGACTGCAACGATGACCGCTTTATCAATCCGGCCAGTATGAGCGCCGAGATCCAGTCCGCCTGTCGCGATGCCGGGCAGCCGGTTCCTGAAAGCGATGCCGAGCTGGCGCGCTGCATTTTCGACAGCCTGGCGCTGCTCTACGCCCGGGTGCTTAACGAGCTGGCGACGCTGCGCGGCCAGCCCTTCAGCCAGTTGCATATCGTCGGCGGCGGCTGCCAGAACGCGCTGCTCAACCAGCTGTGCGCTGACGCCTGCGGGATCGCCGTCGTGGCCGGACCGATAGAGGCCTCCACCCTCGGCAATATCGGCATCCAGTTAATGACCCTCGACGAGCTGGCCAATGTCGATGAGTTTCGTCAGGTGGTGCGCGACAACGCGGCGCTCACCGCTTTTACCCCCAATCCTGATAGTGAAATTGCCCGTTTCGTGGCGCAGTTTCAGCCACAACAGACCAAGGAGCTTTGCGCATGACCACTCAACTTGAACAAGCCTGGGAAATTGCTAAGCAGCGCTACGCCACCGTCGGCGTGGATGTCGAGGAGGCCCTGCGCCAGCTGGACCGTCTGCCCGTCTCCATGCACTGCTGGCAGGGTGACGACGTCGCCGGTTTCGAAAACCCGGCGGGAAGCCTGACCGGCGGCATCCAGGCGACCGGCAACTACCCGGGCAAAGCGCGCAATGCGGAAGAGCTACGCGCCGACCTTGAGCAGGCGCTGAGCCTGATCCCGGGACCAAAGCGTCTCAACCTGCATGCTATTTACCTGGAATCCGACGCGCCGGTAGCGCGCAATGAGATTAAGCCGGAACACTTTAAAAACTGGGTTACGTGGGCGAAAGCCAACAAACTGGGTCTGGATTTCAACCCCTCCTGCTTCTCGCATCCGCTGAGCGCCGACGGCTTTACCCTGTCGCACGCCAACGATGAGATCCGCCAGTTCTGGATCGACCACTGCAAAGCCAGCCGCCGTGTATCGGCTTATTTCGGCGAACAGCTGGGCACCCCCTCGGTGATGAATATCTGGGTGCCGGACGGGATGAAGGATATTACCGTTGATCGCTTCGCACCGCGCCAGCGGTTGCTGAATGCCCTTGATGAGGTGATCAGCGAGAAATTCGATCCGGCGCATCATATCGACGCCGTGGAGAGCAAGCTGTTCGGCATCGGCGCCGAAAGCTACACCGTCGGCTCCAACGAGTTCTATATGGGCTACGCCACCAGCCGCCAGACCGCGCTGTGCCTAGATGCCGGCCACTTCCACCCGACGGAAGTGATCTCCGACAAAATCTCTGCCGCCATGCTCTACATCCCGCGCCTGCTGCTGCACGTCAGCCGCCCGGTGCGCTGGGACAGCGACCATGTGGTGCTGCTGGATGATGAGACTCAGGCCATCGCCAGCGAAATCATTCGCCACAACCTGTTTGACCGCGTGCACATCGGGCTCGACTTCTTCGATGCCTCCATCAACCGCATCGCGGCCTGGGTGATTGGTACCCGCAATATGAAAAAAGCGCTGCTGCGTGCCCTGCTGGAACCGACCGCTCAGCTTCGTCAGTTGGAGAACGACGGCGATTACACCGCCCGCCTGGCGCTGCTCGAAGAGCAAAAATCGCTGCCATGGCAGGCCATCTGGGAGATGTACTGTCAGCGTCACGACACGCCGGCGGGCAGTCAGTGGCTGGACAACGTACGGGCTTATGAGAATGCGGTTCTGAGCCAGCGCGGGTAATGCACGGGCTCCCCCGGGTCGCGGCTGACGCCTTACCCGGGCTACGAACTGCGCGATGTTGCCAGAGCGCACCGAACAGTTCCCTCTCCCCTGTGGGGAGAGGGTTAGGGTGAGGGGCTACCCCCACCGAATCAACAGGAAAGACAAGACTATGCAGACCATTATCGACGCCTGGTTCGTCCAGGGCATGATCAAAGCCACCTCCGACGCCTGGCTGAAAGGCTGGGACGAACGCAACGGCGGCAACCTGACGCTGCGTCTGGATGAAGCGGATATCGAACCTTATGCGGCGGATTTCCACGCCAAACCGCGTTACATCGCCCTCAGCCAGCCGATGCCAATCCTGGCCAACCAGCCATTTATCGTCACCGGCTCCGGCAAATTCTTCCGTAACGTCCAGCTCGACCCGGCCGCTAACCTCGGCGTGGTAAAGGTCGACAGCGATGGCGCGGGATACCATATCCTGTGGGGCCTCACCGAGGATGCCGTACCGACCTCCGAGCTGCCGGCACACTTCCTGTCGCACAGCGAGCGTATCAAACTGACCGGCGGCAAAGACCGGGTGATCATGCACTGCCATGCCACCAACCTGATCGCCCTGACCTATGTTCTGGAGAACCATAGCGATCTGTTCACCCGCAAGCTGTGGGAAGGTAGCACCGAATGTCTGGTGGTCTTCCCGGACGGCGTCGGCATTCTGCCGTGGATGGTGCCGGGCACCGATGAAATCGGCCAGGCGACCGCCGAAACCATGCAAAAGCACTCGCTGGTGCTGTGGCCGTTCCACGGCATCTTCGGCAGCGGCCCCACGCTGGATGAGACCTTCGGCCTGATCGACACCGCCGAGAAGTCCGCCGAAGTGCTGGTGAAAGTCTTGTCGATGGGAGGGATGAAGCAGACCATCACCCGCGAAGAGCTTATCGCCCTTGGCAAACGCTTCAACGTGCAGCCGCTGCAGTCCGCTTTAGATCTTTATCCATAACAACATCGCGCCCCGCTCACCGAGACGGGGCGAAACATCACCTGCAAACCCTACAAAACTAACTCATGTGGAGTAAAAGCAATGAAAACAAAGACAAGCTTGATCCTCACCGTTGCCGCCCTGGCGTTGTCCGGTTCCACCTTAGCAGAAGTTAAAATCGCCCTTGTGGCGAAATCGCTGGGAAATGGCTTCTTCGAAGCCGCCAACGTTGGCGCCCAACAGGCAGCCAAAGAGTTAGGTGATGTCAAAGTGATCTACACCGGCCCGACCACTACCACCGCCGAAGCGCAGATCGACGTGCTGAACGGGTTGATCGCCCAGGGGGTGGATGCGATCGCCATTTCCGCCAACGATCCGGACGCGGTGGTGCCGGTGCTGAAAAAAGCGATGCAGCGCGGCATCAAGGTGGTCTCGTGGGACTCCGGCGTGGCGCCGGCAGGCCGCCAGATCCATCTTAACCCCTCGAATAACGCCTTAATTGGCGAAACCAACGTCAAGCTCGCCGCCGATGCGCTGAAGGCGCTGAACGTTGAGAAAGGCGAAGTGGCCGTGTTAAGCGCCACCCCAACCTCCACTAACCAGAACATCTGGATTGAGGAGATGAAAAAGGTGCTGCCGCAGTATCCGTCCGTGCAGCTGGTCACTGTCGCCTACGGTGACGATCTGTCGGATAAAAGCTACCGCGAAGCGGTGGGCCTGCTGAAATCATATCCGGACCTGAAAGTCATTGTTTCGCCGTCATCGGTGGGCATTGTTGCCGCCGCGCAGGCGGTGAAGGACCAGGGCAAAATCGGCAAAGTCTATGTCACCGGGCTGGGGCTGCCGTCGGAAATGGCCGGCGCGATCAAGTCCGGCGCCAGCAAAAGCTTCGCCATCTGGAACCCGATTGACCTGGGCTACGCCGCCACCTATCTGGCCGACGATTTAGTCAAAGGCACGGCGACCAAAACCGAAGCCAGTATGGGCAAGCTGGGCAAAGTGAAGCTGGATGCTGAGGGGAATGGTGCGATGGCCGAGCCGTTCGTCTACGATGCGAGCAACATCGATAAGTTCTCGAAAATTTTCTAACCCTTGTTCCCTCACCCCGGCCCTCTCCCGGAGGGAGAGGGGGAAAGGCTGGCCCTCTGCACGATGTGGCCAGCGGACGCCGGGCCGTTCCCTCGCCCCTTTGGGGAGAGGGTTAGGGTGAGGGGTGATTTTTGTGGAGAACTATCATGTCAGCATCAACGCCACTGCTGTCGCTGAAGGGGATCACCAAGATTTTTCCCGGTGTGCGCGCCCTTGAGAACGTGCAGCTTGATCTCTGGCCCGGCAAAGTGACCGCCTTAATCGGCGAAAACGGCGCGGGGAAATCCACACTGGTCAAAGTGATGACCGGTATTTATCAGCCCGAAGAGGGCGAGATCCTCTATAAAGCGATCCCCATTCATCTGCCAACGCCGGAGTCGGCGCATAAGGTAGGGATCACCGCCATTCACCAGGAAACCGTGCTGTTTGACGAACTCTCGGTCAGTGAAAATATTTTCGTCGGCCAGTATCTGTATAAGGGACTGTTAAAAACACTCGACTGGCCAGCGATGCACCGCAGAGCCAGCGAGATCCTCGCCCGGCTGGAAGTCCAGATCGACCCGCGGGCCACGCTGAAAACCCTCAGCATCGCCCAGCGGCACATGGTGGCGATTGCCCGGGCGCTGGCTTTCGACGCCCAGGTGGTGATCCTCGATGAGCCGACCGCCGCCCTCTCCCAGCATGAAATCCTGGAGTTTTATCACATCGTTGAGCGTCTGAAGCAGGACGGCAAAGCGATCCTGTTTATCTCGCATAAGTTCGATGAAATTTTCGAGCTGGCCGATTATTACACCATCCTGCGTGATGGGGTGTACGTCAGCTCCGGGGCGATAAGCGACATCACCGAAGAGCGGATGGTGTCGATGATGGTGGGCCGGGCGATCACCCAAACCTACCCGAAAGTCGACTGCACGCCCGGGGAAACGGTGCTGGAGGTGTCCGATCTCTGTCATCCTACCGAGTTTGCTCATATCAGCTTCCGCCTGCGCAAGGGAGAAATTCTCGGCTTTTACGGCCTGGTGGGCGCCGGACGCACCGAGCTGATGCAGGCGCTCTCCGGCGTGTCGCGTCCGTCCTCCGGCGAGATCCGGCTGAACGGCAGAACCATGCGCTTTCACCAGCCCGCCGATGCCATCCGCGCGGGCATCGTCTGCGTGCCGGAAGAGCGGCAGAAACAGGGGGCGATCATCGCCCTGCCCATCGCCCAGAACATCAGTCTGCCGCAGCTCAGTAAACTCAACCCTAACGGCATTCTGAACGACGCCCGGGAATGGCGGCTGGCGGACGAGTACGCCTCGCGCCTGCAGGTTAAGGCCTTCAGCTGGCGCCAGCCGGTGGAGACCCTCTCCGGCGGCAACCAGCAGAAAGTGGTGATCGGCAAATGGCTGGCGACCCAGCCCGAGGTGATCATCCTCGATGAGCCGACCAAAGGCATCGATATCGGCTCAAAAGCCGCCGTGCATCAGTTTATGTCCGAGCTGGTCAGCCAGGGACTGGCAGTGATTATGGTGTCGTCAGAGCTGCCGGAAGTGATGGGCATGGCCGACCGGATTATCGTGATGCACGAAGGGCTGATGGTCGCCGAATACCAGGCCGGTGAAGCAACAGCGGAAACTATCGTTAGCGCCGCCAGCGGCATCGGCCAGGAGGCGGCATGATGGGACACGCATGGCTTAAACATCGCGAAGCGCTGCTGGCGGTGGTCATCATTTTGATGATCGGCGCCATCGGCAGCCGGGCGCCGTCGTTCATTTCACCGGCCAATCTGGTGGAGATGTTTAACGATACCGCCATCCTTATCATCCTCGCCCTCGGCCAGATGATGGTGTTGCTCACCAAAGGCATCGATCTGTCGATGGCCGCCAACCTGGCGCTGACCGGGATGATCGTCGCCCTGCTTAACGCCCACTATCCGGGTATTCCGGTGGTGGCGCTGCTGGCGCTGGCAACCCTGCTGGGCCTGCTGATGGGGATGATTAACGGCCTGCTGGTCTGGCGCCTCGGCATTCCCGCCATCGTGGTAACCCTCGGCACCATGAGCATTTATCGCGGCATTATCTTCCTGCTGACTGACGGCGGCTGGGTTAACTCACATCAGATGAGCGCTGATTTTCTCAGCCTGCCGCGCAGCACGCTCATGGGATTGCCGCTTCTGAGCTGGTGCGCCATCGCCGCGCTGCTGCTGGTAGGTTATTTCCTGCGCTACAGCCGCACTGGCCGGGCCTTGTACACCGCGGGCGGCAACGCGACGGCGGCGTACTACACCGGCATTAACGCCGGAAAAATGCAGTTCGTCAGCTTCTGCCTCTCCGGCGCGCTGGCCGGCTTCTGCGGCTATCTGTGGATCTCGCGCTTCGCTGTCGCCTATGTCGACGTGGCGAACGGCTTTGAGCTGCAGGTGGTAGCGGCCTGCGTAATCGGCGGTATCAGCACCATGGGCGGAAGCGGACGGGTGCTGGGCTGCCTGTGCGGCGCGCTGTTCCTCGGGGTCATCAATAACGCCCTGCCGGTGATCGGCATCTCGCCCTTCTGGCAAATGGCGATTTCCGGGGCGGTGATCGTCATGGCGGTGCTGCTCAACGAGCGCGGCAATCGCAGTCACGGGCGGTTAATCCTGCGCAATGCGGCGTTAGCCCGGCAGAAACAGGCGGTGAAATCATGAGCAAAATGATGGTATCTGAAGAGATGAAAAACACTCCGGTCGCGCCGTCGCCGCTGCGCCGCCTGCTGTGCTGGGAAGGGTTTTTACTGGCGGTCACCCTGGCGGTATTTATCGGCAACGCGATGGCTTCCCCGTACTTCCTCAATATCTGGAACCTGTCGGACGCGACCTTTACCTTTACCGAGAAGGCGATCGTCGTCCTGCCGATGGCGATGCTGATTATCGCCCGGGAAATCGATCTGTCGGTGGCCTCGACGATGGCGCTCAGCTCAACGGTGATGGGCTTCTGCGCGGCGGCGGGGATGGATACCCCGCTGCTGGTGGTCATCGGCCTGGGCGTAGGTCTGCTGTGCGGCCTGTTCAACGGCTTGCTGGTGACTCGCTTTAACCTGTCGTCCATTGTGATCACCATCGGCACCATGAGCCTGTATCGCGGCATCACCTATATCCTGCTGGGCGATCAGGCACTCAACCACTACCCGGAGAGCTTTGCCTGGTTCGGCCAGGGGTACGTATGGGGGGCGCTCTCTTTTGAGTTTGCGCTGTTTATCCTCCTCGCCGCCGCCTTCACCTTCCTGCTGCATAAAACCAACTTTGGCCGCCGGACCTACGCCATCGGCAATAACCCGACTGGCGCCTGGTTCTCCGGGATCAATGTTAAGCGTCATAACCTGGTGCTGTTCGCGCTGGTCGGGCTGATGGCCGGGCTGGCGGCGGTCCTGCTGACCTCACGGCTCGGCAGTACCCGCCCCACCCTGGCGATGGGCTGGGAGCTGGCGGTTGTCACCATGGCGGTGCTCGGCGGCGTCAATATTCTCGGCGGCTCCGGCAGCATGCCCGGGGTGATCATTGCCGCTTTTCTAATGGGGCTGGTGACCTTCGGCCTGAGCCTGCTAAACGTCCCCGGTATCGTGATGTCGGTGATTATCGGCGCCATGCTGATCGTGGTGATCTCCCTGCCGATTATTACCCGGCGGATGATGCAGCGAAGACGATGTTAATTTCCCCCTCACCCTGGCCCTCTCCCCAAGGGAGAGGATACTGCCCGGCGCACGCAGACAGCCTGCAGTCCGGGACCGGTTTTCCCCTCTCCCTGCGGGAGAGGGGCGGGGTGAGGGGAAACGGATTTCCCAAAATCAACATTAAGGAGAATTATCATGAGTTTTATGTTGGCATTACCAAAAATCAGCCTCCACGGGGCAGGCGCTATCGGCGATATGGTCAGGCTGGTGGCCGGTAAACAGTGGGGCAAAGCGCTGATCGTTACCGACGGCCAGCTGGTGAAGCTGGGCCTGCTGGACAGCCTGTTTTCCGCGCTGGATGAACAGCAGATGGCTTACCAGCTGTTTGACGACGTGTTTCCCAACCCCACCGAAGCGCTGGTGCAGCAAGGCTACGCGGCGTACCAGGCGGCACACTGCGATTACCTGATCGCCTTCGGCGGCGGCAGCCCGATTGATACCGCCAAGGCGATAAAAATCCTCACCGCCAACCCTGGCCCCTCCACAGCCTACTCCGGCGTCGGCAAAGTGAAAAACGCTGGCGTGCCGCTGGTGGCCATCAACACCACCGCCGGCACGGCGGCGGAGATGACCAGCAACGCAGTGATTATCGATAGCGAGCGGCAGGTGAAAGAGGTGATTATCGACCCGAACCTGATCCCGGATATCGCCGTCGACGACGCCAGCGTGATGCTCGACATCCCGCCAGCCGTTACCGCCGCCACCGGCATGGACGCCCTGACCCACGCCATCGAGGCCTTTGTCTCCGTTGGTGCCCATCCGCTGACCGACGCCAACGCCCTCGAGGCCATTCGCCTGATCAACCTGTGGCTGCCGAAAGCGGTAGACGATGGTCACGATCTGCAGGCCCGCGAGCAGATGGCGTTTGGCCAATACCTGGCGGGCATGGCGTTCAATAGCGCCGGTCTCGGGCTGGTACACGCCCTGGCCCATCAGCCTGGCGCCACCCACAACCTGCCGCACGGGGTGTGCAACGCCATCCTGCTGCCGATCATCGAAAACTTTAACCGCCCGAACGCGGTGGCGCGCTTCGCCCGCGTGGCGCAGGCGATGGGCGTCGATACCCGCGGCATGAGCGATGAAGCTGCCAGCATGGAGGCCATCAACGCCATCCGCGCACTGAGCAAACGTGTGGGGATCCCCCAGGGCTTCAGCCAGCTTGGCGTCAGCAAAGCCGATATCGAAGGCTGGCTGGATAAAGCGCTGGCCGACCCGTGCGCGCCGTGTAACCCGCGCCCCGCCAGCCGCGATGAGGTTCGCGAGCTCTATCTGGAGGCCTTATGATCCGTAAAGCCTTCGTCATGCAGGTGAACCCCGACGCGCACGAGGAGTACCAGCGCCGCCATAATCCCATCTGGCCGGAGCTGGAGGCAGTGCTGAAGGACCACGGCGCGCACCATTACGCCATTTATCTCGATAAAGAACGCCATCTGTTGTTCGCGACGGTGGAGATTGAGTCGGAAGCCCGCTGGGAGGCGGTCGCCAGCACGGAAGTGTGCCAGCGCTGGTGGAAATACATGCGCGAGGTGATGCCCAGCAACCCGGATAACAGCCCGCTGAGCGCGGAGCTCAAAGAAGTGTTTTATCTGGCGTGAAATCATGGCTGCCTCGCTGTGCTGAGTGGGGCAGCCGTTTTCAGCGCTGAGTAGGACGACTTATTCTGCGCCGTCGCGTCTACAGCCGGATTATTCCATTTCCACATTGCCGGGAGATGGCGTAGCCCTGATGGCATTCATCGTTCTGTCCATCATCAACTGTTTGTTATTGCCGCAATCAAGTATCGTGTTTTGAGACGACGCTTTTTCTACCAGCACCGCGACCACATCAAGGGTTTTCAATCTATCCGTCGTCAGCAAAGCGCTGACCTGCGCCGCAAAGCAAGCGTCCTCTTCGGAAGGGTGCGCCTGCTGCACTGACGCTTCCGTGGTCGCAACAATATGATTATTCGCAAGGTAATTTCCTTTACCGGCAACCAGCCGGATGATGACCGGCTTTATTCCCTGTGGCCGAAGATACTGGATATCAATAGTTTCGGAAATATGATTGGCAATAACCGAGTTATTACTACCATTGATATGCAGCAGACCATAGGCATCATCCAGGCCGTTGTCATAGGTCTGCATCGGCGGCCAGGGTTCGCGATCGCGGAAAAAATGATTTGCAGCGATGAGATTCTCCGCACAGTTATTCTCCAGAACCAACATTCCTGGATAAAATGAGTGCAACCGATTACCAGTAACGGTAGAACGAACAACGCCAGAGAAATGAACGCTGCTGGCGCCACGCGGAAAGATATTGTTGCCAGAAATTAATAACCCACCGAAGTTTTGGGCATAAATCGAATAGCCTCTATAGCCTGCGCCAATCAGGTTATCGGTTATTTTAGAAGCCTGTCCGGCGCCACGAAGCTCGATACAGTTGCCGCATTCGGCGATAAAGTTATTATGGATCGCCATAGCATCACTATTGTACGCCGTGAGACCATGCTCAAGATAGATAAATCCCATGTCTGTAATCCGGAAAGCATCCTGAGCGCTGGCGATATAAATCCCGGTTTTGCCGTTAATATAGCTATTTTCCGGATCGTTGTTTCCCAGCCCATCATCAATAAAGTGCAGGCCATCAATACAGAAGTTTTCAAACGCCACCGAACTAATTCGCGGCGCTCCGCTGCGTTTCACGTAAAATGCAGCGCCAGCATGTTCTTCATCGCCGGGATGCACACAAATATCGACCAGAATACGGCTCCCGCCCGGCCAAATATCATGCAAATTCGCCCACTCGTCAGCCGGTGTATTGAAACGAATACTTGAGGAGACAAAACCGTGTCCAGCCCCCATAATTTTTAAATAACTGATATCGATAAAAACCTGCGTCTTCAGATGATAATCGCCGGGCGGAATATAGATAACGGCGCCAGGTTTTCCGCCGTTATTAATATCGGTTGCGGTTTGCCGCTTTTTAATATCGAGGATAATACTGTTGATAACTTCCCCAATATCCTTATAAGGATTACCGATATGCCACTGCGTCACGTCATAATAATTATTATGCGTCATAAAGAACCTCCTCTGATATGAACAGAAAATCACTTAAATATTCTAATTTGATTAAGACTGATATTGAATGATAAATAATACTGATGCCCTACCCCCCTACCTATTAACCACGTCCTTTTTCCAGTTCACGTTTTGCAAGATCGGCTTTAATTTTTTCAAGGAACGCGTTATTCAGCTTGAAGTAGCGCACCAGATACGCGCTGATGAAATAACTCACCATCGGCAACAGTGAGAACATCATGATAATGCCTTGAATGGTCTTACTATTTTGCTGAGGCTCATTCGCGACATAACCGGTAAACGCCAGAATCCAGGCGACGATTGCCCCAGCCACCGCCAGCCCCATTTTGAGCATAAAAAGGTTACCCGCGAAAGAGATACCGGTCAGGCGCTTACCGAACTTCCAGTCACCGTAGTCATCGACATCGGACATCATCGCCCACAGAATGGGGCCAGATTGAATTAAATGCAGAACGTTAATTACGATAAATAGCGCCATCAGCGGGGTCAACGATTGCGGATCGATAAACCACAGCGCAAATGACAGAATGCCGAGAATAATATTAATAATGCGGAACAGCGCCAGCTTATCAAAGCGATCGGTAAGCGGTTTGGCAAGCACACTACCCAGCATATTACAGGCTACACCCAGCGCCATAAAGAAGGTAATAAATCCGACAGACGCCTTCATGACATAAGTCGCATAATAGATAGTTACGCCACCACGGATAAATGCCGGGAAAACGTTCAGGAAGGTAATAGAGATCATTAAGAGCCACTGATCGTTTTTGATAATATCCCGTAGGTCTTTCTTCAACGACTCGTTTTGCTTAACCGATACCACCCGCTCTTTAATGCTGGAAAAGCAGAACAGGAACATCAGCGTTGCCGCCCCGCCCATAATGATCATGGTCAGCTGGAAACCGGAAGCACGGTCACCGTTACCCAGCCAGTCGGTTAACGGCAGAATAGAGGAGGAGATAATCAATGTTGCCAGGCCATTAAGGAAAAATCGCCATGACAGACAACCCATGCGCTCTTTTTGATTGAGGGTAATGACGCCGCCGACGGAGCAATAGGGAATATTAATCGCGGTATAAATCAGCGACATGACCAGATAGGTAACCCAGGCATAGATAATCTTACCGTTCATGCTGAGTTCTGGGGTCGTGAACATCAGTACCGCGCCCAGACCAAACGGAAGCGCCATCCATAATAGCCATGGACGGAATTTTCCCCAGCGTGACACGGTGCGGTCGCAGATTGCCCCCATCAGCGGATCGCTAAAAGCGTCAAAGATGCGAATAACGAGGAATAATGTGCCCACCACCCCGGCATTCAGGCCATAGACGTCGGTATAAAACCACGTCAGATAGAGCGCCAGTACACTCCATATCATTCCTGAACCAGCGTCACCCATCCCGTAGCCGATCTTCTCCCTCAGCCCCAGCTTTTCATAAGCACTTGGCTTTTCCATTGCGGTAGCAGACATAAATATACCTATTTTTTGTTAAAAGGAGCCCATGGCGCAAATTGTCGCGCCATTTCTCAACATACATCCCTTACAGGGAAGTAATATTAATTTTTACGCTGCTCTCACGAATAATTAACCGAGAGACAATTTCGTGCATTTCAATACTGTCCGGCTGCTGTTGATGCTTCACCATCTGAAACGCGAGGTGAGCAATTTCATTTACCGGCTGTGCAACGCTGGTGATTTTTTTAGTTTGTGCCAGCAAGGTATTATCAAAACTGGCAATCGCAACATCTTCAGGAATGGAGATGCCTTTTTCTTTTAGCCCATCGATAATATAATTTGCCGCAATATCGTTATACACTAGCAGACATGTACAGGTTCGCTTCGGATCGCTGAGTTTCGCAATAATATCATCAAGAATGCTAATATGGCCTGATATCTTCTCCCCCTCACCTTTGGCTATCCAGAACGAATTATCTTTAGCAAGCTTTAAACCATGACTCGTTATTTTTTTGGTATACGATGAGACTTTACGACTATCAACCCCTTCCTGGGCAACAAAGCCAAACGAAAGATGACCTGTATGAATAAAATGTTCCGCAATACTTTCTGCCCCCCGGTCCTGGTTAATCGATACGGAGTTAAAGAACCGGGACACCTGGGTGACGACGGCGACCGGGATCCGGGTAATACTTAACCATTCTGAAAGTTCGACTTCTGCTTCTGTCGGCACCCATAGCAAGCTGTCAATGCCCATCCCCACCAAGGTCTGAATAATGTGTTTATCCTGCTGCGGCTGGTTCTGATGCGTTTTAACGATCACCGATTTGCCGATATACCGGGCCTCTTCTTCCACCGTCGCCAACAGTTCACAGAAGTGAGGATTCACCAGGTTAGGCAAAACCACACCAATCAGCCCTGAACATTTACCGCTAAGCTGAAACGAACTTTTGCTGGGGACATAGCAGAGATAATCCATCGCATCACGCACCGCCTGCCGCGTTTCCGGCACGACGCTGGGATGATTGTTGAGCACTCGCGATACGGTTGCCGTCGAGACCCCAGCTTTTTTCGCTACGTCTTTAATAGATGCCATGATGATTGAACATACCCTCTAACAATGGTGTTCACTATAAATTGTGATCTCTGCCAAGAATGTAATCCAGTTCACATGTTGCTGCGTTACATAGATCCATACTCTGGCCTCGCATTTTTATTTTACTGGCCATCGTTATTCATTTACGTTCCTTGAGAGAAATTAATGAACTCAAAAGATATCAATATTTTTAGGCAGGAAAAACAGAGGTGTGATTATATCATTACCACTCATTACGGGGATGAGGGGATTAACTATTCAAGTATTAATACTTCTTTACTGAAGAAAAATAATCCATAGCCCTTTCATGTGTTTCTCATATTTAACATATCAATTTTCTTATCTTTCATGCACATCCCTGTGTCATGAAATTTCGGAGATTAAACAATCATCGCATTATCGCGAAGCGGCTCGGTTTTCGCCTTACCCGCTAACGTAAACGCGGATATTAAGGTGACGGTCAGAGCAATACCGCCGAGGATCATATAGGTTTCCTGGAAGCCGATCCGATCATACATATTGCCGGCGAAGGCGGAGAGAAAGATCGCCGCCACCTGCTTGGCGAACTGGAAGCCCACCAGATAAATCGTCGCCGACAGCCGGACATCAAACACGCCGGTAATGTATTTAAAGGCACCCACCAGCAGGAACGGCACCTCCAGCGCATGGAGCATTTTCAACGCCACCACTTCCGCGGCGGTGGTGGCGAAGGAAGAGCCAATCATCCTTGCCGCCATCACTATCCCGGCGATCAGCAGGGTATTCTTCGCCCCGATGCGGTTAATAATCCACGGCGAGCTGAACATAATGATGGCGTTACATATTTCTCCCGCGGTGGTGGCGAAACCAAAGGCGCGGGTGCCCGCTTCCGGGGTCGCAAAGAACGATTTGAAGAAGGTGGCAAACTGCTGATCGAAAACGTCATACACGCAGGCCACGCCGATGACATACAGAATAAACATCCACATCTTACGCTGGCGGAACATGCGCACCGCCGTTTTTAAATCGATCGCCGGGCGATTGGCGCCGAGCGAGTCCATGACCTGCGCGGACTGACTGGCCTGCGGTTTGGCGATGGCCACCAGCACCACCAACAGCAGCGCGGCGGCTGACCCCATCCAGAACACCCATTCGGGATTAATGCTGAACAGCATTCCGGCAGTAGTCGCGCACAGCGCCCATCCCAGGCAGCCAAAGGTGCGCGCCTTGCCGTATTCAAACCCGCTGTTGCGGCTTACCCGTTCGATATAGGCCTCCATCGCGCCGGCGCCTGCGGAGAATACAAAGCCGATATAGGCGCCGCCGCTCAGCGCCCCGAGCCAGATGTTGGTTTTCAGCAGCGGAGCGAAAACATAGAGGAAGAAGGGAGCAATCAGCACCAGCAGAACGGTCACGATCCACATCAGGTGTTTTTTCAGCCCCAGCTTGTCAGAGATCACCCCGAGGACCGGCTGGAAACAGATGGCGAACAGCGACAGGCTGGAGAAAACGAGGCCGGTTTCGGTTTTATTCAGGCCGATGACGTCCGACAGCCAGATCGGCAGAAACGGAAAGCAGGTGGCCATGATGAAGAAGTAGAGAAAGAAGAACAGCCCGAAAATCCAGAAGTTGGGGTTGTTTTTGTGGGTACAGACGGTCGGGTTCATTATATTTTCCTCAAGAAGGGCCGCGACGCGGCCCGATACCATCACACGCGTTGCAGGCCAATCAGAATGGCGCTTTCCGGGTCGAGGATGGGCAGCGCCAGCCCCGCCTGCTGTAGCCACTCACCGCTCACCGTCTGCGGCGTCGTCATCCATGCCGGCAGCTTCCGCATGGTATGGCCGCCCTCGCCGGTGATCTGAATGTTCGGATGATCGAGGAGCGTCACCTGATAGCGGGCGCTCGCCTCCAGCCCCGCCAGGCGCAGCGGCGCCATCAGGGAGTAGTCCGGCATCGCCAGCTGGCTGACGAGGAAAATTGCCTGCGCTTTATCCGGACTGACGACGCCATGGGCAAGGGTGGTGGCATCCGGCATATCCATCCGCCACTGCACGCCGTGATGGATCACGTCGCGCCACTGTTTATGCAAGGCCGCATATTTCCGGTATCCGGCGCGCTCTTCTTCATCAGCGCTCACCGGATCCAGCTCAAGTCCCATATGACCAAACAGCGCCGTCAGGCCGCGGAAGGCGATACTGTGCTGGCGGAAAGTGGCATGACAGTGGCGATTGCCAATATGCGCGCCCATCACCTCCGGCGGGAAGAAGTAGCTCATGCCGCGCTGGATAGTGTTGCGCTCAAGGGCGTCATTGTTGTCAGATGCCCAGAAGCGATGGCTGCGCTTGAGGACTTCATAATCGATCCGTCCTCCCCCGGAGGAGCAGGATTCAAATTCAATGTGCGGGAAACGGGCCACCAGCGTATCCAGCAGGCGGTAGAACTGGCGCGTTTGCGCGTCCGCGGCGGCGCGTCCCTGATGCCCAGGCTGCACCAGCTCGCGGTTCATATCCCACTTCACGTAGTCCACCGCATGCTCGCCCAGCAGCCAGCTCATCCGCTCCAGCAGATAATCAAACGCTTCCGGAATGTTGAGGTTCAGGACAAACTGATGGCGGCCGGTCAGCGGAGTATAGCCCGGCAGCGCCAGCACCCAGTCCGGGTGCGCCCGGTACAGATCGGAATCCGGGTTAATCATTTCCGGCTCCACCCAGATACCGAATTCCATCCCCAGCGATTTCACATGATCGATAACCGGCGTCAGGCCGTGGGGGTATTTTTTCTCATCCAGATACCAGTCCCCAAGCGCCGCCCAGTCGTCATGGCGACCTTTAAACCAGCCGTCATCGATAATAAAGCGCTCGACGCCCAGCGCCGCCGCCTCGTCAGCCATACGCATAATGTAGTCCGGGTCGTGGTCGAAATAGATCCCTTCCCAGGTGTTGAGATGCACCGGGCGCGGCTTGTTGCCCGGGAAGCGAATAATCCGTTCGCGCAGATAACGATGGAACTGCTGGCTCATACCGTTCAGCCCATTCGCCGAGTAGCTGGCATACAGGTACGGTGTCCACAAGGTTTCCCCTTCCGCCAGCGCCATTTCACCCGGCAGATAGAGCGCCTCGGCCTGCAGATAGCGGCGGCCATCGGTTTTCACCTCTGCCCGCAGGCGATGGTTACCGCTCCAGGCCAGATGCACGCCCCAGACTTCACCCTGCATCTCGCTAAAGGCGCGGCTGCCGGTGATCAGGGCCGGGAAATGTTCGTGAGAGGTGCGCCCGCGGCGGTTCTCCAGCACAAAGCTGTCGTGCTCCAGCGTCAGGCGGTGAGGCTGAAACTCGCGGATCCAGCGGCCATGGAAAGCCATCACCTCGCGAGCGCGTTCGGCGACCGGCAATGTGACCGCCAGGCGATCCACCTGCCATGGGCTGGCGCGCAGATTGGTCACGCCATGGCGCACGCTGAGCACGCCGCTGGCATCCAGCGCGATCTCGCTGTGCAGACGCAGGCCGGCTTGCGGATCTTCGCTGACCAGGGTCAGCGTCTGGCCCTCGCGCCGCACTTCGCTGGTGGTGAACAGCGGAGAGGCATCCAGCCCCAGACGATGGCCTTCAATGCCCGGCGCGCCAAACAGGCCATGGCCCAGCTCCGCCATTAAGGTCACTGGCGAATCGACATCCAGTCTGCCGTTGGCGACCGGGCGCGTCAGGCTGTCGGCATCCTGCGGCGAAAAGTGGCTTAAATGCGGCCCCCAGTAGACAATTTCGGCGAAAGGACGAGTTTTAATGACAACATCGGCACCGGCGCTTTGCAGGTGTATCAGCGAATCAGACATCAGACATCTCCATAACAAGGAATGTCTTACTGTTGATCCGAAACGTTTCGGATGCCAACCAAAACGTTTCGGATCCGTGATCGGCTTCAGAATTACGGGTTAAAAAGGGTCAGGTCAGGCGGTTTCACCCGGGAAAAATTCCGGCTGCCATAGCACCTGCAGCGTGGCGAGATCTTCCCCGGCGATTAAGCGGCGCACCATATCGGCAATCTGCCGCCCCACGCCCTGGCGCGTGGACTGGATCACCGCGGCGACATCGGTCTCTATGATGCTGTCCTGCGGCAGCCCGTCATACACCACCAGGGCGACGCGGTTGTCGCCGGTTAAACGGCCCAGATGGGCGAGCGCCATGGCGGCGCCATCGCCATGGGTGTTGCAGTCGGTGATAATCGCGGTAGGCGGCTCCGGCAGACGCAGCAGCTCCAGCGTGGCCTGATAGCCGCCGCGGCGCGTCGCCGGCACGCTACGCAGCCATGCATCGGATAACCCCGCCTCGCGCAGGGCATCGAGGTAGCCGTTACGCCGTTGCGAAATAAACGCCTGATTGTTGTTCTCACCCAGCAGAGCGATACGCTGGTGGCCCTGTTGAATCAGATGGCGGGTGGCGCGGCAGGTGCCGGCATAGTTATCGAAATCAAACCAGGCGTAGGGCTGCGCCAGGCGGCTACGGCCGAGCGCCAGAAACGGAAAGCCAGAGGCCTGCAGCTGCGCCAACCGCGGATCGTCATCCAGGGTATGGGCCACGATTAAAGCGTCAACGCGACGGCCCTGCACCATGCGCATATAGCCATGTTTATCCGCCTGTTCATCATCGGCGATCAGCAACAAATCAATGTCATGGCGCGCCAGCTCATGGCTGATCTCCCCGACCATCTCAAGAAAAACGTTATTGTTGAGCGGCGCGGGGCGGACAGGAAAGACAAGACCAACGGCATCAATGGTGCCCATTTTCAGACGGCGGGCGAAAGTGTTGGGGCGATAGCCCCGGCGCTGCGCTTCAGCCTCAACCCGGGCGCGGGTCTCCTGTGACACATCGTCATAGCCGTTCAACGCCCGGCTGACGGTCGTGACGGAGATCCCAAGTTGTTTGGCAATGGCTTTCAGCGACATAGGTATGCCTGTCTTCGCGGAAGAATGCGGCTAGTGTCCCGCAATACGGGCATGGCGTCCAGCGAGCGCGCGTCCCCCACCGACGCGATGTCAGTTTTGCTCAGCGATCAGCAGGGCCTGCGTATCCGGCTCCAGCGCCTGAAAAACATGCTCCTGATCCGCCGGGTAGCAGATATAGTCGCCCTCGCCCAGTTCTTCCGGCGCCGACGTCAGACCTACCCGCGCCCGCCCCTGGGTAACGATAATATGTTCCACCGAGCCCGGCGGATGCGGATGCGAAATACGATCGGCGCCGGGCTGGGTTAACAGTAAATAGATGTCCCGACGCGCACCGGGTGGACAAGCGGCCAGCAAAATGGCCTGATAGTTCGCCTGCTCCGCCACCACCTTTGTCCCCTCTCCGCGGCGGATCACCTGCGTTTTGTTCACCTGCGGCTCAAGCAGGCGGGCAAACGGGATATCCAGCGCCACGCAGAGCGACCACAGCGTTTCCAGACTCGGATTGCCGTTGCCGGACTCCAGTTGCGATAGCGTGGATTTTGCGATACCCGCCCGACGCGCGACTTCCGCCAGCGAGAGACCGGTCCGCGCCCGCTCCCGCACCAGGCTTTTGGCAATAACGCTGATTGGCTGTGTCATACCCGCCCCTTTGTTTTTTATATCGAACGATTCGTTCGCCTTGAAAAACGTTCATTATGTGTTCATTATAATGGGAAATCGTTCGATATGGCTAAGTGATATGAAACAAACTCTCTCCAGTCTCAGCGGAGACACGATAAAAGCGATCGTTTTGGTCTGCCTTGCCGTCGGGGTGGTGGGTATGTCCTATGGGTCGCTGGCGGTGGCTTACGGCTTCCCCTTATGGGTGCCGCTCTTGCTTTCGGTGTCCGTGCTGGCAGGCGCTTCTGAATTCATGTTTATCGGCATTGTCGCCAGCGGCGGTAGCCCACTGGCCGCTGCCGCTGCCGGCCTGTTAGTCAACGCGCGCCATATCCCGTTCGGGGTGACCGTACGCGAACTGGTAGGTCGGCGCGCCTTAAGCTTTATTGGGTGCCACATTATGAACGACGAGAGCGTGGTCTTTGGCTTGTCACAGCCCACCCCCGCGCAGCGCAAAGCGGCCTATTGGCTGTGCGGCGCCGGCGTCGCGCTGATCTGGCCCCTCGGCACGCTAACCGGCGCGGCCGTCGGAAAACTGCTGCCGGCGCCGGAAACCATCGGGCTTGATGCGGTCTTCCCGGCGATCCTGCTGGCGCTGGTGATACCTGCCTTTAAAAACCGCACTACGCTGATCCGCGCCGCCAGCGGCGCCGCGCTGGCGCTTGCCACCGTGCCGTTTGTGCCCACCGGGCTGCCGGTGCTGCTTTCGCTGTTTGGTTTACTGTCAAGGAAAAAATAATGGGCAATATGACGCTGTTTATCGCCGGTATCGCCATCCTGTCGCTGGGAACCTATCTGATGCGTCTCGGCGGCGCGAAGCTCGGCAATCGGCTGGCATTTTCCGAGCGCTCGCAGGCGCTGCTTTCCGATGCGGCGACGGTGCTGCTTTTTTCCGTCGCCCTGGCCACCACCTTCTATGAAGGGGCGCATTTCGCCGGCATGGCGCGCGTTCTGGGCGTTGCTTTCGCCGTGTTCCTCGCCTGGCGCAAGGTCCCGCTGATCGGCGTGATTATCGCCGCCGCCGTGGTGACGGCGCTGCTGCGTCTTGCGGGTATGTCCTAGGACGGGTAAGCGTAATCCGCCAAACCGGCGTGCTTTCCAGCGATCGCGCCTTCAAGCCAGTGAATAACCGGTTTTATCTCCAGCGGGTACCGCTGGTCTATCGTCAGTACGGGCCCTAAAGCCATGGGCTGCGCACGCCCGGCCAACTGGGCCAGCTCCGGCAGATACTCCTCTCCGGGGTGGCCCGGCGGCCGCATCGCCAGCCGCGAGGCATAGCGCTCGACGGCCATCTCCGGGGAGATATGGTTCCAGATCTCAAGCACCTGCTCCACGCCCGCCAGCTGTAACAGTTGCTGCAAAGTTTCACGGGGCTGAAAACCGAACCAGGCGTCGATCAACCAGACCATGCTGGCAGGCGACGCGCCGACAATCGACCAGATCACCTCATACGCCGCACAGCCCAGCTCGCGATTCAGTGGCCGGTCGACGGGGGCCAGGCGCGCCATAAACGGCTCTTTGATGCCGTCGATCGTCAACACCGGCAGGCTAAAGGTCTCCGCCAGCAAACGGGTGATGGTGCTCTTCCCCGACGCCGGAATGCCGTTGATTAAAATGGCCGTTTTGCAGCCGGGGGTCAGATGTCTGTTCATAGTAATGCGACGACCTCCTCCCGGCTGCGGGCCGTCCGCAGTTTGGCCATGGTGTCATTGTTATCCAGCAGCGCGACGATGGAACGGATGCCCTCCTCGATATGCGCATTGCTGTCCTGGGCGCCAAACATAATGACAATGTCCGCCTTTTCACTGTCCGCAAACGGGATGGGCTTTTCCAGCACCACCAGGCTAAAGCAGTTTCGTCTGACGCCGCACTCGGGGCGGGCATGGGGGATGGCAATCCCTTCATCAAAAACGTAATAAGCGCCATGATTCAAGGTATTGTCGATCACCGCCTGGCTATATTCCGCCGAAATAAACCCTTTCGCCTCCAGCGGGCGGGCAGCCAACTTTATTACCCGCTGCCAGTCGGACTCCACTACGCCAACCTGAATAGCATCGGCCTCAATAAGCAGTTCTTTTATGGTCATTCTCTGTTCCTAAATATTGCGGCGAATAATATTGCGTAAATTATCAATCTGCAGAAACAGCGCATCGATATCCTGCCGGTGACTCTTACTTTTGGCATATACCGATAGTGCCCGGTTGTAAGTCAACATCAATGTTTTTTGCACGTCGCTATTATCGGGCTGGCGCTGTAATTCGCCTTCCAGTCTGGCGATCTCTTCCGCCAGCTGACGGGACTGTTGATCATAATTCTGCAGCGGGTTTTGCTCTTTTTTCCACAGCGTTTTCAATGATTCAAACATAGCAAGCTCCCTCCCTGGCGGAAGACAGGGCAACAAAAGATAAGTGTCGGTAAAAACGCTATTTAAATAGCGCCATTTTTTCCATTAATACGGCAGTAACTGCCTGGTTGGCGGGAATTAAAAATTTCCGTACGCTGTCATTTACTTTTCCTTTCTCGAACGTTGATTTACAGCGGTCGACCCACTGTACGTTCATTTCCGTTCCGACGTTCACTTTATTAATCCCTTCAGTGACGGCCAGCCGCATATCTTCGTCACTGACGCCTGTGCCGCCATGCAGCACCAGCGGCACGCCAGTCGCTTCGCTTATTGCCTTCAGCCGCGCATGCTGTATCTGCGCTTTACCGGTGTACAGGCCATGTACAGTGCCCACCGAGACGGCCAACATATCGACCTGCGTCTCCTCCACAAAACGTTTCGCGTCGTCGACGGTAGTAAAACAGATATCTTCGGCAGCCACCGCTTTTCCATCCTCTGACCCGCCGATCGCCCCCAGCTCGCCTTCTACCGTAATATTGCGCGGGCGGGCCATCTCCACCACAATTCGCGTATTGCCGATATTTTCCTCGAGGCTTAAGTGAGAGCCGTCGTACATCACCGACGAAAAACCCGCATTCATTGCCGTCTCGATGGCCTTAATATCGGAGCAATGATCGAGATGCAGGCAGGTCGGGATATTTTCACTGTCTGCTAATGAACGCACGGCATCGACCAGTAACCGATACCCCAGATACTCTGCGGTACCGGTTGAAATTTGGATCATTAACGGACTGTGGCTGCTTTGCGCGGCTTTGAAAAAAGCCGGTAACATCTCAATACAGTGCAAGTTAAACGAACCAATCGCTTTAAAATTTCTTTCCTGAGCGATGTTTAAAATCTCATTAAAATTATACAGACTCATGAACATTTTCCCCTTTCGGCTTAGCGGATTTACCGTTTACAAACCATGCCAGTGCGGCGACAAACACAATAAACAAGGCGACAAAGAGCCAGTTATTCTGGAAGGCGTGGCCTAATACCAGACCGGAACTGATGACGTCAGAATCGCTGAAGGTGACGCCCGTAAAGCCGTAGCTCTCCAGCATGGGCACCAGAATGGCCGGCAGAAAAGTGATAAACAGACCGTGGATAACCCCGCCGATCATCGCCCCGCGACGTCCGCCCAGCGCATTGCCAAATACCCCTGCCGTGCCGCCGGCGAAAAAGTTGGTTAACAGCCCGGGGAGGATCATCGCCAGGCCGAACATCGGGAAAACCAGCATGCCAATAATCGAGCCGACAGTCGTCGCCAGAAATCCGACAATCACCGCATTCGGCGCATAGGGAAACAGCACCGGGCAATCGAGAGCAGGCTTCGCATCCGGGACAATACGCATCGCGATACCGCGAAAAGCCGGCACCAGCTCATTGAGTAATAAACGCACGCCGCTATAGAGGACAAAGACCCCGGCGACAAACTGAATGGACTGCATGAAGGCATACATCAGGTAATTAATGCCGCCGGAGAACTGCGCGATGTACTGCGGCCCCGCCGCGATAGCCGGGATGAGATACATCGGTACCATCACCACCGCCATGGCCAGATAGGTATCCTGCAGAAACTTAAAGTTATCAGGCAGCTCGAGATCTTCCGTGGAACGAGAACCTTTACCGACGACCTTAGCGACCGCGGCCTGCACCAGATAGCCGATGGTACAGAAGTGCCCCAGGGCCACGTCGTCAGACCCGGTAATGCGCCTGACCACCGGCTGCGCCAGGGCCGGCATCAAGACCGCCATCACCCCGCCGAAGATACCCCCGGTTAAAATCAGCGGTACGCCGGTGAGCCCGGACTTATAGCCAATGACAGCCCCAATTGTCGCCATCCACAGCAGCGCCTGGCCGGTCAGGAAAATATATTTTAGCGGCGTCAGACGGGCGATAATAATATTGACGGCAAAGATCACCAGCAGCGTCAGCGCCACCTCCGAACCTAATTCCCGATTCGCTAACCCGGCGATGGCGGCCACATCGGTAATGTAGCCTTTCATGCCAAACCCCTGGGTGAAGATATCGTTCAGGAAGGTTAGTGTGGCGACAATGATGTTTATCCCGGCCATCATAATTAAGAAACCGAGTAGCGTTTTAAATGTTCCTTCCGCGGTTTTGCCTGGCGATTTCTTTTGCAGGATCAGGCCAAGCATGGCAATAAAAGCAATAAGGATGGATGCCTGACCGAGTAAATCCTTAACGATAAACGCAACGAAGCTATTCATAATCAGCCACCTTCAGATGACGTTCTTTTAAGAATGCGACGATCTTGGTTTCAATCTCCTCTTTATCAGTAAGCTTATTCAACACCACGACACGTTTAATATCTTCTTCACTGGCATCGGCGGTTAAGATGTCGGCAAAAGTTTTTTGCGTCAGAATCATATCCGATTTAAAGGCTCCGGCTTCGGACACGGTGGTGTGTTCAATATGAGCGGGAATTTCCAGCTTCTTTAAAACTGCCTTCGCCGTCATTTCAATGGCAAAGCTTGAACCGAGGCCGCAGCCACATACGCATAAAATTTTCAGCATGGAGGGTCTCCTCAAATAATATTGAGTTGCTTGGCAAGTTTATAATGATGTCCTTCAGTATCGACCAGACGTTTTTTCATACTGACTAAATCAATCGGAATAGGTTTGTTACTGGAATTAATTATTATGGCTTTATTTTTCATACCTGACTGAATACAGCGAACCACTTCACTGGCCATAATGGTGCCCTGATAAATCTCTTCACAGGTTGGATCACCGCTGCGTAAGCCATAGCCGACGATCGTTTTACGGATACGGACACCTATTTGTGGTTCCAGCTGTTTAATCATGGTATCAATCGCCCCCTGAAAGCCGGGAGAGTACTCTTTGGTATAGCCTTCTGAGCAGAGGATCACGACGCTATTTTGCGTGCTCAGCTTCCGGGTAATCCGTTCCGCGAGTATGGCCAGCGGCATTTGTGCCTCCGGGATCAGGGCAATATCAGCATTACATTTAATGGCGGACTGTAACGTTAGTTCTCCACAATAGCCTCCTAATATCTCAACCATAAAAACCCGACCCGGCAGCGCTCTTCCGGTATTTCTTAAACGGGAGACTTCTTTAATAATTTGCTCACAGGCCGTGGAAAAACCAATCGTATAATCACTGCCATACACATCATTATCGATCGTCATCCCCACGCCAAAGCAATTAATCTCAAATTCACTAAGGGTATTCAGAAACTGCAGGCTGCCATCACCCCCGGCCATAATGAGCACATCAATACGCAGCGATTTAAGTTTTTTAGCAATGCTTTCATATTCACTGCGCTGCAGTTTGCGACTGGTTCGCCCCGAGGTAATGATCGGCACTGCGGTAATGGAGAAATCAACCAGATCGCGCCACGCCATATCCTGATGACTTTTCTCCAGTAGCCCTGGAATACCGCCATTAAACAGCGTGATATCGGCATTAGCCTGCCTGGCTATCTGGAATATAAAATTATTCATTCCCGAAACATCCCCGCCGCTAATAACGATGCCAATTTTCATGACGCTTCCTCGCTCATTTGCCTGACAACATTTTTCCCTGAGTACAAGCCTTCTATTTGCAATGAAGATCACATAATGCGTATTAAATTACGTCAGTGAATAGTTGACAGTAGCGGCGATATGCTTATTTTTGTGATAAACATCTCATTTAAAGAAGGTGATCTCCATCGCTTTCTGTTTTTAATATCTTTATATTTCATAGCGTTAAAATATCGAGATATTCAGGCGCGCAGACCGTTCCTTTGCCGTAAATATGGGGATTTAAGAAAAGAGCGGAAACGTGATTACTACCACATTTTTTTCGTAGCAGAGGGAAATATCGGTAATATCGCAGATGCGGGAAGCGAAACAAAAAAAGCGCCCTAAGGCGCTCTTTCGACAGTAACTTTATGCTTATTTGTTCAGTTCCGCAGTCATATGCACGCGGTTGCCGGTAAAGGCTTCGGTAATTTTGTAAGACGAAGCGCCAGCAGCCTGCGCCTGAGCAGCGATTTTCGCTTCCGCACCATCCATCGTGGCAGCGGTGGCGGTCACGGTTTCAGCAGCAAAGGAACCAAAAGAAGCGGCCAGTGCGATTACTGCGACAAAAGTTTTGATGCTTTTCATGATATAAACCCTTTCATTTAGTTGTTTAGATAAGGCGCCGTGCCTTGATGTGTTAAATAGTAGTCCGCACATCGGTAAACTAAAAGCGGAAGGATTTGCTGTCATTATTCAAATTTATTGATTGATATTTAGCCCGCAATTAAACGCTGCGGATGGGTGTAGACTGTCGCCCTGCCCGGCTTGCAAAAGCCCACCAGCGTCAGATTGCAGCGCTCGGCCACTTCCACCGCTAAGGTGGTGGCCGCCGAGACCGCGAACAGGATCTCGACGCCGCACATCGCGGCCTTCTGCACCATTTCATAGCTGGCGCGGCTGGAGACCAGCGCGGCGCCATGCTGCCAGTCCTCGCCGATTTCCGCACGCTGGCCCAGCAGTTTATCCAGGGCGACATGCCGGCCAACGTCTTCAAAACCGCCCGCCAGCTCGCCAGTCGTCCGGACCCAGGCGGCGGCATGGGTGCAGCCGGTGAGCCGGCCAACCGGTTGAAAGTCGTTAAGATGCGCCAGGGCGTGGTCGAGGTTGGCTAGCTCGAACGTCTGGGTGAACGGCAGCGGTTGTACCGGCTTACCAATATCGTTGAGCTGCTCGACGCCACACACACCGCAGCCGGTACGCCCGGCCAGCGCGCGACGCCGGGCTTTGAGCCCCATAAAACGTCGGCTGGAGAGCTCAATCTGTACCTCAAGGCCATTGCATACTGAAACCACGTCCATGCCGAAAATCTCCCGGCGATGCTCGATAATCCCTTCGGATAAGGAAAAGCCGACGGCGAATTGCTCCAGGTCTTTCGGCGTAGCCATCATCACCACATGGGAGATACCGTTGTAGACCAGCGCGACGGGAATTTCTTCGGCTAACTCGTCTGGCTGAGGGTGTTGCAGATCCTCGCGCTTCCAGAGTGAGACCTGGCGATATCCTGTGACATTCGTCACATTTTTGATTTGTTCGAGAGGCTTCTTATTCACTTTGCTTTAACCGTATTGGAACAGGCATACACACAATGTGGTATTCTGTTTTTATCCCTTCTGGAATGAGGGAAATTAGCCCTAATTCTGAACCTTTGCGGCCTTCACCGCAAAGTAAATAACTACATGTGACAATGTCGAAACAAGGAGCGAACCATGCAGGTCAGCAGAAGGCAGTTCTTTAAGATCTGCGCTGGCGGTATGGCGGGAACCACGGCAGCAGCGCTGGGCTTTGCCCCGGCAACTGCGCTCGCGGAGACACGGCAGTACAAATTGCTGCGCACGCGCGAAACCCGTAACACCTGTACATACTGTTCTGTCGGCTGTGGGCTGTTGATGTATAGCCTCGGCGACGGCGCAAAAAACGCCAAAGCATCCATTTTCCATATCGAAGGCGATCCGGATCATCCGGTTAACCGTGGTGCGCTCTGCCCGAAAGGGGCCGGTCTGGTGGACTTTATCCATTCTGAAAGCCGCCTGAAATTCCCGGAATATCGCGCGCCAGGTTCCGATAAATGGCAGCAAATCAGCTGGGACGAAGCGTTTGATCGCATCGCCAAGCTGATGAAAGAAGACCGCGACGCCAACTTTATCGCGCAAAACGACGCCGGCACCACCGTCAACCGCTGGTTGACCACCGGGATGCTGTGCGCCTCCGCCTCCAGTAACGAAACCGGCTATTTAACGCAGAAATTCACCCGCGCCCTCGGGATGCTGGCGGTGGATAACCAGGCGCGTGTCTGACACGGACCAACGGTAGCAAGTCTTGCTCCAACATTTGGTCGCGGTGCGATGACCAACCACTGGGTGGATATTAAGAACGCCAACCTGATCGTGGTGATGGGCGGTAACGCCGCAGAAGCGCATCCGGTGGGGTTCCGCTGGGCGATGGAAGCCAAAATTCATAACGGCGCCAAGCTCATCGTTATCGATCCGCGCTTTACGCGTACGGCGTCGGTGGCAGATTTCTATACCCCGATTCGTTCCGGTACCGACATTACCTTCCTGTCGGGCGTGATCCTGTACCTGCTGAATAACGAAAAATTCAACCGTGAATATACCGAAGCCTACACCAACGCCAGCCTGATCGTGCGTGAGGACTATAGCTTCGACGACGGCCTGTTCAGCGGCTATAACGCAGAAAAACGCCAGTATGACAAAACCAGCTGGAACTACGAGCTGGATGAAAACGGCTTCGCCAAACGCGATACCACGCTGCAACATCCGCGCTGCGTCTGGAACCTGCTGAAGCAGCACGTTTCTCGTTATACCCCGGATGTAGTCGAAAACATCTGTGGTACGCCGAAGGCCGACTTCCTTAAAGTTTGCGAATACATTGCCGAAACCAGCGCGCCGGATAAGACCGCGTCGTTCCTGTATGCTCTCGGCTGGACCCAGCACTCCATCGGCGCGCAGAACATCCGCACCATGGCGATGATCCAGCTGCTGCTCGGCAACATGGGGATGGCTGGCGGTGGCGTCAACGCCCTGCGCGGTCACTCCAATATCCAGGGTCTGACCGACCTCGGCCTGCTCTCCACCAGCCTGCCGGGCTACATGTCGCTGCCGAATGAAAAACAGGCCGACCTGCAGACCTACCTGACGGCTAACACGCCGAAGCCGCTGCTGAAAGATCAGGTTAACTACTGGGGCAACTATCCGAAGTTCTTCGTCTCCATGATGAAAGCCTTCTTCGGCGACAAAGCCACTGCAGAAAACAGCTGGGGCTTTGACTGGCTGCCGAAATGGGATAAGAGCTACGACGTTCTGCAGTATTTCGAGATGATGAATCAGGGCAAAGTGAATGGCTATATTTGCCAGGGCTTTAACCCGGTCGCCTCGTTCCCGAACAAAAACAAGGTGGTGGCTTCTCTGTCGAAGCTGAAATTCCTTGTGACCATCGACCCGTTGAACACCGAAACGTCCACCTTCTGGCAAAACCACGGTGAGTCGAACGATGTTGACCCGTCGAAAATCCAGACCGAAGTGTTCCGTCTGCCGTCCACCTGCTTCGCCGAAGAAAACGGGTCGATCGTCAACTCCGGCCGCTGGCTGCAGTGGCACTGGAAAGGCGCGGACGCCCCGGGGATCGCCGTGACCGATGGCGAAATCCTCGCCGGTATCTTCACTCGCCTGCGTAAGATGTATGCCGAAGAGGGCGGACCAGCGCCGGAGCCGGTGCTCAACATGACGTGGAACTACTCCACTCCGCACGAGCCGGCATCTGAAGAAGTGGCGATGGAAAGCAACGGTAAAGCGCTGGCGGATATTACCGATCCGGCAACCGGCGCGGTAATCGTTAAGAAAGGGCAGCAGCTGAGCTCCTTCGCACAGCTGCGCGACGACGGCACGACTTCCAGCGGCTGCTGGATCTTCGCCGGAAGCTGGACGCCGGAAGGCAACCAGATGGCGCGCCGCGATAACGCCGACCCGTCAGGCCTCGGCAACACGCTGGGCTGGGCCTGGGCATGGCCACTTAACCGCCGCATCCTGTATAACCGCGCCTCCGCGGACCCGCAGGGTAAACCGTGGGATCCTAAACGTCAGTTGCTGAAGTGGGACGGCGCGAAATGGGGCGGCGTGGATATTCCGGACTACAGCGCCGCCGCGCCTGGCAGCGACGTCGGTCCGTTTATCATGCAGCCTGAAGGGATGGGCCGTCTGTTCGCTATCGATAAGATGGCGGAAGGACCGTTCCCGGAACACTACGAACCGTTTGAAACGCCGCTGGGGACTAACCCGCTGCATCCAAACGTGGTCTCTAACCCGGCCGCTCGCGTCTTCAAAGGCGATCTCGAGCAGATGGGTAAGGCCGATAAGTTCCCTTACGTCGGCACCACTTACCGCCTGACCGAGCACTTCCACTACTGGACCAAACACGCGCTGCTTAACGCCATCGCGCAGCCGGAGCAGTTTGTGGAGATTGGTGAAAAACTGGCGAATAAGCTTGGCATCGGCCACGGCGATACCGTCAAGGTCTCCTCCAACCGCGGCTATATCAAAGCCAAGGCGGTAGTGACTAAACGTATTCGCACGCTGAAAGTTGACGGTAAGGACATCGATACCATCGGCATTCCTATTCACTGGGGCTATGAGGGCGTGGCGAAAAAAGGCTTTATTGCCAATACCCTGACGCCGTTCGTCGGTGATGCGAATACGCAGACACCGGAGTTCAAAGCTTTCCTCGTGAACGTGGAAAAGGTGTAACGGAGACGACTTATGGCTTATCAATCGCAAGATATTATTCGTCGTTCCGCGACTAACGGTTTCACCCCCGCGCCTCAGGCGCGGGACCACCAGCAGGAGGTGGCGAAGCTTATCGACGTCACCACCTGTATCGGCTGCAAAGCCTGTCAGGTGGCCTGCTCCGAATGGAACGATATTCGTGATGAAGTCGGTCACAACGTCGGGGTGTATGACAACCCGGCGGATCTGACCGCCAAGTCATGGACGGTGATGCGCTTCTCGGAAGTGGAGCAAAACGACAAGCTGGAATGGCTCATCCGTAAGGATGGCTGCATGCACTGCGCGGACCCGGGCTGCCTGAAGGCCTGCCCGTCAGAAGGCGCAATCATTCAGTACGCCAACGGTATCGTCGACTTCCAGTCCGAGCAGTGTATCGGCTGCGGCTACTGTATCGCCGGCTGTCCGTTCGATGTGCCGCGTCTGAACCCGGAAGACAACCGCGTCTACAAATGTACCCTGTGCGTAGACCGCGTGACCGTCGGCCAGGAGCCGGCCTGCGTGAAAACCTGCCCGACCGGCGCAATCCACTTTGGCTCCAAAGAGGATATGAAAACGCTGGCCGGCGAACGCGTAGCTGAGCTGAAAACCCGCGGTTATGACAATGCGGGCCTGTACGATCCGGCCGGCGTCGGCGGCACCCACGTCATGTACGTGCTGCACCATGCCGACAAGCCGAATCTGTACCATGGCCTGCCGGAAAACCCGGAGATCAGCCAAACCGTGAAGTTCTGGAAAGGCATCTGGAAACCGCTGGCGGCCGTCGGCTTCGCCGCGACCTTCGCAGCCAGTATCTTCCACTACGTCGGCGTCGGTCCGAACCGCGCGGAAGAGGAAGAGGACAATCTGCATGAAGAGAAAGACGAGGTGCGCAAATGAAAAGACGTGACACCATCGTGCGCTACACGGCGCCGGAACGCATCAACCACTGGGTCACCGCCTTCTGCTTCATCCTGGCGGCGGTAAGCGGGTTAGGCTTTTTCTTCCCGTCCTTTAACTGGCTGATGCATATTCTCGGTACGCCGCAGCTGGCGCGTATTCTCCACCCGTTCGTCGGGGTGGTGATGTTCGCGTCGTTTATCATCATGTTTTTCCGTTACTGGCACCACAACCTAATCAATCGGGATGATATCTTTTGGGCGAAGAATATTCGTAAGATCGTCGTCAACGAGGAGGTGGGCGATACCGGGCGCTATAACTTCGGCCAGAAATGCGTGTTCTGGGCGGCGATTATTTTGCTGGTACTGCTGCTGGTGAGCGGTGTGATCATCTGGCGTCCGTATTTTGCGCCGGCTTTCTCAATCCCGGTGATCCGATTTGCGCTGATGCTGCATTCATTTGCCGCAGTGGCGTTAATTGTGGTTATCATGGTGCATATCTACGCCGCCCTCTGGGTGAAAGGCACCATTACCGCGATGGTGGAAGGCTGGGTTACCAAAACGTGGGCGAAGAAACATCACCCGCGCTGGTACCGAGAGGTCCGCCAGAAACAGGAAAAGTCATCTGAATGAGTATTCGCATAATCCCGCAAGACGAGCTGGGTTCGAGCGAGAAACGCACGGCGGAAGCAATTCCGCCGCTACTGTTCCCCAGGCTGAAAAATCTGTACAACCGCCGCGCTGAACGCCTGCGTGAGCTGGCCGCCAACAACCCCCTGGGTGATTACCTGCGCTTTGCCGCGCTGATCGCCCATGCCCAGGAAGTGGTGCTGTACGACCATCCGTTGCAAATGGATCTGACGGCCCGTATTAAAGCGGCCAGCGAACAGGGTAAACCGCCGCTGGATATCCACGTCCTGCCGCGCGACAAGCACTGGCACAAGCTGCTGCACTCGATGATTGCCGAGCTGAAGCCGGAAATGAGCGGCCCGGCGCTGGCGGTCATTGAGAATCTGGAAAAAGCCTCTGAGCAGGAGCTGGAGCAGATGGCCAGCGCGCTGTTTGTTTCCGACTTCGCCTCCGTCAGCAGTGATAAAGCGCCGTTCATCTGGGCCGCGCTGTCGCTCTACTGGGCGCAGATGGCCAGCCTGATCCCGGGTAAAGCGCGCGCCGAATACGGTGAACAGCGTCAGTTCTGCCCGGTATGCGGCTCGATGCCGGTCTCCAGCATCGTGCAAATCGGCACCACTCAGGGGCTGCGCTATCTGCACTGCAACCTGTGTGAAACCGAGTGGCACGTGGTGCGCGTCAAGTGCAGCAACTGTGAACAGAGCCGCGACCTGCACTACTGGTCGCTGGACAACGAGCAGGCAGCGGTGAAAGCCGAAAGCTGTGGCGACTGTGGAACCTACCTGAAGATTATGTATCAGGAGAAGGATCCGAAAGTCGAAGCCGTCGCCGACGATTTGGCGTCCCTGGTGCTCGACGCCCGCATGGAACAGGAAGGCTTCGCCAGAAGCTCAATTAACCCGTTCATGTTCCCCGGCGAAGGGGAGTAAGTTCTGCAGTGTGATTTCGGGCGGCTCTAGTCGCCCGTTTTCCTTCTTGCGATACGAGCGTAGGCAAGGATGACTACCCGAGCCACTGACTGTCATCAGAGGTCAGCCTTTGGCTGGACACACTCGTTTCAGACGAGTTTGTCGCTCACTTGTCGTCCTCCTGCCACTCGAATTATTCAGGGTGTAGTTCGTACGACGTGACTACGCCAGGAATACCGGCAAAATCCTTCGTATTCCGCGTAATCAGTTCCAGACGATGGAGTTGCGCCGTCGCCAGAATGATGGCATCCGGCAGCTTAAGCTTATACTCCTGCCGCAGCGCAACGCTTCGCTCTGCAATATCCTGTGAGATGTTAATGATATTAAAGGAGCTTAGCGCCATTCGCGTGCGCTGCTCCTGGTGATATTTTTTAGCGCCAACCATCACCTCCATCCAGGTAATCAGACTGATCGCATTCTGCGGTGGCCAGGCCTCCAGCGCCTGTTTGGCTTCGCGACGCCCGCTAAATAAATCAATAAGAATATTGGTATCAAAAAGCGCAGATCCGGAGGTCATTACCACTCCTTGCGTAGCTGACGTTGATATTCCATGCCGTCTTCTTCGCAGTCTTGCCACAGACCCAGCGCACTGGAGATGGTATCTTTAGCTCGATCTTGTTTCTCCAGATATTGTTCAACCGCTTCACGTAACAGTTCCGCTCGCGGAATGTTACGCTGCACTTTGAGGTCATCGAGACGTTGAATGACATCGTCTGATAAATCGAGAAGAATTCTGCCCATATCCCTTTCAGCCATCATGCTCATATATACCTCAAGTATATCACCAGTGATGAAGTTATGAGCAATCTACAGCTTTTGAAATCGGAAACAAAAAGGATTTTGCCAGGTAAACGCTTTTTTGCGAGCCGCTTTCCATAATGCACAGGCGACCTCAACAGGCCTGTCTTTTCGCCATAATCCAGGTTATAACACTGGATATTAAAACAGTATAAGGAACTTCATATGGCGCTGGAAAAAGGGATTGCTTCGCTGGTTGAGGCATTTATTGCGGCAGGTCGTCCGTCATCACGCGAGCAACATATTGATGATCGGAGGGCCGGCTATATCGCCAGTGCGGTACTCGCCGGGGAGACGGAAACGCGAGTGCGGGTGGAGGATATCACTCTGGAGGGTATGCACTTCCGCGTCGTTTCGCCGCCCACTGCCGACGGCCTGCTACCCACGCTTATCTACTACCACGGCGGCTGTTTTGTCAGCGGCGGCTTTACCACCCACGATAACCAACTCCGTCAGTTAGCCATGTTCAGCGGTTGCCGGGTGATCGCTGTGCAGTACCGCCTGGCGCCGGAGTATACCTTTCCGGCGGCGCACGATGATGCAGAACGAGGTGCTACGATTATTCACCAGCACGCAAAGCAGCTTGGCGTTGATGCCTCGCGCATCACGCTGGCCGGCGACAGCGCCGGAGGTCATCTCGCCCTGGTCACGGCTCTGCGCCTGAAAGCGAAAGCGGCGTGGCATCCTGCACAACTGATTCTGATTTATCCGATGCTTGACCCCACTGCCAGCATAGCGAGCTACCTCAGCAATGGCGATGACTATGTGATTACCCGGGACACGCTACTGAGCGGCTACGAAATGTACCTCGCCTCGACGCCGGCAAACCATCCGGATGCCAGTCCACTCTGGCGAGAAGATTTTAACGGGCTGCCACCGGTGCATATTCTGACAGCTGAGTTCGATCCTTTACGCGATGAGGGTGAAGTGCTGTACCGAAGGCTGACGGAGCAAGGGGTGGAGAGTTCCTGTCAGCGTTATCTGGGGGTGATCCACGGCTTCTTTCAGCTGGGGGGCGTCAGCCACGCCGCGCGTGATGCTATGCGGGATATCGCCTGGCGTGTGGCATCGCCAGGACGATAACGGCCAGAGGGCGCTTACTCTTCCTCGTTACCGCCCTCTTCATACGAGCCAAAGGGCTTCGCCGGCAGCACGATGTAGATCCCCTCGAAAACCGCGCCCTGCTTTTCGTCGCCAAAAAGCTCTACCTGCATTTGCACGCGGGCCTTACGCCCACGCGCCAGACGGTCGAGATCGCCGCTCAGCGAACCCAGGTCGGCAATGGCGCTGGGGCGGCCGCTAATGGGCTGACTGTAACGAATATGCGCATCCGCCAGAATGATGGTGCCCCCCAGATGCCGCTCGCGCAACATCAGCCAGATAAGCCCCCATCCGGTCAGGGTCGCTAACGAAAACAGGCTACCGGCAAACAGCGTATGGTGCGGATTCTGATTCCCTGCTTCGGGCATGGTGGTAATAAATTTCTGCCCGGTGTACTGCTGAATACGCACGCCCATTTTTTCACTCAGCGGGATATGCTGATACCACGCCTGCTGAAGCTGTGCGCACCAGTCGCCGCGGTGCAAAATATCGTCCAGCGACGCGATCGGTTTAATCATCAGAAAATGACGGATCGGCGTGGTGGTTGGGGTAGTGATCTCCCCCTGATTCACAAAGCCCAGCTTGGCGAAAAACTCCACCGCATCTTCGCGGGCGCTACAGGTGACCCGCTTAACCCCTTCCTGACGCGCTACCGACTCCAGGGTCATCGCCATCAGCGTCCCCAGCCCTTTATCCTGCACGGAGGGATGAACGGCCATAAAGCGAATGGAGGCTTCATTTTCCGCATTGATATATAGCCGGCCGATGGCCACCAGATTGCCTTCTTCATCCACCACCATCTGGTGATGCGCCATCGCATCCCAGGCGTCACGTTCCGATCCTTTTGGCTGATGCAGCGGCTTACGCAGCATCTCCCAGCGGAACTGATAGTAGCTCTCTAACTCTTCTGCTGTTTGCGGTACACGAAGGTGATACATAGTCGTACTCTCTTTTGTTACCCGCAGCCTGCCCGGAAGCTGGGTCATACCTGCAACCAAAAGGTCACGGGACCATCATTGACCAAAGAAACCTGCATATCCGCAGCGAATCTTCCGGTCTGGGTGTTCATTTCCTGCTGGCGACAGCGGGCGACGAAATACTCATACAGCGCCTCAGCGCGGTCAGGGGCAGCGCCTTTCGAGAAACTCGGTCGCATCCCCCGCTCGGTATCGGCCGCCAGCGTAAATTGCGAAACCACCAGCACGCTGCCGCCCGCCTGCTGAACATTCAGGTTCATTTTCCCCTCCGCATCGCTGAAGATGCGGTAGCCCAACACGCGTTCGCAGAGGCGATTCGCTTTTTGTTCATCATCGTCTTTTTCGACCCCCAGCAGCACCAGAAGTCCCGGACCAATTTCGCCCGTCACTTCATCCTCCACGGTAACGCTTGCACGGGATACGCGTTGAATTAATGCAATCATGGTTGTTCTGTTTCTTCTGTTTTAAGTTTGCGGTATTCATCGAGAGTGACAGTAATTTCAGCGCCAAGCAAGACGATACACCAGGTCCAGTACACCCAGACGAACAAAATCGGTACCACCGAAATCACGCCATAAATTAACTGATAGGACGGAAAGGTGGTGATATAGAGGGCAAAGGCTTTCTTACCAGCCTCGAACAGCAGCGCCGCCACCAGCGCTCCGATAACTGCATCGCGGTTACGCACCTGGGTGGTCGGCACAATACTGTAGAGTAGCCAGAATGCCGCCCAGGAAAGGATCAGCGGGAAAAGGCGGAGCAGATTATCAATCACGCCGTCCAGATCGCTCGCCCAGCGCAGCGACAGCAGATACGAACTGATCGCCAGGCTGGCACCCGCCAGCAGCGGGCCAAGAGTCAGGATCATCCAGTAGACGGCAAAGGAGTAAACTTTGGGACGGCTGCGTGTGCTGCGCCAGATGGTGTTTAGCGCGCTGTCGATCGAGTACATCAGCAGCAGCGAAGTGACGATCAGGCCAAACGCGCCTACCGCGGTCATGCGGCTGGAATTGGCCACGAACTGCTCGATATACCCCTGAATCACATCGCCCGTCGCCGGAATGAAATTGGCGAAGATAAAATGGCGAATCTGCACACTGACTTCGGAAAACATGGGAAAGGCCGCAAACAGCGCGAACACGACGGCTATCAGCGGCACCAGGGAAAGTAATGACACATAGGCGAGGTTTCCCGCCAGGGTGGTCATATGGTCTTCATCAATGCGCCGCCACAGCAGCTTAAGCCACGCCAGCAGCGGCCGGGTATGGTGGTGTAATTTTTGATGAACGGTTTTTAGCATAGCTGATTCGCAAAATAATCAGGGATGGTCTTCTTCCCGGTCACCAGAATACTGGTGATCCCCAACCGGTTAGCCCCTGCTATATTATCGACGTTATCATCAAAAAAGACCGTATCTGCGGCGGAAAATCCCTCTTCTTCCAATACTCGCTGGTAAATTTGCGCTTCAGGCTTACGCATTCCCATCTCTTGTGACAGATAGATGCGATCGGCGGCAGCGCGCACTTCCGGGTATTCATCAGGCCAGAACGTGGTGTGAAGACGGTTGGTATTGGAGAGCACCACCACCCGATGCCCCTGGGCACGAAGTTTATGCATGATGGTAATCACCTCCGGGCGTAGCGCGACGAATACTGCCTGCCAGCCGTGAGCAAACTGCTCATAGCTGAGGGACATATTCATTTCATGGCACATGGCGGTGGCAAAGTCTTCATCACTGATCTCGCCACGCTCATGCTGGTGGAAAGCCTCTCCCATGGTGAAATGCTGCTTTAGCGTCGCCAGCGGGATGCGGGTTAAATCACTCCAGGTTCCCAATACCCGGTTGAAGTCAATGTCGACAATCACATTACCTAAATCAAAGATATAGAGCATTTTTGTCTCCTTCCGCGCCGTGGAAAATTAACTTTAGCGGGAAAGATGAGGTTTGACTATGTATAAACCTGAAACAACCGCGTGGGCCGCCAGCCACTGACGAACAAAGCCGCATAACGCGGCTTTGAATAAACAGAATGAGACGGGAGGTTATTCCGTCGCAGCGCGCAGCATTTTCCTGCCACCGCTAATTCGTTTCACTAACATGACCGAGACGAACGCGCCACAGAGCGCAAAGCCCGCCATGATGCCAAAGACTATCTTGTAGCCTGCCAGACCTGGGTTGAGGTCAAGAATGTAGCCATACAGGCTGTAGCAGAACATGGCCGGCGCATAACCGATAAAGCTCCCCAGCGCCATGGCTGCGCCGGTCCGGTTTTCAGCGATTTTTGCTTCACCGATCGGGGCAAAGAATACCGCTCGCTGCGTAAACACAATTGCACCAAATCCCAGAGTGCAGATCATACCCAGATAGACCGGCATACTTTCATGGGGCAGCAATATTAACGCCACTAAGGCCAGGGTACTCACACAGAAGGTATAAAAGAGATATTTGCTTGGCGACTTAAGAATTTTATCGGCTATCAGGCCACCAATCGGTCCGCCAACCATTTTTAAACAATACTGATTAATGATGCCGTAGGCGCCCACCAGCGCTACTGGCAACAGGTAGATATTTTTCAGGAAGGGGATAAAGAAAGTGAGTCCGCAGTAAACGGCGTAAACGAAGAAGACGTTAAATGCGATGAGCCAGATGGTTTTATCTTTTAATACCGAAGAGATGCTACTTTTCTCTGTGGCGCTCTCGGTGATAGCTTTCTCAGGCGCATCCTCATCCTTTTCTTTCAACATAAAAAACAGCATGATCCCGACAACAATCACGATGAGAGCATAGAACCAGATCCCGGCTTTAAAACCCAGCAAACCGCTACCAAACCAGGTAAAAATAGCTAAAGCAGAGAAGGCAATAATCGTGTCGACAACCCCCCGCCCGGTTTCAAAGAAGCCAAATAACCGCCCCTGTTGTTCGCTGTTGCCCAGCCGACTTACCGACTTTAATAGCACCGGCCAGTTCATCATATCGCAGGTAACGCCAAATAAGGCCCAAACGAAGAGAATTCCCCAATATCCAGGCATCGTCGTCAGATAGATCCCTAATAAGCCTGTTGCAATCAGTGACAACGACATGGTGTAACGGCGAGGAAGCTTATCGGCAAAGTAAATTGACAGGAAAAAACCAATCGTGGTCACCACTGAGTTCACCGACATGGCATTACCTATCTGGCCATTAGTCAGATGAAAATAGTCCTGCATTGGAATATAAAAGGCATCTTTCAGTGAGGGCAGTTTATAAATGGTGCCGCCGCACAAGGTTAATAAACTGAATATAGCCCATTTCTTTTTTGTGAGCATAGGATCCCCTAATGATTTAACATCATTTGGTTTAAGGAAGATAACAGACCATCATCATTTATTAAAAATGATGACCCGGTATAACGAATTATCGATAAATTTAGTGTGCCAGCACGGTAAGCGCTTCGTTTTTTATTATTTGCAATGTATCTTCGACATGTTTCAGTTGCGCAATCGCATCCTGCTTTTCTTTCAGCAGCCGCTCTTCAAGCTGGTCAGCATCAGGTAGCGGAGTTTCGCTCATTTGCCGCCACGGGATCCACGGGTTGTCACCTTCCGTTGCAAAACGGAACGGGGGTGCATAGTAATCCACCTCCTCTTCCAGGCCGTACGCCATGACCTGCGGCTGGTCATCGCCGAGACAAATTAATTTCGTCAGCAGCGCCTTAAATGGCATATCGCCCTGGCCTGAGTTACAGGCCCGATGCCCAAGTCCACCGTTCTCAGCAATAATACAGGCGTCTTTAATATGAACCTGCGTAATGTAAGGTGACATCAACGCTAACGCCTCAAGAGGTCGTTCATTGGCGTTGATCATATTGGCGAAGTCAAAAAGAAGCGATAGCGTTGGCATTTCGCTGTGTTTAATTAAATTTACCAGTTCAACGCTTTTCAGATCTTCATGTTGCTCAAGGGTAAACGTCAGGCCAGTATGGCTATATGCTTGTTTAATGTATTGAATGTCGGTGGAAATTTTTTCAATAACGTCGTGCAAATGTCCTTCATAACGAGGATAAAAGCGAACGGATGATGCGCCTGTTTTTAAAGCGATAGTGACGGCCTGATCGATTGTTTGTTTATCGGAGGCGCTGGTCTCGATATGAATATCCAGTTGCAACGATTTTGCTTTATCTCCAAACTCGGCTAACTGGATATCATTCATATTGCTCAGCGAGTAGCGCTCGCCATCAAGAACATGTATTTTTACCCCTTTTAAATGCAGGCTATCTGCGATGACCAGCAAATCATTAGGTAAAATACGTTCAAGCCGCATATTCAAATGATAGGCATAGGCATGAAGGTAGAGTGGTATGTTATCAATACGGGAAAGGATCTTCCCGGCGTTATCTTTAGTGACCATAAAATACCTACAAGTTAATAAAGAGATCCACAGCCTCAAATCGCCAGTATTCGAGATCTATCTGCACAATATTACCTGCACTATCGGCACGGTGTTTTTCTATCAGAATAGCCGGCAGACCTGCAGAGCCGCCGATGAATTTGCTCACATCGCCCGACATTCTGACGGGTCTAAAAGCCAGTTTTTTAATCACCACTGGCTTATGATATTCACGCTCCCAGACGGAGGAAAAAGACTGGTTCTTCAACCGGTCAATAAAATCTGGCGCGACGTTAGGGTTGATAAAGGTCTCGTGGTAGAAAACTTTATGCCCTTCAAGCGCTCCCCAGCCGGTTACCAGATATAAATCATCAGACGGAATAACATCCAGCAGGGGTTTAGCAACGTCGGGATAGTCTCGGGTTCGCTGTTTTTCATTAAAGCCCCATGAGGGTTCTCTGCCCTGCTCAATGGCGGCTCGCTGAAAGCTCGCTGAGAGCTCTGGGCTATAGTTAAAACGCGGCTGGGCGACAAACCATCCTTTACGGTCTTTACGAAAAATCCTCGATTCCGCTTCCAGGCTAAGCAGCGCCTGACGCAGCGTCATCCGTTTGATGCCCAGTAGCTCACCAAGCTCTCTTTCTGAAGGGAGTTTTCCCCCCGCAGCCGTCAGCCCTTGCTTAAGCCACAGATCCAGTTTCTCTTTCGCATTTTCAACAGTGGAGATATTTTCAGTCATTGTTTAATCCATTTGGTTTAAACCAGATAACTCATCTTACTCTTCCGCAAAAAAAGAAAGCAATTCCTCACACAAACTTTAGGTATAAATGTGACCGATCTCTCTCGGCAACTCGGAAATAGCGCGACGACAGGCAGAGACCGCCCATAAAAAAACCCCGCCGAAGAGGCGGGGTTTAGCGAACAACAAGAAGAAAAATTACTCTTCTTTTGCACCGCGCATCGCGCGTTTACGGTCGTTCTCAGTCAGGTGACGTTTACGGATACGGATAGACGTAGGGGTCACTTCTACCAGTTCGTCGTCATCGATGAACTCCAGAGCCTGCTCCAGGGTCATCTTAATCGGCGGAACCAGAACCGTTGCTTCGTCAGTACCGGACGCACGCATGTTGGTCAGTTTCTTACCGGTCAGGCAGTTTACCGTCAGGTCGTTAGAACGACTGTGAATACCGATGATCTGGCCTTCGTAAACTTCAGCACCGTGGCCGAGGAACAGCTTACCGCGATCCTGCAGACCGAACAGGGCGAACGCAACCGCTTTACCCTGACCGTTAGAGATCAGTACGCCGTTGTTACGCTGGCCCACTTCGCCCGGACGAACGTCGTCGTAGTGGCTGAAGGTGGAGTACAGCAGACCGGTACCAGAAGTCATGGTCATGAACTCTGAACGGAAGCCGATCAGACCACGGCTTGGGATCACGTAGTCGAGACGTACGCGGCCTTTACCGTCTGGATTCATGTTTTTCAGGTCGCCTTTACGCTCGCCCAGCGCCTGCATGACAGAACCCTGGTGCTGCTCTTCGACGTCCAGCGTCACGTTTTCGAACGGCTCTTGTTTACGGCCGTCGATTTCGCGGAAGATAACTTTCGGACGGGAAACCGCCATCTCGAAACCTTCACGACGCATGTTTTCAATCAGAACGGACAGGTGCAGTTCGCCACGACCAGAAACGCGGAATGCATCAGCGTCCTGAGTCTCTTCGACGCGCAGCGCCACGTTGTGCACCAGCTCTTTGTTCAGACGGTCCAGAATCTGGCGAGAGGTAACGAACTTACCTTCTTTACCACAGAACGGAGAGGTGTTGACGTTGAAGAACATGGTTACGGTCGGTTCATCAACGGACAGTGCCGGCAGCGCTTCAACATTCTGCGGATCGCAGATGGTGTCGGAGATGTTCAGCTCGCCCAGACCGGTGATCGCGATGATGTCGCCAGCTTCGGCTACGTCGCTCTCGATACGCTCCAGACCCAGGTGAGTCAGAACTTTACCGACTTTACCGTTACGGGTTTTGCCTTCGCTATCGATGATAGTGACCTGCTGGTTCGGCTTCACTTTACCGCGTTTGATGCGGCCGATACCGATGACGCCAACATAGTTGTTGTAGTCCAGCTGGGAAATCTGCATCTGCAGCGGACCGTCAAGGTCAACGTCCGGCGCCGGCACGCGATCAACAATCGCCTGATACAGCGGGGTCATGTCGTCAGCCATGTCTTCGTGGTCCAGACCCGCGATACCGTTCAGCGCGGACGCGTAAACGATCGGGAAGTCCAGCTGTTCGTCGGTCGCATCAAGGTTAACGAACAGGTCGAACACCTGATCGACAACCCAGTCCGGACGGGCGCCCGGGCGGTCAACTTTGTTGATGACCACGATCGGCTTCAGGCCGTGGGCAAAAGCTTTTTTGGTCACGAAGCGCGTTTGCGGCATCGGGCCATCAAAGGCATCGACCACCAGCAGCACAGAGTCAACCATGGACATAACACGCTCAACCTCACCTCCGAAGTCGGCGTGCCCTGGGGTATCAACGATGTTGATACGGTAATCATTCCATTTGATTGCGGTGTTTTTAGCGAGGATGGTAATCCCACGCTCTTTCTCCAAATCGTTGGAGTCCATCACACGTTCTTGTGCTTCAGTACGTGCGTCGAACGTACCGGATTGCTGTAGCAGCTTGTCAACCAGGGTAGTTTTACCATGGTCAACGTGCGCGATGATGGCGATATTACGCAGATTTTCGATCACAACTTTGCCTCAGGCATTAGAAATAGCGCGTTATTGTACACGTATTAAGCGAAGGACTGAACAGGATCACAAACATCCTCCGCAAACAAGTATTGCAGAGTTTCTTTGTGACCGCTTTCACGGAGCGATAAAAGGGCACCGTAACAAAAATTGCACCAAAATGGTGCTCAATGTTCACACTGAGGCACTACTTTGGTGCATTATCTCCATCATGGTGCAGTCCTTTTGCACTATGGTGCGCATGATACAGCGTTTTATAGGGCATTTAAAAGTTGGCACAGATTTCGCTTTATATTTTTTAAGGCAACAACGCCACTTTTAAGCAGTATGAAGTTTTCGTTACCACGACGACAATGACCAATCCGGGAGAGTTTAAGTATGTCCGCTGAACACGTTTTGACGATGCTGAACGAGCACGAAGTGAAGTTTGTCGATCTGCGCTTCACCGATACCAAAGGTAAAGAACAGCACGTCACGATTCCGTCTCATCAGGTAAATGCCGAATTCTTCGAAGAAGGCAAAATGTTTGATGGCTCCTCGATTGGTGGCTGGAAAGGTATCAACGAATCTGACATGGTCCTGATGCCAGACGCCTCCACCGCGGTCATTGACCCGTTCTTCGAAGAACCGACGCTGATCATCCGCTGCGATATCCTCGAACCAGGCACCCTGCAGGGCTATGACCGCGACCCGCGCTCCATCGCGAAACGCGCTGAAGAGTACCTGCGCGCCACCGGCATCGCTGATACCGTCCTGTTCGGGCCAGAACCAGAATTCTTCCTGTTCGACGACGTCCGCTTCGGCGCCTCTATCTCTGGCTCCCATGTCGCGATCGATGACATCGAAGGTGCGTGGAACTCCTCCACCAAATACGAAGGCGGTAACAAAGGTCACCGTCCGGGCGTGAAAGGGGGTTACTTCCCGGTTCCGCCAGTAGACTCTTCACAGGATATCCGCTCCACCATGTGTATGATCATGGAAGAGATGGGTCTGGTTGTTGAAGCTCACCACCACGAAGTGGCAACCGCAGGTCAGAACGAAGTGGCAACTCGCTTCAACACCATGACCAAAAAAGCGGATGAAATTCAGATTTACAAATACGTTGTTCACAACGTCGCTCACCGCTTCGGTAAAACCGCGACCTTTATGCCGAAACCAATGTTCGGCGACAACGGCTCCGGCATGCACTGCCATATGTCTCTGGCGAAAAACGGGACTAACCTGTTCTCCGGCGACAAATACGCAGGTCTGTCTGAGCAGGCGCTGTTCTACATCGGCGGCGTAATCAAACACGCTAAAGCGATTAACGCCCTGGCGAACCCGACCACCAACTCCTACAAGCGTCTGGTCCCGGGTTACGAAGCGCCGGTTATGCTGGCTTACTCTGCGCGTAACCGCTCTGCCTCCATCCGTATTCCGGTGGTGACCTCTCCGAAAGCGCGTCGTATCGAAGTGCGCTTCCCGGACCCGGCTGCCAACCCGTACCTGTGCTTTGCAGCGCTGCTGATGGCTGGCCTTGATGGTATCAAGAACAAAATCCATCCGGGCGAAGCAATGGACAAAAACCTGTACGACCTGCCGCCGGAAGAAGCGAAAGAGATCCCGCAGGTTGCTGGTTCTCTGGAAGAAGCCCTGCAGGCCCTGGATGCTGACCGCGAGTTCCTGACGGCTGGCGGCGTGTTCACCAATGACGCTATCGATGCTTACATCGCCCTGCGTCTGGAAGAGAACGACCGCGTACGCATGACTCCGCATCCGGTTGAGTTCGAACTGTACTACAGCGTCTAATTTTGCTGTAAATCCAGGGTATGTCGTGTTGTGGCGCGGGATGCCCGGGATATTTTGTTGCCGTGGAAACTTTCAGCCCATCTCAGGATGGGCTTTTTTCTCCACCAACACGCTGATCTCGCGAGCTTTTTACCGATAAAAAGCTATAATGCACTAAATTGGTGCACTCATTTTCAGGAGACTGTCGAATGGCAACAGGCACACTGCCCGATGCTGGGCAGATCCTTAACTCTCTAATCAACAGTATCTTACTGGTCGATGATGACCTGGCGGTGCACTTTGCCAACCCTGCGGCGCAGCAGCTGCTGGCGCAGAGTTCACGCAAGCTGTTTGGCACCCCGTTACCTGAGCTGTTGAGCTATTTCTCATTGAATATTGGGCTGATGCAGGAGAGTCTGCAGGCGGGCCAGGGTTTTACCGATAACGAAGTCACGCTGGTTATCGATGGCCGCTCACACATCCTGTCTCTGACCGCCCAGCGGCTACCGGAAGGCTTTATTTTGCTGGAAATGGCGCCAATGGATAACCAGCGCCGCCTGAGCCAGGAGCAACTGCAGCACGCACAGCAGGTCGCCGCCCGCGATCTGGTCCGCGGCCTGGCACATGAGATAAAAAACCCGTTAGGTGGCCTGCGCGGCGCGGCACAGCTGCTCAGCAAAGCCCTGCCCGACCCGGCGCTAACGGAATATACCAAAGTGATCATCGAGCAGGCTGACCGGCTGAGAAATCTGGTCGATCGCCTGCTTGGGCCACAGCATCCGGGCATGCACGTTACTGAAAGTATCCATAAAGTCGCCGAGCGGGTAGTGAAACTGGTCTCCATGGAGTTACCGGACAACGTGAAGTTAATCCGTGATTACGACCCCAGCCTACCAGAGCTGCCCCACGACCCGGATCAAATTGAACAGGTGTTGCTGAACATCGTCCGTAATGCGCTGCAGGCGCTGGGGCCGGAAGGGGGCGAAATTGTTCTCCGCACCCGCACCGCTTTCCAGCTGACGCTGCACGGGGTGCGTTATCGCCTCGCCGCACGTATTGACGTTGAAGATAATGGCCCGGGTATTCCGCCCCATCTCCAGGATACGCTGTTTTATCCGATGGTCAGCGGCCGCGAAGGCGGTACCGGCCTGGGCTTATCTATTGCCCGCAGCCTTATCGATCAGCACTCCGGCAAAATTGAATTCACCAGCTGGCCGGGTCATACCGAATTTTCGGTATACCTGCCTATTCGGAAGTAGAGGTGTTTATGCAACGAGGGATAGCCTGGATCGTTGATGACGATAGCTCCATCCGCTGGGTGCTTGAACGCGCGCTCACCGGAGCCGGCTTGAGCTGCACAACGTTCGAAAGCGGCAATGAGGTGCTAGATGCCCTCACCACCAAAACCCCGGATGTACTGCTGTCAGATATCCGTATGCCGGGAATGGATGGTCTGGCGCTGCTCAAACAGATTAAGCAGCGTCATCCAATGCTTCCGGTCATCATAATGACCGCACATTCCGATCTGGACGCTGCGGTTAGCGCCTATCAGCAAGGCGCGTTTGATTATCTGCCCAAACCTTTTGATATTGATGAAGCCGTCGCCCTGGTCGATCGGGCGATAAGCCACTACCAGGAGCAGCAACAGCCGCGAAATGCGCCGATAAGCAGCCCAACTGCGGACATCATCGGCGAAGCGCCGGCAATGCAGGATGTCTTTCGCATTATTGGCCGCTTGTCGCGCTCATCCATCAGCGTGCTGATCAATGGCGAATCCGGTACCGGTAAAGAGCTCGTCGCTCACGCCCTGCATCGTCATAGTCCACGTTCAAAAGCGCCGTTTATCGCGCTCAATATGGCAGCAATCCCCAAGGACCTGATTGAGTCCGAGCTGTTCGGTCATGAAAAAGGGGCCTTTACCGGCGCCAATACCGTCCGCCAGGGACGCTTCGAACAGGCTGACGGCGGCACGCTATTCCTGGATGAAATTGGCGATATGCCGCTTGATGTGCAGACTCGTCTTCTGCGCGTGCTGGCGGATGGCCAGTTTTATCGCGTGGGCGGCTACGCGCCGGTGAAGGTTGATGTGCGGATTATCGCCGCCACCCACCAGAACCTGGAACAGCGCGTGCAGGAGGGGAAATTCCGTGAAGATTTATTCCACCGCCTGAACGTGATCCGGGTACATTTACCGCCGCTGCGCGAGCGCCGGGAAGATATTCCACGTCTGGCTCGCCATTTTCTGCAGATAGCCGCCCGCGAGCTCGGCGTTGAAGCCAAACAGCTGCATCCGGAAACGGAGACAGCGCTGACTCGCCTGGCGTGGCCTGGCAACGTCCGTCAGCTGGAAAATACCTGTCGCTGGCTCACCGTGATGGCCGCCGGCCAGGAAGTGCTGACGCAGGATCTGCCGAGCGAACTGTTTGAGACCACGGTTCCGGACAGCCCGACGCAGATGCAGCCCGATAGCTGGGCGACGCTGCTGGGTCAGTGGGCCGATCGGGCGCTGCGCTCCGGTCATCAAAACCTGCTCTCAGAAGCGCAACCTGAAATGGAACGCACGCTGCTGACAACCGCCCTGCGCCACACGCAAGGTCACAAGCAGGAAGCCGCACGCCTGCTGGGATGGGGTCGTAATACCCTGACGCGTAAGCTAAAAGAGCTGGGAATGGAGTAGTGATTAACGGCATGATGAAAATTAGCCGTTCAGCGCAAAGTGCTGCTATTTTGTACTTTACTGTTCCGATGAGTTGAGTATGATCGTGCCCGGCATTACGGGAGAGCATCATGTTTGAATCACTGGTGAGTATGATATCGAGCGGCGCCGCTGCGAGTCACACGCCACAGACGGCAGTCGCAGCCGTTCTGTGCGCTGCGCTGGTCGGGCTGTTCAGCTAATTGTTCCCCCTCTTCCGTCGGAGAGGGGGAAAACATTAAATGACCCGTGAGAACTGCTGCATCCGAGCCTTTTGCCGTAGATACGCGTCAAAGCACATACAGATATTGCGGATCAGCAGGCGGCCTTTCGCCGTCACCTGAATGGCCTTATCATCCACAGCCACCAGCCCGTCATGTGCCAACGGCGCCAGTAGCTTCAGGTCTTCCGCAAAATAAGACTGAAAATCCACATCCCACTGCGCCTCTACTGCCTCAATATCCAGACGGAAATTACAGATCAACGCCTTAATCACGTCACGACGTAAACAGTCATCACGGGTTAACGCGATCCCGCGCCACAGGGCGTCCCCTTGCTCTGCCACCTGCTGGTAGTATTGCTTCAGCTCTTTTTGGTTCTGAGCGTAGCTGTCGCCAATCATGCTGATCGCCGAAACGCCCATTCCCAGCAGATCGGTATCCCCCTGGGTGGTGTAGCCCTGGAAATTGCGGTGCAGTATGCCGTGACGTTGCGCGACCGCTAATTCATCGTCTGGGCGAGCAAAGTGGTCCATGCCGATAAACTGATAGCCTGCCGCCGTCAGTGAACCGATGGTCTCCTGCAGGATCTCCAGCTTCTGTTCAGCGGAGGGCAGATCGGCATCTTTAATTTTCCGCTGTGCGGCAAAGAGCGTGGGCAGATGCGCATAGTTAAACACGCTCAGGCGGTCAGGATTGAGCTCAGCGACCTTTTGCAGGGTAAAGGCAAAGCTCTCCGGCGTTTGCTTCGGCAGGCCGTAGATGAGGTCGATATTGGTCGAGGTAAAACCAATCTCCCGCGCATGGTTGAGCAAATCAAAGATGAACGCTTCATCCTGCTCACGGTTAACCAGACGCTGAACCTCTTTATTGAAGTCCTGCACGCCCATACTCAGGCGGTTGAAACCCTCGGTGCGTAAATGATCGAGGACATCCAGCTCGATCTCACGTGGATCGACCTCAATGGAGATCTCGGCTTCCGCGCTGAAATGGAAGTGGCTGCGCAACAGATTCATCAGGCGACTGATTTGCGCCTTATTGAGATAGGTTGGCGTGCCGCCACCCCAGTGCAGTTGTTTAACCTGGCGACAGGCAAACAGCGGCGCGCGGCGGATGATCTCCTGTTCAAGGACATCGAGATATTGATCGGCCTTATGCTGCTGGCGGGTGACTATCTTATTGCAGCCGCAGAAATAACACAGCTTATGGCAAAAAGGGATATGCACGTACAGCGACAGGGGCCGCTGTGGATAACGGGCCACAGCGGCTTCGAATTCCGCCGCGCCGAATTGCGCTGAAAACTCCAGCGCGGTGGGATACGAGGTATAGCGCGGCCCGGAATAGTTATATTTCTGGATCAGGGCCAGATCCCAGTCGATTATCTGCTCAGACATGCTCACTCCTTCCGATGGTGCCGCCGACGGGTACGCCGTCCCGGCCTCACCGCACCGCGGGTCATGAGCCGGTTGCGCAGCCATTTCTGACGCCGCGACAACCGTCGTAGTTTAACGAATAACCACAGCAGATAACATATAACCAGAAGGGTTATAAGCAGTACCGGGAATCCGATGGGATGCAAATGTTAGTTTCCACCCTTCAGCAGACGCATCATATCTTCCTGACGTTCTTCCTCTTCTTCATCTTCGTCATCGTAAGAGAGGCCGAGCTGCTGCATCAGCTCATCAATGCGATCCAGTTTGGCGTCCACCCAGCTCTGCTCTTCAGCATTCAGGGTGCCGCCCTCTTCCAGACGTTCCAGCAGCGCATCCAGGCGCTCATCATTCTCCAGCAACTCCAGCTCAGCCTGCGGTGAAAGCATAGGTTTCTCGCTCTTTGGTTTATGCTGCTTGGGGGCCGGGGTGCTGCTTTCGCTCACGCCCAGCGGGATCGGTTTTTTACTACCGACGCGTGGGTCTTGCGTCTGGCTCTGTTTTTTGCCCGCTGAAGCCGCATCGCCGCCGTTCGCGCGACTTCCCGCCGCGTGGCCACGATGTTTCTTTTGCCGTTTGCGATCGCGAGCTTCCTGATTTATTTCTTCACGCGACTTGCGGCCGGATTTGCCACGGGTGGCGGATGTCGGTTTTTTCATGGTATGTAATCTTCAGACAGTATTATTCAGTATAGAATTGAGGCGGAATCTAGCAGAAAGCAAGCAAAGAAAAAAGGCGACAGATTACTCTGTCGCCTTTTTCCTCACTGACCACCCTTAACGGGCTTCTTCTTTCCCTGTTCGCTAACGACTTACCCTGTCTTTCCCTTAGCGTCCAACGGTCCCTGTTTCTTCCTTTTCCCTTTGAAACGTCTCCAAGACGCGCGTCATCCTGACTATCCTGTGGTCTTCGCCTCCTGGCGCTTCCTGACCCCTCGTCCTGAGTCTTAATCCTTTCAGCATCCCCGCCGTTGTGTATTACTTTACCCTGTTGACAAAAATCGACAACCAGCCAGGCCGTTAAAAAAACATTTTCAGATTTCTCTATTTTTATAACTCTTTTATTTTCAATGCATTATATCTTTATCGTCTTATTATTCTCAGGTATGTCCTATACGAAGAATAGTCAATGTCTCACAAACCATATGGTTTTTACTTACAGGAACGGCGTGCGGTAAAAACAGCCTTTTTCTGCTGTTCAGGTATAATCCCTGCCATAGCCTGTTTTAACGGAGACGACCGTCTTGACCAACTGGAATTATCAACTGACGCACTTTGTCACTAGCGCGCCAGATATCCGCCATCTTCCTGCCGATACCGGTATTGAAGTGGCGTTCGCCGGCCGCTCCAACGCGGGAAAATCCAGCGCGCTGAATACGCTGACCAACCAGAAGAGCCTGGCGCGGACCTCCAAGACTCCTGGACGTACGCAGCTGATTAACCTGTTCGAAGTCGCCGAGGGCAAACGCCTGGTTGACCTGCCCGGCTATGGTTATGCGCAAGTACCCGAAGAGATGAAGATCAAGTGGCAGCGTGCGCTAGGAGAGTACCTGGAAAAACGTCTGTGCCTGAAAGGCCTGGTGGTGCTGATGGATATTCGCCACCCCCTTAAAGATCTCGATCAACAAATGATCGAATGGGCGGTAGAAAGTGATATTCAGGTTCTGGTCCTGCTGACCAAAGCCGATAAGCTCGCCAGCGGCGCGCGTAAAGCGCAAGTGAATATGGTGCGAGAAGCGGTACTGGCCTTCAATGGCGATGTCCAGGTTGAACCCTTCTCCTCGCTGAAAAAATCTGGCGTGGATAAGCTGCGACAGAAGCTGGATAGCTGGTTTAACGAAATCCCGCCGCAAGAAGCCGTCGAAGACGCCGAGTAACCCCGCTTTTTCCGGATAACGGCGCGTAGCGCCCTATCCGGACGTTCATATTACGCGGTTTTAACTGCATCAAACTTTTCTTTCGCGCAATAAAAAACGCCCCGGTCATAAATGACCGGGGCGGCTAAAATATTCAGCCAAATCCGATTACGTGAAGTAAAAGGTCTGAAAGATAGAACATCTTACCTCTGTACCCTACGCGATTAACTCTACTCTTCTTTCGCTCACGGATAAAGCATTTTTTGTAGTTTTTTTTCACTATTTACATAGCAAATTCAAATGATCCTCACAAAACGCTATAAGTTATGTTGCTTACTTACAGAAAATCGCTTTGCGCTTTGTATACTTAGTGCGCTTGATCCCAGTTTTCACCACTACCGACTTCCACCAGCAGCGGTACCGCCAGCGTAGTGCTGTTCTCCATCAGTTCATGGATCTTTTTCGACACGGCATCGAGCTCATCTTTATGCACTTCAAAGACCAGTTCATCGTGAACCTGCATGATCATCCGCACGCGAGGTTGCTCCTTCCGCAGCCATTCATCAACAGCAATCATCGCCCGCTTGATAATGTCCGCCGCCGTCCCCTGCATCGGGGCGTTGATCGCCGCACGTTCCGCGCCGGCGCGACGGGCACCATTGCTGGATTTGATATCCGGCAGATAGAGTCGACGGCCATCCAGCGTTTCAACGTACCCTTGCTCTTTCGCCTGAGCGCGGGTGCGCTCCATATACTCCAGGACGCCCGGATAACGCTCGAAATAAAGATCCATATACTTCTGTGCTTCTTTACGCGGGATGTTCAGCTGGCGGGCCAGGCCGAAGGCGCTCATACCATAGATGAGACCGAAGTTGATGGCTTTCGCACTGCGGCGTTGTTCGCTGCTGACGCTGTCCAGTGGTAAGCCAAACACTTCAGCCGCCGTCGCCCGGTGAATATCCTTCCCTTCTGCGAAAGCGGTCAGCAGGCCTTTATCCCGCGACAGGTGCGCCATAATACGCAGTTCGATTTGCGAGTAGTCTGCTGAGACAATGACGTATTCTTCCGGCGCGATAAACGCCTGGCGAATACGCCGTCCTTCTTCGTTACGCACTGGGATATTTTGCAGGTTTGGATCGGTAGACGATAAACGGCCGGTAGCAGTGACCGCCTGATGATAGGAGGTATGCACGCGCCCCGTTTTGGGGTTAATCATCAGCGGCAGTTTATCGGTATAGGTCGATTTCAGTTTCGCCAGCCCGCGATATTCCAGAATCACTTTCGGCAACGGATAATCCAGCGCCAGCTCTTCCAGGACCTCTTCAGACGTGGACGGCGCGCCGCCCGGCGTCTTCTTCAGCGGCTTGATGCCCTGTTTCTCAAACAGAATCGTTTGCAGTTGCTTGGTGGAAGAGAGATTGAACACTTCCCCGGCAATATCATGCGCGCGCTGCTCCAGCTCTACCAGACGCAGAGCGATCTCCTGCGAATGCGCATGCAGCACAGCGGGATCGATTTTCACGCCATTGCGTTCAACACGTGACAGCACCGGCACCAGCGGCATTTCGATATGCTTAAAGATATTCAGCGGACCTTCATGCTGCTGCAGCTTCGGCCACATCTTCAGATGCAGCTGGAGCGTGACGTCGGCATCTTCCGCCGCGTAGCGGCCAGCCTCCTCCAGTGCAATCTGGTTAAAGGTGAGCTGGTTCTTACCTTTACCGGCGATCTCTTCAAAGGTAATGGTTTTATGCTTCAGCCAGCGGTCGGAAAGACTGTCCATATCGTGACGGCCCGCCACGCTGTCGAGAATGTAGGATTCCAGCATGGTATCGAACGCAATCCCGCGCAGCTCAATGTCGTAGTTGGCCAAAATACCACGATCGTATTTGAGATTTTGCCCGACCTTGAGCAGCTTCTCATCCTCCAACAGCGGTTTAAGCAACGCCAGTACGCGCTCGCGGGGGATCTGATCCGGTGCATCAAGATAATCATGCGCCACGGGAACATAGGCGGCCACGCCCGGCTCAACCGCGAATGAAAGACCGACCATATTGGCGGAGATGTTATCCAGGCTGTCGGTTTCCGTATCAAAGGCAAAGAGCGGCGCCTGCTTCAGCTTATCGATCCAGGTGACCAGCGTGGCCTCATCAAGGATAGTGACATAGTGCTCTGCTGAAAGGGCGGAGGCCGGTTCATCCTCTGCTTCTGCTTGTGCCGCTGCCGCAGGCTCTGCAGGTTTCGCGGCCGGTTTGCCGCCCTTGGCCTGCAGCCATTTCCCGGCCTCAACGTCGGTTGTCCAGCGCTTAAATTCGTACTGCCTGAACAGCGCCAGCAGATCATCAGCCGCCGGCGGCTGCACCTCCAGCTCTTCGCACGTGAGCTCCAGCTCGACGTCGGTTTTAATGGTCGCCAGCTGATAAGAGAGATAAGCCACGTCCTTGTTCTGTTCCAGCTTCGCCGCCATCGTTTTCGCGCCGCGGAAGCTCAGTTCAGCAATTTTCTCCGGTTCCGCATACAGCGTATCAAGGCCGCCAAGGCCTTGCAGCAGCGCCTGGGCGGTCTTCTCACCCACGCCCGGCACGCCGGGAATGTTATCCGAGGAATCGCCCATCAGTGCCAGGAAATCGATAATCAGCTCCGGCGGGACGCCATACTTGGTGACGACCTCATCCGGTCCGAGGATAGTGTTAGTCATGGTATTGATCAGGGTGATCCCCGGCGTCACCAGCTGAGCCATGTCTTTATCACCGGTGCTGATCAGCACCGGACGGCCCGCCCTTTCTGCTTCCCGTGCCAGGGTGCCTATCACATCGTCGGCTTCGACGCCCGGAACCGCCATCAGCGGCAGCCCCATCGCTTTCACCATCTTATGCAAAGGCTCGATCTGCGCACGCAGATCGTCCGGCATCGGCGGGCGGTGGGACTTGTAGTGTTCGAACAATTCATCACGGAAGGTTTTCCCTTTCGCATCAAAGACCACGACGGCATGAGACGGCTGATACTGCAGGATCAAACTGCGCAGCATATTCAGTACGCCGTACATAGCCCCGGTCGGCTCCCCTGCGCTGTTAGTCAGCGGCGGAAACGCATGATACGCCCGATAAAGATAGGAGGAGCCGTCAACGAGGATGAGAGGGTTTTCTGGGATCTGAACCATAATTTCCGTGCCTGTTTATCAGATTATGGATAAAGGATGCCACAGACGGGCATGAAATCCTGAATTTTTCCCACATTTCGTGGAAAAGATTCAACGATCGTCGCGATCGCCGGACAACTTTGTTTGTGGATAACTTTGTGCATAGTTTTACAACGTCAGCTTATCCGCCCCTGAAAAAAAACGAATAAATAGTATTACTCTTTATATATCAGCCAATTAAAAACATATCGGTGATCATGGCATCAATTTGATGACCCAATGTTCCATGTGGATAGAAGATCCTTGTTTTTTTCTGTTCTCGTAAGATCCGTTATTTACCGCGTTTTCTGGTAAAATCAGCCTCTTGCGCAGCTTAAAGGCGCTCTTTGTCAGCCTAACTTTCTGAATAAACTAACTATGTCGAGATTACTCGCTGCGATAACACTTCCGCTGAGTATCGCCTTAACCATCTTAGTCACCATTATCTGCTCTGTACCGATCATCGTCGCCGGGCTGATTAAACTGCTGGTTCCCATTCCAGCGGTATGGCGATCTATATCTGTTTTTTGCAATTTTATGATGTATTGCTGGTGCGAAGGGCTGGCGCTGCTGTTGTATCTCAATCCCTGGCTTAAATGGGACGTCGAGGGTCTGGAAGGCTTAAATAAAAAGAACTGGTATCTGCTGATCAGTAACCACCATAGCTGGGCAGACATCGTGGTGTTGTGCGTGCTGTTCCGCAAGCATATTCCGATGAATAAGTACTTCCTTAAACAGCAGCTGGCATGGGTACCCTTCATCGGCCTCGCCTGCTGGGCGCTGGATATGCCCTTTATGCGCCGCTATTCGCGCAGTTACCTTATTAGACATCCAGAACGCCGCGGTAAAGATGTCGAAACCACCCGCCGTTCGTGTGAAAAATTCCGCGCGCATCCGACGACTATCGTCAATTTCGTGGAAGGCTCGCGTTTTACCGAAGCCAAAAAACGCGAGACGCGCTCGCCTTACGATAACCTGCTACCGCCTAAAGCGGCAGGCATCGCCATGGCGCTCAACGTACTCGGTTCGCAGTTCGATAAACTACTGAATGTCACGCTGTGCTACCCGGAGAACAATACAAGGCCATTTTACGACATGCTGAGCGGCCGCCTGACGCGCATTGTAGTACGAATCAATCTGGTCCCTATTGGTGAAGAGCTGCACGGCGATTACGTTAACGATAAGAACTTTAAGCGCGGCTTCCAGCGCTGGCTGAATGGGCTATGGGAAGAGAAAGACCGTCAGTTGACTGACATCATGCGGGACAAAGAAAGGTAGTCACAGCCAGAACAGCTAAAGTAACGCCGGTCAGTGACCGGCGTTTTTTTTATTTCTTCTCTACCAGTTGCTTCACGGTATCCGCATACTGAGCGACGAAGACATCCATATTGCTGGTGTCCATCCCCTGCGGGTTCAGCTGGTATTTACCATTAACATACATAGCCGGTACCCCCTGCAACTGCAGATCGGCTGCCGCTTTCTCTTGCTGAGCGACCAGAGATTTCACCACGAAGCTATTCCAAGCGGCATCGTAGTCTTCCCCTTTCACGCCAGCATCGACGAACACCTTACGAATGTCAGCCACGCTCTGCACGGTCTGGGTTTTCTGCACGGCTTCGAACATCGGCGCAGTAATTTTATCTTCAACGCCCAGAGCGATGGCCACCGCCCATGCCTGCGTCAGATCCTTGCCCAGAGGGCCCAGGAACTCAACGTGGTATTTGGTCATTTTGGTGCCTTCCGGCAGTTTCTGACGCACATTGTCAGAAACATGCAGCACTTCTTCAAACTGGTAGCAGTGCGGGCAATAGAATGAAAAGAACTCGAGCACCTGCGGCTCGCCAGCAATCGGCTTATCAAGGGTGATGTACTGCTTGCCATCGGTGATCTGGGCAGCGGATGCACTAAAAGCCAGAATCATACCAGCCAGCGCCAGCCAAACTTTTTTCATGATTTACTCTCTCCTGGATATATCACATTAATACATTGGCGTTAACTGAAGCGGGGGTTCCTGTAGAACCTTCACCTGCTCAAGAAAAGTCGACGTCTGCCCCCGCCAGTAATCCTCCCCGGTTAACCAGGGGAAATTGACCGGGAAAGCGGGATCGTCCCAGCGTCTGAGCAACCACGCCAGATAATAAACCAGCCGCATAGCGCGTAAAGGTTCAATTAGCGCGATTTCATCGCTGTTAAAGGGGCTGAATTCCTCATAGGCCTCGACGATGGTCTCTAGCTGCATACGCTGTTCAGCCTTATCGCCGATAAGCAGCATCCACAGATCCTGAATCGCCGGGCCGGTTCGCGCATCGTCTAAGTCGACAAACAGTGGCCCGTCGCGCCAGAGGATATTACCCGCATGGCAGTCACCGTGCAGGCGTAACGTGTTCCCACAGCCGTGCCATTGCTCCATGACGGCAGCAATGAGTTTATCGGTCGCCTTCAGAAAATCGGCCTTCAGGCCAGAGGGGATAAGCGTCGCCTGTTCAAACACCTGGCGCGGTTCCAGCAGGTACTCCTGCACGCCAATTTCCGGGCGGGCAGTAAAGCGCTGTTTGCGGCCAGTCTGGTGCAGGCGCCCCAGATAGCGGCCAACCCATTCCATCTGATCAAGGTTATCCGCTTCGAACTGACGACCGCCAAGGCTTGGGAAAACGGCAAAGTAGAATCCCTGATGCTGATGAAGCGTGCTGTCGTTAAATAAGAGCGGCGCAGCAACAGGCACTTCATCTTCTACAAGCTGAAGCGCAAACTGGTGTTCTTCAAGGATCTGTTCTGCGGACCAGCGCTCAGGACGATAGAACTTTACCACATAGCGATGGCGCTCTTCGTCCTGGAACTGATAAACGCGGTTCTCATAGCTGTTTAGCGGAGTGAGACCGGAATCCACCCGCATACCCAGATCGAATAACCCATCGATAATGGTATCCGGGCGAAGCGTCTGAAAAGTAAAAGCCTTACCGTGCATCCTGACATCCGATAATCGTACGAATAGTTCAGGATATCATCTCATTGCACTTTACGCGGCAGCGCTTACAACCTTTTACTCTTTTATTACCCCGCGGGCGCGCAGCAGTGCGGTTTTAAAGTCCTCTTCATAATCCTTCTGAATACCTGGGATGATGGCATCTTTAGAAGAGTCACGCATCTTCAGGTGATAGATCAGAATATCGTCGGAAAGATCGCTCAGTTCGCCATCATAGCCAGCCTCTTTCGCCAGTTTCTGCAAAAATTGCATCAGATTCAGTTCAGGCTCTTTCTGCCAGGCAGGCTGGAGGAGTTCAATTACTTCATTCAGACGTTTACATTTCATGGTCATGCTCCTTACTCTTGATAGGGACAAGTTAACAGGGTCAATCCCACAATGAAAGAGGCGATATTCATATGCAAAGCGAGGCGATAACCGGCGTCGTGCTGGCGGGCGGCAGAGCCACGCGAATGGGCGGCATTGATAAAGGATTACAGCTGCTCAATGGACGCCCTCTCTGGCGTCACGTCGCAGAGGCATTAGCCCCGCAGGTTGATGCGTTAGTCATTAGCGCCAACCGTCATCTTGAACAGTGGCGTGCCAGTGGATATCCGGTCTTTAGAGATATACAGGAGGATTATCAGGGACCACTGGCCGGAATGCTTGCTGTGATGCAGCAGGTTACAAGTCCATGGTTTGTTTTTTGCCCCTGCGACACGCCGTTCATTCCGTCCTTTTTGGTGGAGCGCTTTGTACAGCAGAAAGATGCTGCGCCGGTCGTTTGGGCCCATGACGGCGAACGGGATCATCCCGCCGTTGCGCTCGTGCATCGACAAATCATCCCGGACCTCGAGGCCTACCTTACCAGTGGAGAACGCCGGGTAATGGTCTTTATGCGTCAAGTGGGTGGGCGCCCGGTGAATTTCAGCGATGTGAAATCAGCGTTCATCAATGTAAATACGCTTGATGATTTGCAGCAGATGCAGGAGCCATCATGATCCCATTACTGGCGATCGCCGCATGGAGCGGTACCGGAAAAACAACATTATTAAAGCGTCTTATCCCTGAGCTGTGCGTCAGAGGTCTGCGTCCCGGACTGATAAAACATACCCATCATGATATGGACGTCGATAAACCCGGCAAAGATAGCTATGAATTACGTAAGGCGGGCGCTGCGCAAACCATTGTCGCCAGCGAACAGCGCTGGGCGTTGATGACGGAGACGCCAGAGACGCCGGAATTAGATCTCACGTGGCTTGTCAGTCGAATGGATGCCAGCAAACTGGACCTGGTTTTAGTGGAGGGGTTCAAACATGAACCCTTGCCGAAGATCCTACTTTTTCGGCAAAACAGCGGCCATTGTGTAGAAGAGTTGGTGATTGATGAGCATACCATCGCCGTGGCCAGCGATGTGCCGATCGCGACATCACTTCCGCAGTTGGATTTAAATGATGTTCCACAGATCGCGACATTTATTGCAAGTTGGTTAGAGAGGCATTAGCAGTTTATCGGTAGGGATTGCTTCTTAACACAGACTTTAATGAATAGCATCGGCTGACAGGGGGCCTCCCCGGAGGCGGTGCTGCGCACCTTGTCCGGGCTACCAGTCAGCCCCGGTTTGTAGCCCCGGTCAGCGCAGCACCACCGGGGGAGATATGCCGGCATGCTGCCCGGTCCACTGAAACGCAAAAAGCCCATCCGTCAGGATGGGCTCTTCACTTGTTTGATGCCTGGCAGTTTATGGCGGGCGTCCTGCCCGCCACCCTCCGGGCCGTTGCTGCGCAACGTTCAAATCCGCTCCCGGCGGATTTGTCCTCCTCAGGAGAGCGCTCACCGACAGACAACAGACAAAACAAAAAGCTCAGCCTTTCGACTGAGCTTTCTGCTTTGTTTGATGCCTGGCAGTTCCCTACTCTCACATGGGGAGACCCCACACTACCATCGGCGCTACGGCGTTTCACTTCTGAGTTCGGCATGGGGTCAGGTGGGACCACCGCGCTGTCGCCGCCAGGCAAAT
>NZ_PIOK01000011.1:0-90305 GCF_002810515.1 Klebsiella sp. D-Nf1
AGTTGACCTGTTTCCCACAGTCCGGGCCGTCCGCGGAGTTGACCTGTTTCCCACAGTCCCGGTCGTCTGCAAAGTTGACCTGTTTCCCACAGTCCGGGCCGTCCGCGGAGTTGACCTGTTTCCCACACTCCCGGCCATCCGTGAAGTTGACCTGTTTCCCACAGTCCGGGCCGTCCGCGAAGTTGACCTGTTTCCCATAGTCCGGGCCGTCCGCGAAGTTGACCTGTTTCCCACACTCCCGGCCGTCCGCGAAGTTGACCTGTTTCCCATAGTCCTGAGCGTCCATAAAGTTGACCTGTTTCCCACAGAGGATGGAAAACTCTTCTTGTGCTGAGCGTAAGAGCTATCTGCCGGAACGGTTCCTCTTCGCTTCCTCGCCAGTTCGCTCGCTACGCTCGGTTACATGGCTGCGGCGAGCGCTGATACCTTTCTCTATACCCTTTTGTACGACTTGTTGTGTGATGGTCATAAGTGCGTCTGCGTGTTGCGGCACTGTGATTGAGTGGCACGCCCGTCGAACTTCTCCCCCCTCCTGTTGAGAGCGAAATCAAAACAATATGATTTTTTGCTTGCAACATGACTCTTTTTGTTCAAAATGACAAAAAACGTCATGAGGTGATAAATGGACAATATTGAGCAGTTACGGAAAGTCGCTACACGTGCAGGTAAGCTTCTGACATCTTTGAGCGAAAGTATCCGACAGCAAAAAGAGGAATTGAAGCTTACCGAGTTCTATCAGGAATACAGCAAAGCCGCTCTGTATAAGCTGCCTAAGCTCAGTAAAGGCAGTGTTGAGTATGCTGTGTCCGAAATGGAAGCCGGTGGCTACATTTTTAAAAAGAAACCTTCTGGTAATACGATGAAATACGCGATGACGATTCAGAATGTCATCGATCTGTATAACCATCGTAAAGTACCGAAGTACAGGGATCGCTTCGATAAAGCCTTTACGATTTTTGTATGTAATCTTAAAGGTGGTGGTTCCAAGACAGTTTCTACCGCTTCATTATCACATGCTTTTCGAGCTCATCCTCAGCTTCTGTTCGAAGACCTGCGTATTCTGGCCATCGATTTCGATCCGCAGGCATCTCTGACAATGTTCCTGAGCCATGAGAATTCAGTGGGCTTGGTTGAAAATACGGCTGCTCAGGCCATGCTCCAGAACGTGTCTCGTGAAGAATTACTTTCCGATTTTATAGTACCGTCTATTATCCCTGGTGTTGATGTAATCCCCGCTTCCATTGACGATGCATTCCTTGCTGAAGGCTGGAAGGGATTGTGTGAAGAACATCTGCCAGGGAAAAATATTCATGCGGTGCTTAAAGAGAACATTATCGACAAGCTCCAGCATGACTACGACTTTATTTTCCTTGATAGTGGTCCTCACCTTGATGCGTTCCTGAAAAACTGCATTGGGGCGGCAGACCTGATGTTGACCCCTCTTCCACCGGCGACGGTTGATTTTCATTCTTCCCTGAAGTTTGTGGCCAGCCTCCCTGCCCTCATAGATTCCATCGAAATGGATGGGCACACCTGCAATCTCATCGGTAATGTCGGCTTCATGTCCAAGATCCTGAACAAGTCTGATCACAAAATTTGCCATAGTCAGGCCAAAGAGGTTTTCGGTGCCGATATGCTAGACATGGTTCTGCCGAGACTGGATGGTTTCGAACGCTGTGGGGAGACTTTTGACACAGTTATTTCAGCAAATCCAGCAACCTATGATGGAAGTACTGAGGCACTAAAAAGCGCAAAATCAGCAGCGGAAGACTTTGCGAAGGCAGTCTTTGATCGCATCGAGTTCATTCGTACTAACGGAGGTATGTGATGTCGAATGAGAAAAGAAAAACCATCGGCAGACAGTTAAATACCCAGGCGTCAATGGCGGAAATGACGGACACCGGTAGAAGCCAGGTATTTACCTTAAAAACCGGCAGGAAGGTAACGTTTAGGTTTGTTCGGGTGCCTGCATCTGAAGTTGAAAGTAAGACCTTCGTAAACCAGGAAAACAACGGAAGAGATCAACTTGCACTGACCAGGGAGTCCCTGAAATCCATTATCCAGACGATTAAGTTTCAGCAGTTCTTCCCCTGTATTGGTATTAAGCAAGGTGAAAAGATTGAGATACTGGATGGTTCAAGACGGCGAGCCTCAGCGATTTATATCCGCACAGGCCTTGATGTCATGGTTACCGATGAACATTTATCAGCTGATGAAGCTCGCCAACTGGCTAAAGATATCCAGACAGCTAAAGAACATAACCTTCGCGAAATCGGCCTGAGACTGTTAGCTCTTAAAGAGTCCGGATTCAATCAAAAGGAAATTGCTGAACTGGAGGGGTTATCTCAGGCTAAGGTCACCAGGGCGTTGCAGGCGGCGGCAGTACCGCAAGACTTGATTGCTCTGTTCCCGGTTCAGTCGGAGCTATCGTTTAGTGACTATAAAATTCTTTTAGAAGTTAACGAAAAACTCAGTGAAAAGGGCTTAACGCCTGAAGAACTCATTCAGTCTGTCTTAGATCGACATAATGCAATTTTAAGTGATTGCGAGCGACCAGAAGATGAACAGAAAGCCAGTATACTGAAGCTGATTTCTCAGGCATCTCAGGCATTGATAGCTCCACCTCCCAAGGAAAAGTCAGTGATTTCCCCGCTCTGGACGTTTGAAGAAAAGGACAAGTTTGCGCGCAAACGTGTGAAAGGGCGCACGCTGACTTATGAGTTTAGCCGTATGTCAAAAGTGGTTCAGGATGAACTGGACAAGGCCATCAATGAGGTCCTTGACAGAAATTTGAGTCAATAATTTCGCCATGGCGATTTCACATCTAACTTATTGTAATTAGGAAGTTTAGGTTGAGAATTTCAAGGTGAAATCGCCAAAGTTTCACGCCAGTTTCGCTTCAGGAATATCTGACCATCGTGTCGTATAAGCAGGAGAAAGCATCTCCCGTTTCATCTGCCATTCCGGGGCAATGCCCCGCCCCGCAAACCATACTTTACCCAGCCCTGAGTGGTTGATCCCGTCCAGAACCTTCATCAGCTCAGCACTGTGAGGGCGGGGCGGGCGTTCGTCGAACAGCTGCAGCTGCGAAACGCCGGAGACGGTGAAGTCATTCAGCATAACTCCGGCTTTGGCATACCGGTGCCCATCCCTCCAGATACGCTCCAGAGCCGTTGTGGCGGCTGCAATGATGTCCCTGGTGTCCTGAGTCGGGGTCAGCAGTTTTTCCGTGGCCACGTTGCCGTAGTACGGCTCTTTAACGGCGAACGGGGACGTTTTGATGAAAACGGAAATATGCCGGCAATACTGGCGCTCTTTACGCAGCTTTTCAGAGGCCCGCTCTGCGTGCTGGCAAATAGCCTGGCGGAGCGACTCGTACTCTGTGATCTTCACGCCAAAACTGCGGCTGCACACAATTTGCTGTTTCGTCGGAGGGGCTTCCTCAAGCGAAAGGCAGCTTTCCCCGTTCAGTTCCCGTACCGTTCGCTCAAGGACCACAGAAAAATTTTTGCGGATGAAGGCCGGGTTCGTCAGAGCCAGATCGAGCGCGGTTTTTATGCCCAGCACATTCAGCTTGCGTGCAATACGGTTACCCACCCCCCAGATTTCTTCAACCGGCTGCAGTGAAAGCAGTTTCCGCGTCCTTTGCGGATTTCCCCTGGTCAGAGCGAGTACGCCACGAAACTGTTTCCACTCTTTTGAGGCCCACTGGGCTGATTTTGCGAGGGTTTTCGTTGGTCCGGCGCCCACGCCAATGGTCAGGCGGGTACAGTCATACACGTGCTGACGCAGCTGCCGGCCGAAGTCCTCAAGCCCCATACAGTGCTCCACGCCGGTCAGGTCGAGGAACATCTCATCAATGGAATACTGTTCCACCCTGGGGGCCAGTTCCTCCAGGCAGTTCATCACGCGCGCCGACATCGAGGCGTAAAGTTCATAATTACTTGAAAACGCATATATTTTTTCCGGGTACCTTTCGTTTTTTATCTGAAACCACGGAGTTCCCATTTTGATCCAGGGCTTCGCCTCGGCACTGCGAGCGATTACGTTCCCGTCGTTGTTGCTCAGGACGACTATCGGCTTTCCTTTCAAATCCGGGCGGAAAACACGTTCACAGCTGGCATAGAAGCTGTTCACATCGGCCAGGGCATACATCAGTACATCTCCCTCGGGCGGTGGATGATATGCGTGACGACGCCAAAGATATCCAGCTCGTCGGGATCAGGATAAATCGGCGACCAGGAGGCATTCATGGGCTGCAGCGTCAGTCGCGGCGTCAGCAGAAGCCGTTTCACCGTAAACTCACCCTGTACGCTGGCGACAACGATATCGCCGTGCCGCGGCTTTTCAGCACTGTCCACAACCAGCAGATCGCCATTGTACAGACTGCCGTCGGCCATGCTGTCTCCGCTGGCACGCAGGTAGTACGTCGCGCTCGGATGCCGTATGCAGTAATCATGGAGATCCAGATCGGACTCGACATAGTCAGCAGCAGGGCTGGGAAAACCGCAGCTGGCCAGATCGGCAAACAATGGATGGGTCTGTGGCGGGAGTTCTTTCCCGGCGCTGAAAAGTTGTAGCTTCATCTTTCCTCCTGACACTCCAAAAATACTGGTTATGCATACAGTATATTTAACAGCGTGACGATAATCCAGATCGCATGCCTTAAGAACATTTTGAGTACATAAAGGTGTTCAAAATGCTCAAACTAATCATTTTGATATTTTTATATTGCTCATATTGAGAAATATTGCTTTTATTTTTTCATTTTGATCTTATAATTGGTATCAAATTGAGTGTAATTAACGGAGCATAATGATGAATATTTACTGCGATGATGGTTCAACTAATGTTAAGCTGGCATGGTTTGAAGGCGATGAGCTTCAGACCCGAGTCTCTGCGAACTCCTTCAGGCATGGCTGGAAAGTGGCGGAATTCAGTGCGGCAACGTTCAACTATCAGGTGGGTACGCTGAAATACACCTGGGACAGCGTCAGCCGGGATGCCATCCCGACAACAAACGTGGAATATCAGTACGGTGATCTCAACCTGCTGGCCGTGCATCATGCGCTGCTGAACAGCGGACTGGAGCCGCAGCCGGTGAGCCTGACCGTGACGCTGCCCCTGAGTGAGTATTACGACGGGGACTGCCAGCGGAACGAGGAGAACATACGACGCAAACGGGAAAACCTGATGCGTGAGCTGGTTCTGAATAAGGGCAGGGCATTTACCGTAACGGACGTGAAGGTGATGCCGGAATCACTGCCGGCGGCGTTCTCCCGTCTCGCGGAGCTGAAGCCCGGCCCCGCTGAGACCACCCTGATTATCGATCTCGGTGGCACCACGCTCGATGCCGGTGTGATTGTCGGCCAGTTTGATGATATCAGTGCGGTGCACGGTAATCCGTCTGTCGGCGTGTCACAGGTCACCCGCGCAGCTGCAGGCGCGCTGCGGGCGGCAGACAGCGAAACCAGCGCCCTCATCGCTGACACTATCATCCGCAACCGCAATGATCGTCAGTATCTGCAGCGTGTGATCAACGATGCCGGTAAAATCGACGAGGTTCGGAACAAAATAACAGAGGCGATCACTTCCCTGGGGGCGCGTGTCACCAGTGAGCTGACGGCCTTCAGGAACGTTAACCGGGTATTCCTGGTCGGGGGAGGGGCTTCCCTCATAGAAGAAGCTATCCGTCAGGCCTGGCCTCTGGCTCCTGACCGTATCGAGGTTATCGGCGATCCGCAGATGGCGCTGGCCAGGGAGATTGCCCTTTACAATAAAGAGGACTAAACGTGCCGGACGGCCAGTATTCTTTCTATCTGCACAGCGACGATCGCACCGACATCGCGGCAATGGCAACCATCAGCACCATCTCACAGCCCCTGCGCGGTGAGTTCATCCGTACCGCCGCCACCGCCGGGGCGGTGGTATACCAGGTGGATGCCCGTTTACCGGCGCTGATCCCGGTGTTCTTTGCCGGGCAACTGAGCGCTGTCCGCCTTTGCGCCGTGATGGCCCTGGTCTCCGGAACCTGGTCCTCACTCACCGGCCTTCCGGATGAGCCCGAAAATGGTGAGGCAGCTCTGCCCGTGTCACCGGAGACAGAATACCAGCGCCGGCGTTACACCCTGACGCTTCAGAATGGCCGGAGTGGGGAACGGGTGGAAAGTGTGCTGACGGAAGCGTCATCCCGTCTGCGTGGGGATCTGCTGAGAAACCTGATTATCACCGGTCTTGCCCTCCACACGACGGCGCCGGAACTGCCGCGCCTGCTGGCCAGTATGCCGGTACCGCCCACCTCGGTCAGTGAGCTGCAGGCACTGGTTCAGCAGATGGCCGGCACCGCTGACGTGAACAGGGCTGCAGCTGCAGTACCGGATACGCCGGCAGCATCTGCCGCGCCGGTGTCCGGGTCGGATACCCGGGAATTAAAGAAAAATATGCGGCGTGCATTCGGTGACTAAAATCAAAAACAGATCTTGTAATATACAGAATTAAATGGTTTTCATCCCCAGGGAGGTTCTCATGTCACCAGGATTCAGAAATGTGCTCCGTCTCGCCCGCATTCCCGTCGACAGCAGTGAACCGGTGCGCAGAAAATTTGGCAGCCGGCTGATTGGCATTGTGACGGTATGTCTGCTTCCGCTTCTGGTTTTCGACGTTCCGCAGTGGGTTTTCATTTTGTCGCAGGTCATCTGGGGGGCGGGCGTCTATATTGGCCTGTCCCTGGCCGGGGATAAATCCCTGAACCGCTGATATAAACTTTCCGGTTGTTCAAAAAAATAACAGGCGTGGTGGCGCCTGTTCTCCCGCGCTTCTCCGTCCTTTGCCTTCAGGTTATCCACAATCTTAAGCCCCGGATTTGTGGACAGGTATGCAGGTAATTCCCCGTTCGCCTGGAGTTAACGCAAGCCTGCCGGACGCTGCCAGTGTCTCGCGTTCGGTCTGGTACGGGACGGGCGGTTTTTCCGCTCCGGCCCGGCGTCGTTGAGAGTGTACGCCAGTCCCTCGCCCTTTTAAGGAACGCCCTTCAAGCCGCTTTCGCGGCATATCCTTGCCGTCCAAAAGACGGACGGCTGCGGTATTCCACGGTCGGCCTGACCCGTGACCGGACGCGATGAACAGGCAGCGTGCGGCAGGGAACGGTATCGCGGTGATGCCTCCTGCCCCCTCTGACTACAGGAGTGCTGCCATGTCCAGATTCATTCTCGGGAACTGTATTGATGTGATGCGCGGATTCCCCGACCGTGCCGTGGACCTTATTGTGACCGATCCGCCTTACCTCGTCGGTTTTAAGGACCGTCAGGGCAGACAGATTGCCGGGGATGTGACGGACGAATGGCTGCAACCGGCCACGCTGGAGATGTACCGCGTCCTTAAAAAAGACGCACTGATGGTGAGCTTCTACGGCTGGAACCGTGTGGACCGCTTTATGGCCGCGTGGAAGGCGGCAGGATTCTATGCCGTGGGCCAGCTTGTGTTCACCAAAAACTATGCCTCCAACCGTCGTAACGCCAGGGCCCGACGCGGATTTGTGGACTACTGCCATGAAGGGGCTTATGTCCTTGCCAAAGGCCGCCCCGTGCCGCCCCTTAAACCGCTGCCGGATGTGCTGCCCTTCCCGTATACCGGTAATACCCTGCATCCGACGCAGAAACCGGTGGAGGCGCTACAGCCGCTGATTGAGTCATTTAGCGCCCCGGGCGCGATTGTTCTCGACCCGTTTGCCGGAAGCGGTTCGACCTGCGTCGCTGCATACCGTGCCGGACGCCGCTATATCGGCATCGAAATGCTGGCGCAGTACCACCGGGCCGGAACCGAACGACTGGCCGCCATGCACCGGGCCGTCAATACCCCGGCGGCGAACGATGAATGGCTCCCGGAGGCCGCGTAATGAATTACGACGGACACGAAGCCCTGCGCCGCGATATGGCCGGGCTGGCGAACAATCTTTGCGACCTGAAAACCACCCTGAAAGTGCTGGAAGACACGTACCACTACCGGTACGACGGACTGGCGGAACGGCTTGCCGGTATCAGTCTGCGACGTCTCAGCGTCCTGATGGATGAGGCGTTCAATATTGCACTGATGCTCGATGAAAGCTTTCTGGATTGAGGAGAGAACATGTACGGAACCCGTGAAGATCTTTGCAGGATGCTGAATGAGCAATATCCCGCAGAAACCCCGCTGAACCTGATTATCTGGACCCCGGCGGATATTGAAGCACTGGCTGACGGGATGGAATATTCCTTTTCAGAACATGACGTAAGGGCAGTACTGGAACGCATGGACGCTATACCGGAAGAACAACGGCTTGAGTCGGGCGTGTCAGCCGGCCTGGTGATGGCACTGATAGACCAGGTGAAAGAGAACGGGCAGAGGGTGACTGTGCCGGTTGACCTGCTTGAAACCCTGCTGATTACCGCCGAACAGGCATTGTGGGACAGGGAATGGACCGCACGGGATCGCAATCTCCCGGTGCCGGAAAGCGTCATGCGCCGCCTGGCGGATACAGCAAAAGTGCGGGCATTACTGAAAAGCTGACAGCAGATCGCCCCGCCACGCTGCGGGGTGATATAACCCGGACATAGACGATAATGATGAAAAATGAAACCCTTAACACGCTTATTCTGCGTCACGGCGACCGGATGCTGCGCCAGGCTGGCTGGCCCGACACTGTTGATATGGCGCCCGTCGCCCCTGAAACCGTACCCGGCTGGCTTGCCGCCTGCGGCTCTCTCAGTGGCGTGGAAATCCTCACGCTTACGGAACAGCTTTGTCAGCCGCTGACGTATGGCCGGGCAGCGTTGTTGCTCGCCAGCGCCCGGCGGCTGGCGGGAACCCCGGCTCGTCTGCATCTCTTTCCGGTGCAGGCATATCCGCATCCGGAGCGGCTGGCTGACTGTCAGGTTATCCGCCTGCCTTACGCTCAGGAGTGGCTGACGGCGGCGGAATGTGACGATCTGCTGGCCTTCCTGAAAGCCTCCCTCATGCAGATATCGGAAATCGTCCACCGGGATACGAAGCGCATCGCCGCCGCGCTGACGTCGTCCGTCAATCCCCGTCTGATGGACAGGCGGATCGGTGACTGGCGCTTGCTGGCCGTGGAGTATGATCATGATAACTGCCTGGACGAAGACGAAACCGACAGGCTGGATCAGGTCCTCGATGCCATTCTTATTCGCGATGCGCGATTCTGCCCGGTCCTGCTCACCCTGGTTAACGAGCGGGAGGAAACTATCAGGAGCGCAGGGGTTATCGCTGATCAGCTGCGTTTTACGGACACGCCGGTCCGGCGCTGGTTTGATCGCCGGGTTTTAAGGGAAATGGTGAGAGAGGCCCGCGCCAGCAGAACTCAGGAGTGACCGCCCGGCGCATCAGGGGAGGGGGACCCTCCCTTGTCAGCCTGCCGGCACAGGAGGAGTGGTGCGATAAGGATGTCGCCGTGCCGGCTCCGCGTCCACCCGGCCCGGTTTCCGGGCCTTTTGGGTGAACACAACCCTCTGTTATCGCCGTGCCGTGTGCTGGCTGTGCCGTGCCTTCACTTTAGCCCGGCAGCCGCAGAGGCTGGAGTTCGCTGGCGCACCCATCTCCGGATAAGGAAGTCGCCGGCTTGCCGTTGCCGCCGGCTCCGCTTCACCCGGCCCCATCCCTCCGGTCTGTGGCCTTATTCCTGCGTCTGTCGCGTCGCGACATCTGCTTCCGCTTTTCTCCCTGTGGTCGAAAAACGGGGGGAGAAACCCTGTATTCAACCTCCTGCATCGCGACGGGTAGTGCCGTGCCTTCACTTTAGCCCGGCTGCTGCAGATGCAAGGGTTCGCTGACGCCGCCATCCTCGCCCGGTCGCAGTTTTTTTTTGATGCTCGCCGTTCTTCCCGTCGTTTTCTCGCTCAGGTTTCGCTCGAAAACCGTCCAGACCAGCTTCGCGCTTTATCTGCGCTGCGGCCTCCGGTGTCGCCCCTGCATCTTCCGCTTTCCGCCGGGCTGACGTGTCGGCACGGCACAACCCGGTGCCGCAGTCCATGTGATTACGGAGGTTTTACCATGCAGTATGTGACAACACGCCCCGTCCTGAATGTTGAAGAGTGTGACCGCCTGTCTTTTATGCCCTACCTGTTCGGCACGGATTTCATGCTCGCAGAATTGCAGGTGTATGCGCTGGCGAAACAATGGATGCCTGAATACAGCAGTGAGTTCTGGCACTTTATCCGGCTTCCAGAGGGCGGCGGTTACATGATGCCGGATTGTGGCCGGGTTCATCTGTTCAACAGTGAAAACTGGTTTGATCGCATGGTCAGCGCCGACGCGGCGGGCATTATTCTGACCAGCCTGGCGATTAATCGCCGTCTGGCGGCCCATCATGACAGCAGTAACCCGGCACTGACTCGCCTTTATATGCTGCGTGATGCCCAGCTCTGGAATCACATTACCCTTCACCCGGAATGCAACGCCATTTACGCCGCGCTGGACTGATTAACGACCGGGGCGGCCATGCCGCCCCGCAGGGAGACGAAAAAATGAATTCATCCATCACCACTCCGGCCATCTACGTGGGCACGTATCACCAGTACAACGGCGGCAGTATTTTTGGCAAATGGTTTGATTTAACCGATTTCGACGACGAAGACGAATTTTATGACGCCTGCCGGGCGTTGCATGCCGCCGAGGATGACCCCGAGTTTATGTTTCAGGACTGGGAAGGGATCCCGTCTCAGTTTGCCTCTGAATCCTCTGTTAAGTGGGCGTTTATCGAGGCATTCCGGCAGGCGCAGGACGACGGGCGCGCAGCCGCGTTTGTGGCCTGGGCGGAATATACCGGCGAGTGCGACTATGACGCCTTTGATGATGCGTATTGTGGCGAGGCTGAAAGCGAGGAGGATTTTGCTTATGGCTTTGTGGAGGATCACGGCCTGTTAAACGAGGTGCCTGAATCCCTGAGCGTCTATTTCGATTATGAGGCTTACGCGCGGGATCTGTTCAGCAGCGGCTATGTCTTCCATGAAGGCTATGTATTCAGCAACTGATTACTATCCGGCGGGGAAGCCCGCCGGTTAAGGAGAAAGCATATGAAACTTGCACCACAAAGCCGCGATATCCTGCGACAGTACAAAGCCCTGATTAATGCCCGCCGCCGCGATGCCGGTCAGCGGGAACTGACCACTGCGCAGGTGATGGATGAAATCTGCGAATACATGACCTGTCAGTGTGCCGTCTGTATTGGCGGACACTTTATCTTACAGGGCGGCAAGGGCCAGTAAGCTCGATGGCAGGCGTCCGGGCCGGAGGGCGCCTGTCAGTCCGCGCGCAAAACCCTGGCAGGCTGCGCCTGCCGGAGAGAGACGTCGCCGCGCCTCCGGCGCCGCGCACTCTCCTCTTCGTTGTCAGTCGCTGTTGCCCGGGAATACGCGTATTATCAGGGATATCTTCCTCTAAAGCAGACCGGTGAGACATATGTCAAAGTGGAATATCGCCTCTTTTTCAAAAGAGGAGCAGGACAACGTTGCCGTCGATAAGGTGGCCGCTGCCGTTGCCTGGCAGGAAAGGATGAACAAGCCTGTTGTGCCTGAGCTTGTTGAACGGGAACAGCCTGAACATCTTCGCCAGTATTTCCGTGAACGGCTTGAAGTTCATCAGCAGAACAGTCAGCAGCTGCCGCGCGCAAATGCGCCCGAATATAATAAACCCGGAGATGAGCAGCAGAAGTGATTCGTATCGTCAGTGTGTCCAGGGAGGAAATTTTATGCGTATGTCTCTGATGTTTGCAGCCGTGACGCTTTTAACCGGTATTAACCTGTTATTTATTCCGTTTCAGCCTGTTCCGGCTCTGTGGGGGGGGATCCTGGCAGTTGTTTTTATCCTGATTAATGTCGTGGCAGAAAAACTGCGCCTCTGGAGTGGCATGGCGTGGATTATCGTTGCCGGCATCATCATAACGCTGATGCTGAAGGGGAAAGAGCCGGGTGACGAATTACGCGTGCTGATCACCGTTTTTGCTTTCCTGGCTTCGGCCTGGTACTGCGTTGTTCAGTACAGAAAAGAGAAGGGCGAATCTCAGTCCTGACCAGACCAGACCAGACCAGACCAGACCAGACCAGACCGGTACTCTCCATCTTGCTGCAGCTCTTCCTCTGTTTAACTTTCTTTTCACACAATCTGCCCCGGGGCCACCTTCGGCTCCTGACCCGCTGGCGCGGTTCAGTCGTCGAGCCACACTCCGCTAACCGCGAAAAGACGCGGTAAGCTCCGCCGAACCCGCAAAGCGGTTTCGGGCCTGCCGGCTAGTGTCTGATGTCTGAGTTCAACGGCAGCGCTTGCTGCGACCGGAACGGTCGCGCCGCTTTCACCGTGCCGGCGAAGGACTGCCGGCACTCTGCAGGGCAACGCCGTTTCGCGCCCGCGCGTTCCGTCGTTGCGGCGGGTGCCTGCTCCTTTCCCCTGGTACCCGTATCACCCTTTTGAGTCCATTCGCCCGGGCTGACATAGCCACAACCTGTCGCATTGGCTGTCCAGGGTGTAATGAACAGTCCACAAAACTTTTTGCATGGAACCGCAAAAACTTTTGTGTCCTGCCCCGGACAGATGCGTCAGGCCGTGGCGTCTTTGCCCTTGCGGCGAACGGCTCTCAAACGGGTGAAGGTAACAACCAGGGGGCAGGTTCAGCAGGTCCCCGCAAAACGTCAAAACCGCGGCCCCGGCAACTCAACGGGTGATGGTTTTTAAAGACAAAACAACAGAGTAAGGAGATTCATCATGGCAGCACGTGGCGTTAACAAAGTCATTCTGGTCGGACATCTGGGACAGGACCCGGACGTGCGTTACATGCCCAACGGGGGCGCAGTGGCCAGTCTGACGCTGGCCACGTCTGAAACATGGCGTGACAAGCAGACGGGAGAGATGCGCGAAAACACCGAGTGGCACCGTGTTGTCATGTTCGGCAAGCTCGCGGAAGTGGCGGGCGAATACCTGCGTAAAGGTGCGCAGGTCTACATCGAGGGCCAGCTGCGCACCCGCAACTGGCAGGACGAAACCGGAGTCACGCGCTACGTCACCGAGGTGCTGGTCGGCCAGAACGGCACCCTGCAGATGCTCGGCGGCCGCCGTGGATCCGGTGAGCCTGAGAGCGCCGCGCAGCCGCAGAGTCCTGCTACCCCGGCACAACCTGCTCAGGCTGCGGTTAAATCCCCGAAAGCGAAGGGCGGTAAGAAAGGCCGTCAGGATGCGGCTCCGTCTCAGCAACCGCCTCAGCCACTCCCGGATGATTTCCCACCAATGGATGATGACGCGCCCTTTTAAACCACGATGAAGACGCCCCGTTCAGGCGGGGCAGAAAAGGAGAAACACATGGACCATAACGCTTTGTCCCCGCTTATATCCCTGCCGGATGGCACGTTTACCCGCGAGCAGGCTCAGGTTGTCGCAGCGCAGTATCAGAATGTGGCGATTGAAGATGACCAGGGGACCCATTTTCGCCTTGTCGTCCGTCATCAGGATGACGGCAGCATGATCTGGCGCGTCTGGAATTTTGAACCGGGCGGCGAGGACATGATGAACCGCTACATCCGGGGCTACGGAGTACGCAAAACGAAGTAAGCAGTAAGAAGAAGGCCGGACAGGTGGGCTGTCCGGCAGACATTCATCAATAGCTAAGAGGTATCAATTATGTCTGCAACAGAGTCTAAGGTAAAAACTGCTCCAAAAACCAGCAAAAAATCCCTTAAAGCTGCTGAAGCCGAAGCGCTGAAAGCGGCTCTCGATGCCGCACCGATTGAGTATGTCCCGGTGACGGCCCTGGTGAAATCTCCCCTGAACGTCAGGACCATCCCTTATCCGGCGGAGAAAGTACGCTCAATGGCAGATTCCATTGATGCGCTTGGCCTGTTGCAGAATCTGGTCGTTCATTCTCTCCCTGACGGGTTGTGTGGTGTGGCTGCAGGTGGACGTCGCCTGAAAGCGCTGCAGCTCCTGCAGAGTGAAAAACGTATCGATGCCGGATATCAGGTAATGGTGAAAAAGGTACCTGATGAACTGGCTGTTGCGGCATCAATGGCAGAAAACGAACAGCAGATGGCAATGCATCCGTCTGAACAGATCGCCGGATTCCGCACGCTGGCAGAGCAGGGGAAAACTCCCGCGCAGATTGGCGATTGGCTTGGGTTCGGTACCCGTCATGTTCAGCGCATGTTGAAGCTGACCGAACTGGCTCCCGAAATTCTGGAGGCGCTGGCGAAAGATGAAATCACCACCGAACACTGCCAGGCACTGGCGCTCGAAAGCGATCAGAAACGCCAGGTGGAAGTGCTGGAATCCGCTCGCAAACGGTCCTGGAATAATGAAGTATCAGTTTCCTCGATCCGTAACCTCATTACCTCAGAAGAGGTCTCCACAAACGGCGATAAATTCCGCTTTGTGGGGCAGGCCGCATTCAGTCCGGAAGAAATCCGGGTTGATCTCTTCAGCAGCGAAAACGGCGGCTATGTCAAAAGCGCATCGCTCGATACCGCCCTGCTGGAAAAACTGCAGAATATCGCGGAGCACCTCCGCGAAGCGGAAGGCTGGTCATGGTGTGATGGTCGTCTTGACCCGATTTCACACTACGGGAAGGACACTAAAATCTGGCGTCTGCAGTCTGTTCCACCGATTGAATATTCTGAGACAGAATCAGAACGTCTTGCGGAGCTGGAAGCTCTGGAAGCTAAGTATGAAGACGAGAACCCCGGCGTGAATGCTGATGTCGTGGCCGGGGCTCTGGAAGCCGTCTGGGAAGAACAGCAGACCATCGCGCACCGGGCAAAACACCGGGCATGGACGGATGAATATAAGCAGACCTCCGGTGTGGTGGTTTCCTGGAATGGTCATGAGGTGACGGTGCAGCGTGGCGTAGTACTGCGCGCCGATGAAAAAATGGAGGAGAAGGATGCCTCCACCGATCAGGCCCCTGAAAAAGTCGATCCGCTGGACGCCGTCAGTGTTCCGTTGCTGACCCGCCTTTCTTCTGAACGCACACTGGCGGTTCAGGCGGCCCTGCTGCAGCAGTCGCAGAAAGCCGTCGCGCTGATGGTCTGGAAAATGTGTAACTCGGTTTTCCATACCACAACGTCCGTCAAAGAGCCGTTCTGCATTAGTGTGAGTGTGTCGCATTACGCGCTGACCCGTGAAGCACCTGACGGTGAAAACAGCGTTGCGTTTCAGGCCATCCAGGCAGAAAAAGAACGTCTTGAAGCCCTGCTGCCGGAAAACTGGCGAAAGGATATGACCACCTTCTTTACGCTCGATGGCGCAACCCTGATGGCGCTGATGGCTTTCTGCACCGCCTGTTCCATAGATGGTGTACAGGGCAAGGATGAATTTGGTCGTAAACACCAGAGTTCGCTGGATGGGGTGGAAAACGCCATTCAGTTTGACCTTCGTGACTGGTGGAAACCGACGGCTGATAACCTTTTCTCGCACATGAAGCTGCCACACATTGTACAGGCACTCTCTCAGGCCGGACTGGCTGGCGCAGCACAGGACGCCGCGAAGATGAAGAAAAAGGATGCCGCTGAACATGCAGAGCACTTCCTCTCAAAAATCCGTTGGGTTCCGGAATGGATGACCAGTGCTGACAATCAGAAACAGCTTGCCGCAAAGTCTGAACTCAGTCTGGCAACAAGTCAGAACGATACCGACGCTGATGCCGGCGACGTCACCGACCATAACAACCCGGCCTGCGCCGCCTGATAACGGAGACGCCGCCCTGCGGGGCGGCGATAAGGAGACTGAAAATGAAAACGTTACTGACTCTGGATGTCCTGAAAACCATGTCTTCTGATGAGCTGGAAGACTACCGCGCCGCCGGTGAAGACTTTCGCCGGGAGCTAAGTCACGCTGTCATGCGCGATCTGACCTCACCGTCCGGCTGGTCCGTGAATGCCGAATACCGGTGCGAATTTGGCGGCTTCTTTCCTGTCCAGATCCGTTTTACCCCCCCTCATGGTCACTTTGATGTGGCGGTATGCAGCCCGGGGGAGCTGAATCCTCGCTGGATAGTGGTCTTTGTTACCCGTGACGGTCAGCCGTTCTCTGTCGTTCGCGTGATGGATGCATTCAACCCTGAACTCATCACCCATACTCTGGATCTCATCGAGTGTCTTGACGCCGGTGGCTACTCGTTTGCCAGCATCATCAGCACGCTGTCACAGGATGGCGCACAATGATCCCGTCATCCAGTGCTCTTGTATCCCTGAAGCCAGCCCGTCAGGCAGCGCTGCAGGCCATCATGACGGTGGAAGAGGCTCGCCAGCGCGGCGCACGTCTGCCATCGATGCCACACGTCCGGACATTCCTGCGCCTGCTGACAGGCTGCAGCCGGATTAACAGTGACGTTGCCCGCCGTATTCCTGGCCTTCACCGTGATCCAAAAGACCGCCTTTCCAGCCTGAAACAGGTGGAAGAGGCGCTGGATATGCTTATCTCCAGCCACGGGGAATACTGTCCGCTGCCGCTGACAATGGATGTGCAGGCTGAACTTTTTCCGGAAGTCCTTCATACCCGAACAGTACGCAGGCTAAAACGTCAGGACTTTGCCTTCACCCGAAAAATGCGCCGTGAAGCCCGTCAGGTCGAGCAGTCCTGGTTACTGCGTCAGAACCTGCTGGGACAGGCTGTCACAGAACTGAATTTTCAGTCACCGGAAACCGTCTGCACCTGGTACACCCGGTGGAGCGACGAGTTTGACGCGAGTGAGCTGGAACCGGCCTTCTGGCGCTGGCAGACGCGATTCGCCTCACTCAGGGAGCTGGTCTGGCTGCGTTACAGTCATGCACAGTTGTATGAGGTGATGCATGAAATCAGTTTTATCGTCAGGGGATCCGGGGAACACATTCTGGAACGCGAACGCTGGCTGGTTCCCAACAAACTTGAGTTGCAGGAGAGAAAACAATGAGAAATAACCCCTGCAAAACGGAGCTGAAGGTGGCCCGCAGCCAGCGCAATAAACTGCATACCATCTCTTCCCGACTTAAAGATATGACCTGCGAATGGGACGGGCTGAGTGGCTGGCTGGAAACAGAAACAGAGCGGCTGGTTGAATATGTCGATCAGCATATTCAGGCGCTGGATGAACAAATCAGGGACTGGTCTGCAGGAAACAGCGACAGGGAGTTCTGATGAGTATTGTCAGCCGGAAGTTTGATCGGAAGGATGTGGGAACGGTATTTCGCCATGCGGTCACCGGAAAAGTATTGTGCCGTCTGGAGGTCAAGCTGACTTCAGAAGACAGGGAGGAGTTACTGTCCTTAATCAGTCTGGTGTATCGCGCCGGAGAGAACGCCGGTAGCGAACAACGGGCGGCTGAAATCCGGCAGGCACTGGGTTTGCAGAGAGAAAACGAGTCAGGAGGTGTTTGAGGATATATTCAGTTATCAGACTGTTAGTCCTGGGTGGATGAGAGACGACAGGGTATAATGACATCGGCGCTTGAGGCTTTTTGCCTCATGACGTAAAGGTGGTTTGTTACCGTGTTGTGCGGCAGAAAGCAGAAAGCCCCGTAGTTAATTTTCATTAACCCACGAGGCCACCTGTATGCCTAGACAACATCAGGATAGCCTCTTAGATGCCGCGAGGCAAGGAGAAGAAGGCCATGAAACTGCCGCGAAACACTCTGCTCGGGTGTGTATTAATAGTGTGCCTCACACTGCTGATATTCACTTACCTCACCCGGAAATCACTCTGTGAAATCCGGTACAGAGACACGAACAGGGAGGTGGCGGCTTTTATGGCTTACGAATCCGCTAAGTAGCTAACCCCGGCGGGGGGAAACCCCCGCCATTAAGGGGAGATGATGTCTGTCATGCCTGAAGCGCCTTTATGAAGGGGTTACCGTTCGCCGGTAGCCCCTTTTTCCTCTATCTATTCATGTTGAGGCTAATGTACGCATCCATTAGCTATTACCGGGAAGGTTATTTTTCCCTGTTCCGTGCTGCACGGATGCCTGTCTGATAGTGCTTTTTCACACTTGCAATATCACTCAGGGTGGAGGCCTGACAGGAGTATGCGGCAAGACGGTAGCGGGAAGCTATTTCATCCAGGATGGCAGGCGTATTATCGCGGCTGCGGTGCTGGCGACCCTTCTGCCCAAAAGTGGCAACAATTATGTCCTGGCTACCCGAGCGGCCGAAAAGGCGCATACAAAGACGCTTTACAATAAGCGGGGTTAAGTCCAGATCGATGCTGTCAGCTATCTCAAAAATAAAATTCAGCATCCGGTACGTTTTATAGCGCTTAACTGCTGCGCTGAGGCGTGCGGCTCTCTGAGGCAGTTCCCACGAATCATCAGAATAGCGCTGCAGTTCAGCCTGATAATCCCGGGTCAGATGTTCGATTGTGTACGTAAAGTTGCGGTAAAAGTAAGCGCGAGACTGTTCAGTCCGGGATTCCTGAGCCATTTTATGCACCAGTTATTAATGCTAATGGATGCGTACATTAGCATTAATATATATTGCGCTCAAATTTTACTCTTCCTGCTTGATTGTGTATGACTTCTGTCATACAGTTGTCTGTGTAATGAACAGCAGTGAATCCACTTAACTCAGAGAGGCGAAGCGCAGTCGCGGGTGAGCCAAAGGAGATCCAGCATGAACTTCACGATAAAATCCCGTAAAACCGGAGAAACTTTCAGTTTTTACGCACCCGACAGGGGGGGCTACGTTCACCTGGAGTCCCCGGGACACTCTGGTAATACAGGTGCTCAGATTTGCCGTGGGGGAGGGTTTATGGGAAGTTCGCTTTCCTGTGGCGCTTCTGTGGACGATCTGGCCAGTGTTGCCCGTAAATGGTACCGCCAGTACATGGAGGAACGGCGTAAATTCTTAATGATGTCGGGCCAGTATTCTGAGGATAACCCATGAAAAAAGAGATTTCCCGCAACCCCTCTTTCACGCCTTCGCCTAAGCTGCGAGCTCATCTGAACTCCCACAGGGAAGGGGTGACTGAACGGCTGAATAATATCTTTGATCGCTATGCGCATCTGGTTCGCGCCTGTGCCCTTCCTCTCGATGCCGAAGAAACACAGGTTCTGCTTAATGTGCTGAATGGCTCCGTTGTGGAACCCGCCTTTATTGAATATCTGGCTCAGGAAATCCGGGACTCGGATTACTATCTGGAGGGTATCCCCGCGGCTGAATCGCTGTATGAAAAGTGCCTTTCAGCGACCTATCCACAACTGCTGGCTACCGTCGAGCGGCTCGAGCGCTGAAGAAGGTCATACCGATGAGTGACGTCCTTTCCAGAAGACAACTTACCGCTAATCTAAAGATGATTGCCGGGGCGATTGGCTGCCTCAACAGGAATGATGTTGCACAAATTATCAGCCTGGGCGGTGTCCCATGTTCTAAAAGCCGGGCCGACTCGATAATCCGCAGTGCCGGGGCGGAAAAAAATGCATCCGGCAATTCTCATCTTCGCGGAGCCAGAATAAACCGATCCGCAGAGGTCACGCCGGAAGAATTCAATGCTTTTTGTGCCGGGATGAAAACATTTCTTGTCGCATTTGAAACGAATAACCTGAGTGAAAACAACGATAAGTAAGCTCCTGACCTGTCTGTGATCCGGACAACTGCAGTTTCAGGAATTTATAAATCCCTATATGTGGTAGTGTTAATTTTGTGACGCGGATCATAACATCCGGCCCGGTTATTGAGCTGTATGTTGCATATATTGACCTATCTCGATTCGCCCGTTGGATCAGCCCGTGATTTCCCTGCGGGCTTTTGTTCTGATACTCCTCCGTTCCTTCCTGTGATGGCTTTCTTTCCTGCTGTGTCCCTTTTTAAAACTGAAAAGGCTTAAAAGCACACCCACACTGGACACCTTCGGCTCCCGGCCAGCTGCGCTGTCCAGTCGTCGAGCCACACTCCGCTTACCGCGAAAAGACGCGGTAAGCTCCGCCGAACCCGCTACGCGGTTTCGGGCCTGACGGCTAGTGTCTGATGTCTGAGGTCAGGGTCAACGGCAGCGCTTGCTGCGACCGTTCCGGCCGCGCCGCTTTCACCGTGCCGGCGAAGGACTGCCGGCACTCTGCAGGGCAACGCCGTTTCGCGCCCGCGCGTTCCGTCGTTGCGGCGGGTGCCTGCTCCTTTCCCCTGGTACCCGTATCACCCGTTTGAGTCCATTCGCCCGGGCTGACATAGCCACAACCTGTCGCATTGGCTGTCCAGGGTGTAATGAACAGTCCACAAAACTTTTTGCATGGAACCGCAAAAACTTTTGTGTCCTGCCCCGGACAGATGCGTCAGGCCGTGGCGTCTTTGCCCTCGCGGCGAACGGCTCTCAAACGGGTGAAGGTTATATCCAGGGGGCAGGTTCAGCAGGTCCCCGCAAAACGTCAAAACCGCGGCCCCGGCAACTCAACGGGTGATGGTTTTAACAGACAAAAAACCAGACAGAGGAGAAACGATGATGGAGCGTAGAAATATGGTCCTGCGTACCGATGGCTTTATACGCAACATTCATTCCCGAAACCCGTTCGATGTTATCCGCGCCGATGTAGTGCTGGAACGTATCGAGAAAAAGGCTGGTCGGAGCTGCGGGATGCATTACGAGCTGTATCAGGCCCGTCTGCTGGGTGGTGCACTGGATTATCTGGATGCGCTGCCGTTGAAAGACCGTCCGGTGTTAATGGGCGCTGCGGCAAAGCGCGGCTATCTGCTGACGCTAGCCGAAGAGGAACGCGCGCTGGAAGCACGGGATGTACTGATGAGTGAACTGGCGGCAAACGACTGCTGAGAAATAAACACGGATGGCGGCGTATCGCTGCCATCCCTTAAAGACCAGAGGTAACGCAAAATGAAAGTATACGGCCATCAACACTCATCAGAGGCTTTCTCCCGGGAAACTTCCCCATCCAGTTTTGAACCAATAGCGGAAAAGGTGATCGCTTTTCACGGAAAGGATGCCAGTTACGCCTATAACGTGCTGGCCGATCTGAAAGCCGCAGGTGCTTCATATACCCGCCGGAATATCATCGCCGATATGTTCCGCCGTCTGGGTGTGGATTGAGGTCTGGTCAATGGAACACGTGAAAGGAAAAATCCAGCAGGGGGCAGGGAACGCCTATTATGCAGGGCTTCAGTGGCGCGGTATTACACTCAGACACGCCGATGCTGCAGCGCTTAATCAGTTTGATATCGATATCAGCAAAGCTCAGGCACCCGAAGCACGCACCTGGTTGCTTCAGAACAAAGCAGAATTCATCGCTCTGATCCTGGGCATTGAAGTCGTAAACGTCGGGTAATCGGAATGGCTGGCGGGGAAGAAACTGGCCTGTCAGCCTGTTTCCATATTGTCAACTTCCGTGGAGTGAAGTACAATGTTTCCATAATGGAAACTGGAGGCATGGCGTGCATGTTATATCACGAGCCCCTTTTGATGAGGCGGCAAGACACTATCCGAATGATGCAGCGGCCATCGATGACACCTATCGTGTACTAAAGCGGGTTGTCGCAAAAAAACCGGATGAGCTAAAGCGATACTTTACCAGTCTGGATCGCATGAAATACCGGGAAAAATGGTGGGTTATCGATATCGGCGGTAATAACCTTAGAATGATGTTTTTTGCTGATTTTGAGCGCGGAAAGATATTCGTCAAACACATCACCACCCATGCTGAATATGATCGCTTAACGAAATATTATCGGGAGCACAAAGAATGATTTTTAGCGATGCCATTAAAGCTGCGAATGACCTGGCGAGTATTGTCCCTCTGCTGGGTGGCAGCTCGTCCCGCAAAGATTACGAAGAGGCGCTTAAACTCGTTGAATATCTTCTGGAACATGACCCGGACAGCCCGCTGGTTGATATGCTGACTGCCCGCATCGATGCCTGGGAAGATAACGCGGTGGAATTTGAAGAATTTAATACGCGCATCGAAGCAGGCAAAAACGGTGTATCGTTGCTGCGGGTTCTTATGCAGCAACACGGGCTTTCACAGTCCGATTTTGAAAACGAGATAGGCAAAAAATCGCTCGTCAGCCGGATCCTCAGTGGTGAACGGAGTCTGACCCTTGATCACATGCGGGCGCTGGCAAATCGATTTCAAATCCCGGTCTCGATGTTTGTTGACTGATACCGGCAGAGCAGGCGAAGAGGGCACAGTAGCTGTCTTCAACCTGTCATCCTGACTACGAGACGGGCAAAAAGGCCGCGCGCCTGCGGCGCCGGGAAAACCGGGCCGCGCTGACGCGCCGCCCGCATTTCCTCTCCGCGTCTTCCCTGTTTGCTGCCCGCTGTCTTCCTGCTTCTTCTCCCTGCTGTGTCTTTGCTGTTAAACCCTTTAAGGCCTTAACGTCAAAGGCATAACAACACTGGACACCTTCGGCTCCTGACCCGCTGGCGCGGTTCAGTCGTCGAGCCACACTCCGCTAACCGCGAAAAGACGCGGTAAGCTCCGCCGAACCCGCTACGCGGTTTCGGGCCTGACGGCTAGTGTCTGATGTCTGAGGTCAAGGTCAACGGCAGCGCTTGCTGCGACCGTTCCGGCCGCGCCGCTTTCACCGTGCCGGCGATACACCTGCCGGCACTCTGATGGCGCCACGCCGTTCCGTCGTGTCGGGTGTGTTCATTCTCATCCCTTCCCCTGGTGAGTCATCTCTCGTCCGTTCCCCGGCGAAGGGCTGGTCGTAGCACCGCCGTGTCGTCATCCGAAGGGTAAAATGAACGCCGCCAAAACTTTTTGCCAGGGACCGCAAAAACTTTTGTCTGCGCCCTTCTCCTTCCGCCCCGCCGTTGCTCCTTTGCCCTTTGCCGCCAGGGAACTCACCGAGAGATGGATTAACCACCAGACCAGAGGAAAAGCAGAATGAACACACAGAACGTCAACGTCAAAACCGCCACCAAAGAATCTACCGAAAGATGGGTTGAAAACCTTCTGGCCAACGCGATTAGCGAGCAAAAGAGCCTCCTGCTGCATCTGGTAGAGCTTAAAAACAAGCGTCTGAGAGAAAGCGAAAGAAGTGAACTGGTATGGGGCACGTTGATGCGTATGGCTGATAACGTCCTGGGTGCGGGAGTGATTGACTGGCACGCTGACGTTCTGCAGGTGCATTTCGGCGTTGCTCAACCATGGCTGCAGTCCCGGAAACTCGTTGAGCTTCTTTTTGGTGATACCGGTAAGGAAGCGTGGAATGACGCACGCAAATACATTGCTGACTCAATGCGCGCTGAACGCCATATGCCATGAGTCTGCTTTTTTCCCCAACATCTGGCGGTCCGGAGGCCGCCGGTGATCCACATAAGGAGAGACGTATGAACTTACACCTGACCGAATCCTCTGCAGTCCTGGGAATGCAGACCACCGCAGAGGCAGAACGTGCGTACTGGTTGAGTCGCCGTAACGATGCGGTGAAAGCACCGGAAGAAATCGACGTTCATGCCTTTCACGAGGCGCTGGGCCTGATGTATCCGCTCAACTGGTCAACAAGTGAGAACGGCGAGTGGGAAACGTTCATGCTGCAGGAGATGGTCTGCTGTGACGTGACAGAGATATACGCCCGCTACGGAGCCAGATATTTCCGGCTGCGGGATGTGTGCAACCTGAGCCATGCGCAGATTACAACGCGCATTAAGGAGGAATTTAACCTGTTCCGGAAATGAAAAAAGCAGGGAAAACCCTGCTTAATCCACGCCGTAAAAATCGCTGTAACGGTTTTTACGGCTCCATTAACTACCAGACGGAGTTAATTCTATGAACAGAAGTATTGTTTCACCTTCCACAGCGGCTGTAAAGCCCCGTCGTCATCCACGTATCCAGCGAGACGATATTGCGGCCCAGGAGATTGATCCGGCGCTGAAAGCCTTCGGACGGCATATTGCCCGCAGTATTCGTAAGGGGCGCGGCGTTCATATCCCCGCGATGAACAACACCGCCTTCGGGCAGGTACTCCGCACGCTTGAACTTAAACGCGCATGTAACTGATAAGGTGAGCCGCTCCTTCGGGAGCGGCAACAGCGGAGATAATTGTATGTCACAGCTTGGTTTTGCCGATGTGTTCAATATGGCCAGAGAAAACGCTGATAACAGCCCTGTCATTCAGGCAGGGCAGCAGATCGCGGAAACGGTGCCCACGGTTCAGCGTATGATGAGCGAGCAGTACAGCCGGGGCCGTTTTATCAGCGTATTTAAGGATACTGGCCGCCATCTGGGGCGCTGGGAAGTGTTCAGTGATTTTCTGTCACTCGCCGCCAGTGAGCTGGATATAGCCCGCATCAGAACGCCGGAGAGCATGGAGCACTGCCGGAAAATCTGCGCCCGGTACGAGGCCACCGACATCGCGAACATGCAGGAAATGTTCTGCCTGATGGTGTGTGCGCTGGAGGCGAAATTTCATGATTTCCTCGGCGCGATTTTTATGGAGCTGGAGCTGGGCGATAATTTTCGCGGGCAGTATTTTACTCCGTATTCAGTGCAGTGTCTGATGGCGCGGATGCTGATGCCAGGTGTCAGAGACACTATCCGCCGGGAAGGGATTGCCACCGTCAGCGATCCGGCGTGTGGGGCCGCCGGGATGCTGATCGCCTATGCAGAGTGCCTGCTTGAGGCAGATATTAACCCCTCCATGCACATGTTTGGCAGCTGCATTGATATCGATCCGGTGGCGGCAGATATGGCCTTCATCCAGCTGTCACTGCTGGGGATAGCAGCGGAAGTGGTGACGGGCAACACGCTCACGATGCAGATCCGGCGGGTCAGGTATACCCCGGTTTTCTACCTCAATGACTTTGAAAAACGACTGGCAGATCTGCGCCGGTTCAGGGCTATGCGGGACTTTATGCGCGGAATACAGGAGGCCGCGTAAATAACCGGAAGGGCAGGGGATAACCTGCCCGACTGCGCTGAAAGGCCGCAGCGCCTGTGGCGCTAAGTAATACCGGCTGCGCTACGCGCCGCCCGTATTACTCCGGCGCGGTATTATCTCATCAATATTCTTTATTCATCCCTGTTACATCGCTTCCGCTATTCTGCTGTGTATCTCTTCCGCTATTTATCTCTGATGAAAGATTAAATAAATACTGACCCGGGCGTCGTCCCTGTCGGGACACGGCTGTCGTGAACAGAGCCAGCAAGCTGTCTCTGCCCTGTCGGGCTTCCATCCTGACGCAAATTCAAAATCTCGCTTGCTGCATCCTTATCAGGATGCGCCGCTCTCACCGTGGCGATAAATACCCGCCACTCCAGGGCCTGAACGTGAATCCGATAAACACCGGATTGACGTTCAGGGTTGTGCGCATTCTCACTCCTGCTCGATATCGCCCGACTTCATCTTTCGCGGAGGGCTGCTTTTAGCATCTGCCGTGGAGGAAATAAAGGGGTATATAAACGCCGCGCGCCCCTTTATTTCCTCCCCGTCGGCTGCAAATTGCCCTTCGCCGCTCAGTGATGAAGTCGAACGTTTTAATAAACCGCGAAGGAGAAAATCAGTATGCGCACAATGAAAGTCAACACCGCCACTCGTGAATCAGACGAACAGTTTAAAACAGACAAATATCTGCGCTGTGCCGTAACCAATGGTAAAGCTCGCCTTGATTTTATCCCGGACCTCTTTTTTACGCCGTTAGCCGATAATATGGCCGCGAGCTGGTTACGCCAGCATTCTGAATACGACGGCGGTTCCTGGTCTTACTGGGTTATTCCACAGGGTGTCGGCGGGAATATTGCACCAAACAGCATCCAGTTCATTACCACGCAGACCGGATATATCGCACCTGAAGGTGAGCAGCGTTACAGGATGTGCATCCCGGGAAATTATTTCGAAGGTGAGGTCAGCGCCGATGCAGCAGGCATTATTGCCACGCTGATGATTATGAACAGGTTGTCCTGGCACGTGGCTGAAATGGGGCCGCAATATGACCAGATCTGCAGGCGTCTGGTTTCACGGCAGGATGCACTGAAGGATTATATCAGCATTATTCAGCATCCCGAACGGCATTTAATATGGCGGGCAATTGATTAATCACTTCCCTGTTCTGAAGACCTCATGAATGGGGTGTTCAGTTTTTTGTTAAAGATGACTGGCCGGCATTTTTATTTTTCTTGATAGCCAGGTAGATAGCCTCAATCTTCCTGGCGTACTCCAGTCGTCGTATGGCCTGCCTGTCCGTTCGCCGGAACCCGGCATTGTAGGCGCCGACTGCCTCCCAGCTGACTCCCCATTTTTTAAAAGCCAGTGCCAGATAATAAGCACCGGTGTAAATATTCAGACAGGCATCAGTCAGAAGGTGTCCCGGTTTAATACCGTACTGCGACAGTTCACCCTGGTGTTGCGAGTCGATCTGCATCAGTCCGGCACCGTAGCCAGACCCCGGGTTTTTCCCGATGGCATTCACCTTCCATTTAGACTCCTGCCATGAAATAGCCCGCAGCAGATCGGGATCTATTCGATAGTCCCGTCCTGCCATATCAAAACAATCCGCAGCCCAGGCAGGCGTGGAAATTAAAAGCAGGGTAGCTAATACCAGTTGTTTTCTCAAAAGACTCCCTCCGGGTCGGTTCCTGCAAATACGTTAACCCAGACCAGAACCAGACTCAACAGATATGCACTCCTCACCACAAAATCACCACACCCCACGCAAAATTAAAATTTTGCTGATTTCACTTTATCTTCAGTGGCTTAACTGTAGTTATATTATTTTGTGTTATATTTTTTAATATATATGTAAGTTGCCGGCGAGTCAGTAGTAAGTCGTCGGTAAGTTTATAGCGACTCGTTTACGACTCACTCTTTTATAATCAGATGTTTAAAGCAACTTAACTCTAGACTTAAGTTGTTATGTGACTCGTAATGCAACTTACTTAGACTCTAGACTTAAGTTTAGAGTTGTAATTAAGGTAAACTCGCGTTATCTTCTCGTTATAATATCTTGCTAGATGCTGTTTTTAATAAAGGAACCGAAATGGCCAGGGTACAAGCTTATGCCAGCGATGAAGTTGCTGAAAAAATTAATGCAATAGTTGAAAAGCGAAGGGCTGAAGGGGCAAAGGAAAAGGATGTTAGCTTTTCAAGTGTTGCTTCGATGCTCCTTGAATTAGGCCTTCGAGTCTATGAGGCTCAAATGGAAAGAAAAGACTCAGGGTTCAACCAAACTGAGTTTAATAAGATTTTGCTTGAGAATGTCATGAAGACTCAGTTTACCGTATCCAAACTTTTGGCTATTGGCTCTCTAAGCCCTCATGTTACAGGTGATGAACGATTCGAGTTCCGTAGCATGGTGAGCAACATTCGAGAAGATGCAAAAGATGTCATTTCTCACTTTTTCCCTGAGCAGGAAGAAGAGTAAGACCCGGTGTGTATTTCTGGTGGTTTGTAATTAATTCAGTAGTAAAAAAAGAATAATGATCTAGCTTTAAAAAGTGACATGGAAGAATAGGGAATATAGAATACTTACAGGGTTGTAATAAAATTTGTTGAAGCGTTGACGTCCGGGGCTAGTCCCCCCGGACGTCAACTATCCATAGTGTCCTTTCCAGGAGGCGCCTATGTGTGCGAAGGATCGTAGTCAAATTGCTGTACGCAGTCAAACAGATTCCATTCATTCTATGCGCGAGATGCTTAATATTTCATCTTGCCCTGCCTTTATTCGTGATTCCCGGGGCGACGTAATTCACACCAGCCCAACCTTTGATAAAGTTTTCTTAACATCTGGGTGCGCTGGAACATTTGATACACCCAGTGCACCTGGTAACTGGTTTCTGGATCTCTCCCTTGAAGTCAAACTGGAACTGATGCAGTCAGAACTGAAATCATTTTCAGAAGGTTCTGCTGTACTGGTCAAAAAAATTTGGTTGGTAGATTCTCTTTGGACTGTTTTTATTGAAACGTTCACAATTAATGAGGAGACCTACAGTAAATGGGTCTTTATCAAGGAAGGTGATCAGATTCCTCAGCCTTCAAGGGAATATAATGAATTTTCGAAAAAAATGCAGGGATATATCGAAAGAATTCAGCGGTCAGCAAAATCTGACTGGGCTATCTTTAATCTATATGCGGTTGGGTTTTCACATGCTTCTATTTCAAAAATTATTGGAATAGAGGTACAAACATCAAAGAATACAGTTAGCAAAATAAAAAAAGAATTGAACTTTGATAGTCGTGATTACATTATTTTGTCATCAATTTATACATTAAGTTATGGAAGGTTTGTTTCGAACGTACTGGGTATATTGAAAGCTGGTGTTAATGATTTGTTAAATCAATAGTACCATTGGTACTGTTGATTTGTGAAAATAATTTACTCAATATTTCTCCTTAGTTTGTTTACTTTTAAATCCTCCAATGTAAGATTTATTAAAGGTTGGTAATCTTACTTTGGAGGTCGATTGGAAAGAGCGATTAGGAGCAACGCACGACCTGCGCCTGGAAAAAATGTGCTTTTAAAATTAGATGAAGAAACTAATCGTCGACTCATCAAAGCAAAAGACAGAAGCAGAAGAAGTAAAACAGCTGAAGCTTATTTGAGACTGAAAGATCATCTAGAACGTTTTCCGGACTTTTATAACTCGGAACTAACCATACCAGGAGGTGAAAAGGAAGAGTGATTTAACATCATAGTCATAAATCTGTTTTATATATCAACCATTCTTTTTAAAGGAAATAAATATGAATGCTGTATTAAGTGTTCAGGGCTCAGCTGTCTCTGAAAAAACCAAACCGTCTTTTATGTCCCGCGTTTTCAATAAAAAGAAAGCCCTGAAAGTCGCTAAAGTTGCGCTGCCGGTTGCTGCTGTGGCGGCGTTCTTCCCGGATGCTGCGATGGCCACCACCACGGCAACCGACCTGATGAAGTCCGGAGATGCGACCGTTAAAGGCACGTTTGGTAAGCAGTCCAGTGTCGTCAAATGGGTGGTTCTGGCAGAAGTCGTCGCCGGCGGCATCATGTACATGATGACCAAAAACGTGAAGTTCCTGTTTGGCTTCGCGATTATTTCCACCTTTATCACCATCGGTATGTCGGTCGCCGGTTACTGACAGGAAGCACGTGATGACGGGAGACGAATTAAAGCGATACCGTTTCCCGGAAACACTGACTAACCAGTCCCGCTGGTTTGGCTTATATCTCGATGAACTTATCCCGGCCGTGATTTGTCTCGGCTGGGGTTTCTGGACCAGCAAGTTCATTTTTGGTATGGCTGCAGCGGCACTGGTTTTCTGGGGTATCAAGAAACTGAAAAAAGGGCGGGGCAGTTCCTGGCTACGCGACCTGATTTACTGGTATCTGCCAACCTCCCTTCTTAAAGGTTTCTTTCATGATGTTCCGGACTCCTGTTTCCGGCAGTGGATTAAATAAATCAACGGGGAAATAACATATGGAACATGGTGCCAGACAAAATACCACCCGCGTTATCGCTGTGGGATTTATCAGTCTGGGGACACTCCTGACCCTCAGTCTTGCGACCAATATTATCCAGGGCATAAATAATTACCGTCTTCAGACAGAACAGAAAGTCGCTGTGACACCGATGTTATTCAGTGCTCCCTTTGCGGTGTCTCAGAACCAGGCTGACGCCTCTTATATTGAGCAGCTGGGCCTGTCCTTTGTTGCCCTGCGTCTGAATGTCACGCCGGAAACTGTTGATGCCCAGCATCAGCAGCTACTCCGGTATGTATTACCCGCCTCGCAGAACAGCCTCAAGGTCCAGCTGGCTGAAGATGCGAAACGCATTAAAGACAATAACGTTAATGCCACCTTTTATATGACGTCGATCCGTGCCTGGCCGGCAGAGAACCGCGTGGATATCCGGGGTGAGCTGAAAACGTGGATTGGGGATTCCAAACCCTACAGTGAAATTAAAAGCTATGTCATTCAGTTCAGTCGTGTCGATGGTGTCAGCTGGCTGGCGCGTTTTGGAGAAATAAATAATGAAAAAAATTAACCCGTTATTTATTTCATGCTGTCTGCTGTTGGTTGCCCCCGCGATGTCAGCGACCCTCAGCGGTACGCTGGCGCCGACAGTGGTCCCCCTGACCAATGGCGGTCAGGCAAATATTGCCGTGAGTAACACCGACCCGAATCTGTTCACTGTACCTGGCGATCGCATCACGGCGATAAACAGCCTGGACGGTGGCCTGACAAACCAGGAGCAGACCGACAGCGGCGGCGCCATTCTGGCGACCGTCAGTAAAAAACCATTCACCTTCATTGTGGAAACCGAACGCGGGCTGAACTTCTCCATTCGTGCCGTGCCCCGTGCGGGCTCAGGCCGGACAATTCAGCTGGTCAGCGAGCTGGCGGGGACACCCGGTCCTGCAAAAGCCTGGGAAGAGTCGAACCCCTATGAATCGTTACTGGTTTCGCTGAATCGCGCCGTGCGCCAGGGCAGCGTACCCGATGAGTATCAGTCTGTCCCCGTCACTTCTGAAGTGCTGCAGGTACCGGCTGGTCTGCGCGCCACTGCCGACAGGGTCTGGGTCGGCCACCACCTGAAAGTCGTCCGTTACAGTCTGGATAACGTCTCCCTGTCGCCCCGTATGGTGCGTGAAAGCGATTTCTGGCAGCCCGGAACACGTGCCGTCATGTTCAGTACCCCGGCGGGCCTGCTGACTGCCGGTGGTCGCATGCAGATCTGGGTCACGACGTCAGATGAAGGAGTGAAGCGCTGATGGCCAACTTCAACACGCTGATCAAACGTAAGCAATATATCTGGCTGGGACTCATTCTGGCGGGCGGCGCGGCAGCCGTCGGAGGCGGGCTGTATCTGTCAGATCTGAACATGAGCTCTGATGAGGAAGCCCCGGCTCAGGGCGAACCCGCACCGGATATGACCGGGGTGGTCGACAGCAGCTTCAACAGTAAGGTGGAACAGCACGCGACAACAGAAATGCAGGCGACTGCCGCTGATCTCAACAAGCGTTTTGACTCCCTGCAGGGGGAAGTGGACCTACTGAGTAAGGCGCGAACCGCTGACCAGATACGTATCGACAAACTCAGCAGTGATAATGACGCCATGCAGAATCAGCTGAAGGCGCTGGGCGTGAAACCGGCTGTCTCTGGTGGCGAGCCTGCGCCGACTCCTCCGTCACCGCCACCCGGTCCGGAAGGGGAGCCGCAGCCAGCCAGTTATCCGCCGCAGACCGGCGCCGCGGTACCGCCTCCGACGGCATTCTATCCGGGGAATGGTATGACACCGCCGCCGCAGGTCAGCTACCAGTCTGTGCCGGTACCAAACCAGATACAGCGTAAAACGTTCAGTTACGACAAAGGAAAGAAAGCGAAGTCATTGCCGTACATTCCGTCGGGGAGCTTTGCAAAAAGCATGCTTATCGAGGGGGCAGATGCCAACGCGTCTGTTACCGGGAATGAATCCACTGTACCGATGCAGCTGCGTATCACCGGTCGCGTGGAAATGCCAAACAGCAAAACCTACGACCTGGCAGGGTGTTTTGTGGGGCTTGAAGCCTGGGGCGATGTATCGAGTGAGCGCGCCATTGTCCGTACCCGCAATATCAGCTGTATCAAAGGTGATAAAACCATCGATCAGCCCATTAACGGCCACGTGTCCTTTATGGGGAAAAACGGGGTTAAGGGAGAGGTGGTGATGCGTAACGGAAAAATCCTCGGCTGGGCATGGGGGGCCGGTTTTGTTGACGGGATTGGTCAGGGCATGGAACGGGCTTCACAGCCGGCAGTTGGCCTGGGGGCAACCGCATCTGTTGGCGCCGGTGACGTTCTGAAAATGGGCGTCGGCGGTGGTGCATCTAAAGCTGCACAGACGCTGAGCGAGTACTACATCAAAAGGGCCGAGCAGTATCACCCGGTCATTCCGATTGGTGCCGGCAATGAAGTAACCGTGGTCTTTCAGGATGGTTTTCAGCTGAAAACCATTGAGGAACTGGAAGCGGAAAAGAACGGGCAACAGCAGGCTCAGAATCAGGAGGCGGAGCCGGCACCGCAGGCTGATGCACATCATCAGTCAGGCGGCGGTATGAACGGATTCAATACTGACGAGATGCTGAAGAAGCTGGGCAAACTTGATCCGCGTGAGTTCTCTCCGGGCGCAGCGCCGCAGGGGGAAAATAATGGCTAAGTCTCTCATTACTGCTGTTCTGTCAGCACTGCGCTGGGCTCACTGGCTGGTTAAGTGTGCGGTGGTGTATCCGCTGGCCATGATGATGTTACTGGTTGTTCTGGTGTTCCGGACGGGACCGTACACGTTCGGCCAGACGCTCGTGAAAACCGTAGAGTCTGTGCAGCAGGAGGGATATGTCATTCAGGACTGCACGGGGCCGAAAGAACTTAATGGTGATGCGGTGAACGCACCACTGCCTCCGGTTTTACAGGAAGACTGCACCACCGTCAGTACGGATGCGGCAGGGTATGCAGCATATATCGACCAGAGCTATACGCATAATATTCTCTGGCTCTGGCTGCTGATGGCGGTGGTGTTTACCGGGATGGCTGTGGTTTTCCGTCGGACTCCTGTCCGCAGGGGGAGAATACGGAAAAACGGTGTTGTCGTCGGAGAGTCTGGTTCGGGTTCTTCAAGGCTGATTCCAGCCCGATCTGATGTCAGCCAGATTAAGCGTGAACAGGGGGGAACTGCGGAATGAACAGGAAGCAGGAGAAAAAGGAGCCTAAGCCTGTACCTCAATCTGCAAATTATTTAGACCCCAAACTTTATGAGGAGCTTGTAAGGGCTGCTAATAATCTTGCAGAAGCAGTATTCAGGAAGACTGACTGGAAATCGATTTTTAAAAAATAAACAGATTACGGGTGAATATATGAAGGAATTAATGCTGTTAATTCCTCTGGGCAGCGCTTTGCTCTTAACCGGGTGTGCGGGCACAGAGACCGAATTTCAATGTAATGCCACGACGTCGGATACCTGTATGACGATGGAGCAGGCAAATGAAAAAGCGAAGCTGAAAGAGGAACGCAGTGACGCAAAGCCGGCTGCGGCCGGGTTGCCACAACTGGCTGAGGGTAATTTCAGAACAACGTCAGTTAATTCGTACCCGTTGCCGCCACAGCCAAATTTAATGCATCCCGGAGCAACGACAACTGCACCGACTAATAAAGTAACGTCAGGATTGCTGACGAATAACAGAATAGTCAGTGCGCCGGTATATCGGCCCGTGGTTGTAGCGCCAGCTGTTCGGCAGGTCAGTGTATCAACTTTTACATCTCCGGTAACGGCTCCAGGTAACTATCCCCGGCCATTAAGAAAAGGGGAGGAGACAACGTCATTGTGGATAGCGCCGTATGTGGATGCAGATGATGTATATCACCAGCCAGCAACGGTTCTTTTTGTCGTGACACCATCGGCGTGGGGACAACCTCGCCTTAATTGATTCACAGCGCCATTACTGGCGCTGCAGTAAGTTTTCATTTCTGAATTATAACGAGTGCCCTCTGCGTTGAAAGGGAGGGGCGGTAGCGTGTGAAATGAACCTCGATAACGAATAATGAAAGGATTAGAAAAATGACTGACTCAATGAAATATCTATGGCTGCTTTTGCGCGAAGATTCGTCATATATTTTTATGTTGATGTTGATTGTTGGCACTGCCGTAGTTATGTCTTTCTTTTTACAGAGGTTGTTTGTGTCATGGTGGGGTAAGACAATCATTCTGATAATGTGTATTGTCGTCGCGATTACAGAAGTTTTTGGCTTTCTTGAGCCTGAGTCAACATATAAACAGATTCAAACCAGAAAACAGGATGTCATCTATACGCTGAAAAACTGCAGAATCTCCGCATTTGAAGCGCAGCAGGCAGGGTTTCTGGCTAAAGCAAAAGATGCCTGGTCTTGCCCGGATGGCGTAACACGGTATATGGATGTGAGATACAGGGATAAGGCAGAGATTAATAAACTCAGTACAGAGGGTAAGTAACGTTATGGATGAATTATTCAAATGGCTGCTTGCTTCTGTATTTTTAGTATATCTCTTGCTGTTTGCATTCAGTAATGACCCTGTACCAGAAGCGCTCGCACATCACTGGACTCATGACTGCCGCTTGCTGGAGAAGAATATTGATAAAGGTTTATTTTCTCCCACGCAAAACCGGCTTCAGTGTGGTGATGTCATTGAAAATGTCAGTACAGATGAGTATGAACAGGCGATAAGCGGGAAAAAGCCGGTCACCTTACAGGAGTTAATCGAAGGGATATTCAGTCATTAATATATAAACAGGGGCAATAAAGTATGCATGCCTTTATTTTTCTGGTACTGATGACACCGAGTAGTGGCGGTGGGTTTTGGAATGTTTCTCCCATGCCTAATACAGATGTTTGCATAAAAATGCTACGGGTACTCGAAGCACGTGGAGGAAGAGGTTACGGAAGTAATACAGGAGAGTGCATTGAAATTAAAACCCGCGAGCCTTTGAACAGCGTGATGGAAACATTGAGTGAGGGTGTAAATGGCTGAGTACCAGTTAAGTTTTGATGGTTTTGTTCGACTTTTTTTTGCAATGGCAATTATTATCTGTGGTTACGGCTATGTAATTATTGGTGTTTTTATAAGAGATACGCTTGCCTGTATTTTAATGTTGTTTGGGCTTACAGGTCTCAGTGCTTTATTTTCTTTCATGGTATTCATGGATAAAAACATGTGGGCCGGTTCTCCTGATTTGACGCTGTCAGTAATAACGGGATTTTTTACAGCCACAGTCATCTTTTATATGTTTTATGTCTTGATTTATTCCTTTGAACGGATGGGGGCAGGTGAATAGTAAGACCGATGGTCAGTATTAACACTCTCGCATGAATTGCAAGGTAGCGTGTTTGCAAAAAAAACTCTTCAATATCGTTTTCCGTTTTTTTTAATAAGGTTTAATGATGAGTGAAATAATAGAAAAACATAAAGATATTGCCAGACTGTCTCCTGAACAACTCTCCTTATGGTATGAAAGATTAGGGGAAATTGAATCCAGAATCGTTCTTATCATGATGATAATGGATAAGTATAAAGGGAGGCAGGGTGGCTATTCACCCCGTAGTTCTGTTGCAATTGTTTTTAGCGGTGTTTTAATAATGGCAGAATTTTATCTTTGTGATTATTCTGCGTGGGGGATGTTTGCAGGCATAGTTTCAGGCCTGGTGATGTATTTCATGGTGATGCGGTTTTTCCCTGTTCCCTTGAATGGAAAAGAAAAGATTATACATTTGTTGAAAACGGCAAAGCTACCCGCTGAAAGCAAACTCATGACATTGTCTTTTCCACCTGAAGAATCGCCGGAATTCATGGTGAAGAAAATATCAGAGGTGTTAATAAGAGAAAAAGGCCTCGTTAGAGATGCACTTAATTTTAACTTCCTGACAGGAAACGGGTCGTGAGAGCTTACTATATACTTGGAAATAACGTTGCATGGCTTAATGGTGTATGTCTGGTTCTTTTTGTTATTGGTGTGATCGGTGCGCTGGCAATGGTTGCCATCCCTGAAAAATTCAATCTTCGAGTTAACAGAGGCGATACATTCATATACTGTGCGCTTATAGCGGTGGTTGGGTTTTGCGGGATGTTCGTTATCTCCATTCACTCATTTTCGATGGATGAACTTGAAGCAGGTAGACACTGGAAAGACGACTGCAAGACACTTGAGGTTAACATGCCGACAGGCGCTTTTACCAGCCCTGTTAATAAACTGGACTGTGATGGCATCATCATTAATGTGCCTGGTGGGCGGTATTATTCGTATATCCATCAGTGGGAGTTATATAAAGCTAACTCAAAATGAAATGCTGATTAACAAACTGGATTGACCGGTAGGGATGGAACAATGGAAAGACAACAAGAAATTGAAGAGCGCTCCCGGGATTTAATAAGAAAGGCCGATGAAAAAGAAAGGCAAGAATTGAAACGTTTTAAACTGCGATATGGTATTTTTTTGGTTTTTCTTTTTCTTGTGCCAGCTGGATGTTTTTTTGTGCAGTATGAAGATTTTCGCGATATGCAGCCCGCCACTCCAGAACAACTGCAAAGTATTTTTCATGACGCACCTTGTGCTGCTGAGGCTTTTCGGATGGCTCTTCAAACTAATACTGTCACTTCGTCAGCGACATTAACTTTTGGTGACGCAAAAAAGATGGCATCAGAATGCAAGGATAAAGAAGAGGTTAAAGCAGTACGTGAAAAACAACTTAACGCAGTGAACGATATGAGCAAATAATCAGGGGGTGGATATGATGCTGTTTTTTAGAAAGTATGGATTTTTGTTTATCCCTCCAGTCTACTGGCTCATCTATCTGGGCGCCAGGCTGACGTACAATGGACTGGCAGGCGATTTTTCTCCTGATTTCTTTCAGGGTATTCGACATGAAGGTGTCTATATTATCTGTAGTTTGTGTGTCTTTTATTTTTTCTGCCTGGAGGTGGAAGTTAGCGATGGGTGGTTCTCAGCGAACATTCTGTTCCTGATTGTTTTCTTTCATGCGGTTTTATTATTTATCACTCTGCTTATTTGTTTGTGGCAAGGGGCGGTGTTGTGGGATGCTATTTTTCAAGGTCAGATTATTTCCGCCGTGTGTTTATTGTTTTTTATTCCTGTACTTTGCATTATAAGAAGGAGTTTCTAGTGCGGCTGTGAATATTCTTCTTGCCATTTATTACCCTTGTTATTTTGAAATGCTCTTAAAGGAACGCCCGCATGAGTAATAACATCATCGATGCCGTCACCCAGGCTGTGAATTCACTGGTGTCAGCACTGAAGCTGCCAGACGAATCCGCGAAAGCCAATGACACGCTGGGCAGCATGAATTTCCCCCAGTTCAGCCGTATTCTGCCCTACAAGGATTATGATTCCGCGACCGGCCTGTTTATTAATAACAAAACCGTCGGTTTTATGTTTGAGGCGCGTCCTTTACCCGGCGCAGATAAAAGTATCGTCGCCACACTGGAGCATTTACTGCGCAGCAAACTGCCCCGGGGCGTCCCGGTCAGTTTTCATCTGGTCTCCAGCAAACTGGTCGGCAATGACATCGACTACGGTCTGCGTGAATTCCGCTGGAGTGGTAAACAGGCTAAAAAGTTTAATGCCATCACCCGCGCTTACTATCTCCGGGCAGCAGAGACGAATTTCCCCCTGCCTCCTGAACTGGATTTACCCCTGACGCTGCGTAACTACCGCGTGTACATCTCCTGCTGCGTGCCCCGGAAGAAGAACTCCACCACGCAAATTGTGGAGCTGGAGAATCAGATTAAAGTGTTACGGGCATCGCTCGGTGGGGCTTACATCCCGACGCGTATCCTCGATGCGGCCGGGATGGTCGAACTGATGCGCGAGCTGATTAACCCGGATCCACATGAGATGTACCGGGTGCCGTACAAGCTGGACCCGTATCAGGACCTGAACTACCAGTGCGTGGATGACAGCTTTGACATGCAGGTCACTGCCGGTCATCTGAAAATCGGCCGCCTGGGGCGCGACGGGAAAGAGAGCGTGACCCGGGTGACGAACTACCACCTGGAGTGTGATCCGGAAATCGCCATGCTCTGGTCCACTGCGGACAACTACGCCAACCTGCTGAACCCGGAGCTCTCCATCTCCTGCCCCTTTGTCATCACGCTGACGCTGATGGTGGAGGACCAGGTGAAGACCCAGAACGAAGCCAACCTGAAATTCATGGACGTGGAGAAGAAAAGCAAAACCTCCTACGCGAAGTACTTTCCGAACGTGATAAAGGAAATGCAGGAGTGGGGCGATATCCGCCAGCGACTGGCGACCAACCAGACCTCTCTGGTGTCCTACTTCTTTAACATCACCACGTATACCGCCGATAACGCAGAGGCCTCTCTCGCTACCGAGCAGCAGGTGCTCAACAGTTACCGTAAGGGTGGCTTCCAGCTTATCCCGGCCCGCTATCATCACCTGCGTAACTTTCTGGCCATGATGCCGTTCAAATGCGGCGAAGGCCTGTTCAAAGAGCTGCAGGCGGCAGGTGTGGTGAAGCGGGCGGAGACGTTCCAGGTGGCCAACCTTCTGCCGATCGTGGCTGACAGCCCGCTGGCGCCGGCAGGACTCCTGGCCCCCACCTACCGTAACCAGCTGGCGTTCATCGACCTGTTCTACGAGGGAATGAACAATACCAATTTCAACATGGCGGTCTGCGGCACCTCCGGGGCGGGCAAAACCGGGCTGATTCAGCCCCTTATTCGTAGCGTGCTCGACTCCGGCGGGTTTGCCTGGGTGTTCGACATGGGCGACGGCTACAAGTCCCTGTGTGAAAACATGGGCGGCGTGTATCTCGACGGCGACTCGCTGAAGTTTAATCCGTTTGCCAATATTCTCGACGACGCTAACTTTGACCTGTCCGCCGAGCGTATCCGCGACCAGATGTCGGTGATGGCCAGTCCCAACGGCAACCTGGATGAAGTGCACGAAGGTCTTCTCCTGCAGGCGGTCCGGGCGGCCTGGCTGAGTAAGCGCAACAAGGCGCGTATCGATGATGTGGTGGCCTTTCTCCAGAGCGAGAAAGACAGTGAGGAATACGCCGACTCACCGGGGGTGCGCAGCCGTCTTGATGACATGATTATCCTGCTCGACCAGTACACGGTGAACGGGCTGTACGGGGAGTACTTCAACTCTGATGAGCCGTCCCTGCACGACGATGCCCGGATGGTGGTCCTTGAGCTGGGCGGGCTGGAGTCGCGCCAGTCCCTGCTGGTCGCGGTGATGTTCTCGCTCATCATCTATATCGAAAACCGGATGTACCAGTCCCCGCGCAGCCTGAAAAAACTTAACGTTATCGATGAAGGCTGGCGACTGCTGGACTTCAAAAACGAGAAGGTCGGGACCTTTATCGAGAAGGGCTACCGGACGGCGCGCCGGCACACCGGGGCCTATATCACCATCACCCAGAATATCGTGGATTTCGACTCCCCGACCGCATCGAGCGCCGCACGTGCAGCGTGGGGAAACTCGTCGTACAAGGCCATTCTGAAACAGTCAGCGAAGGAGTTTGCCAAATATAACCAGCTGTACCCCGACCAGTTCAGCAAGCTGGAGAAAGACATGATTAACGGCTTCGGCTCGGCAAAAGAGCAGTGGTTCTCCTCCTTTATGCTGCAGGTGGAAGCGAACTGCTCCTGGCACCGCCTGTTCGTCGACCCGCTCAGCCGGGCGATGTACTCCTCAAAAGGCCCGGATTTTGAGTACATGAAAGCGCGCCGGCAGGAGGGGGTCGATATCCACGATGCGGTGTACGGACTGGCGTGCCGCAACTTTAAAGCCGAAATGGCTGAGCTTGAATCCCGAATACCGGTGAATGACATGGAGGATAAACAGTGAAGAAAAACCACAGCGAACAACCGGTCAGTACGACCTCTCATACCTTTCGCCGGATATCTGTCATCGTTGCTCTCGTGCTTTTCGCCCTGGCAACCAGCGCGTTTCTCTCACGCGTGGTTCTGGAGTACTCCAGGCCGCGGGTGGTGGCTTTTGATATGAAGAAGACGCTCGACAGCTTTATGGACAGTGTCAGTCAGAAGCAGCTGACAGAAGCGCAGTCAAAAGCGCTCTCTGACCGGTTTAACGACGCGCTGGAGAAGAGTCTGGCGGAGTATCAGCAGCAGCATCATGTGGTCATTCTGGTTTCACCTGCCGTGGTTCAGGGCGCGCCCGATGTGACCCGCAACATCCAGCACGACATTGCCCGCCGGATGAAAGGAGAACAGTGATGATACGACTGAAAGACTGTCTGCTCGCCGCCTGCCTGTTATCGCCGCTGACTCAGGCGGCTGATCTCGGTACCTGGGGGGATTTATGGCCCGTCCGGGAGCAGGACATGCTGCAGCTCATCACGCAGCGTCTGCAGTCGCTGCAATCCTCTGGCCAGTGGGACCAGACGATGGATGCGTTTAAGCAGCGGGTTATCGAGAACAGTCAGCGTCCGGCACCGGTGGAGGGCATTAAGCGTGCGGAGAAATACGAGCAGCGCTGGTTTGATCCCAGCATCCGCCTGACCGAAGATCTGAAGGACAATGAGGGGCGGGTGTTTGCCCGCAAGGGAGAAGTGGTAAACCCGCTTAAAACCGTACCGTTTGTCCAGACCCTGTACTTCATCAATGGTGACGATGCCGACCAGCTGGCCTGGATGAAGCGTCAGGTGCCGGAAACCCTGATGAGCAAAATTATCCTGGTGCGTGGCAGTATCCCGGACACCTCCGCCGCGCTGGACAGCCGGATCTATTTCGACCAGAACGGCGTACTGAGCAAGCGATTTGGCCTGACGGCGGTCCCGGCGCGGATCACGCCGGCGCCCTCCGGTGAACGGCTGAATATTGAGACCTTCCCTGTAAAATAAGGATGTTTCTGTGAAAACCCTGACGCTTTTCCTGAGTGCCCTGATGTTATGGGGGTACAGCCTCAGTGCGGCTGCTGACCCCTCCTGTGAGGGCCGGTTTGTTAACCCGATCACCGATGTGTGCTGGCGCTGCATCTTTCCTCTGTCGCTCGGCAGCGTGCAGGTTGGTAAAGGCGACCTGCCTGATACCAGCAATCCCGGCAATCCCCTGCAGCTGTGTCCGGCGCCGCCGCCGCTATTTGTTCGCCCCGGTCTGGCCATCGGGTACTGGGAGCCGATGGCCATGACGGATGTCAGCCGTTCGCCAGGCTGCATGGTCAATCTGGGGGGCTTCAGTATTAATCTCGGCAAGACCGGCATGGGAACCGCGAGAAAGGACGATAAGCAGGTGAACGGCGCCTTCTATCACGTTCACTGGTACAAGTACCCGCTGACATACTGGCTGAACATCATCACTTCGGCAGGCTGTCTGGAAGGCGGAGACATGGATATTGCCTATCTGTCCGAGATTGACCCGACCTGGGTGGACAGCAGCCTCACCACCATCCTGAATCCGGAAGCCATCCTGTTTGCCAACCCCATCGCGCAGGGCGCCTGCGCTGCGGATGCGCTGGCCAGTGCATTCCATATGCCGCTGGATGTGCTTTTCTGGTGTGGTGGCAGCCACGGCTCACTTTACCCGTTTAACGGCCAGGTCAGTAATGAATCCAGTCCGCTGCAGTCATCGGTACTGGTCAGTGAACGTATGGCCTTCAAGCTTCACCGGCAGGGACAAATTATGGAGAGTATCGGGAAGGACAAGGCGGTCTGTTACGAATATCCCTCCCCGATCATCCCGAAAGAACGCTGGCGCTATCAGATGGTGAACATGTATCCGGACAGCGGCCAGTGCCATCCGCTTGGACGCAGCGTGATGCGCTGGGAGGCCGGAAAAAATCCACCCAACTCCCGCAAGAACTATGGCTACCTGATGTGGCGTAAACGTAACTGCGTATTTTTGTAACCCGGAGGCAGAACATGAAGCATAAGCATCTGGATTGTTTGATGCAGGACTTACACAATATCAGTCAGATGATTGCCGATGATATCCTGCAACGATCGGAGGCTGCCTGGGAGGTACAGGAAGTGCTCGATTCCATGCGAATGACACTATTAAACAGAAAATGCCCCTCTTCGCGACTGGCTGAGTATGCGGTCTGTCTCCTGCGGGCAGAACGATATCGACAGGTGCGGATTTACGGTAAATCGTTAAGAGAAGTCAGGGATCTCAGCCTGTGGATTACAGGACTGAAAGCCTTCAGACGGAGACTGGAGAAAACAGAGGAAACCTGGCGGTACCGCCAGTGGGAAGCAAGCCGTGCTGCATATTCGCTGGCCGGATTATTTATTCTGCCAGCGTACCTTATTTTCTCCCTTGCGGTAGGTGTCGGTTGCGACTTACGGATAAGCTCGGTCATCCTGGGGGGATATCTTGTCTGTTTAACTGGCGTGGCTGTCCGGGCCAAAGACTGCGTAGCCATTTACTGGTCGTTGTACAGTTTCATTCCTCTGGTGATGCTGAATTGATATTTTTGATGCGGAGAGTCTACATGACTGGTATCAGTACAAAGAAGGATATTGAATACATAAAGGCCGTTTTTAATGACCTCAGTGAAGCGTTAACGCAGATGGCATATGGACAGGTTGTTCTGCCCGTCGATATCAAAGGGTTGCTTTCTGACATTCAGGCGTCTCTGATTAAAGGACGTCTGCCATGTGCCCTGGAAGTCGACTGTTTTGAGGGAAGCCTTCTTTTGTTCCTCCGAAGTGTCAGGCAGCAACGGCAAAGCATTGTCTGCACCACTGAGGTGGACAGGCAAATGGCCAGACTCAGGGATGTCAGATACTTTCTTGCTGTGTTAACAGGATATCCTGAGAGAGTACAAGAACCACCCCGGTTACTGTGGAGATGGCGGGATATTAAAACGCTGTCCGTGCTCTTCCTCAGTGTAGTACTGTCTTTTTGTTCTGTCCTTTATCTCGCCTCAGGTAATAATGGTGTTGTGCATGGTGTTTATTATATTGCGATAATTTTATTTTCTGTTTCAATATATGCATTAGAAGAGTCTGGGGTTGGTGGTGTGGTGTTTTCTCTCTCGGGGGTGACCATTTTTACTGTTGCTGCTCTTTGCGAATACTTACCGCCTCAATAACTGGTTTTTGGCGTTATCATGAAAGTATGCTTTGTAAAATAACTTGCTCTTTTTCTATTTACAGACGTCGGTCTGGCGTTTTTGGCAATTATAGAAGTCTGACAAGAAAAGGATAAATGATGGAAAGAAACAATAAAGAACACGACTCACAACCGGCTCAGTCTCAGAAGACTTCTCCATGTACATCACGGGTCACTTTCAGCATGGAAGAAATGGTACTTACGGCTGAGCAATACAGAGACTGGCAATTCATTGGCGAAACCCTCAGAGATAAAATCAGCCGATACGCGGAATAAGTACGACGGGAGGCAACATGTTGAAGGACTATGCGTTTGTGAAAACGTCGATACATACAGTCGGTTTGACCCTGAAGTCTCCCCCTCTGGCATCAATACCGGGTATAACCGACGCCTCTCAGGCATGTGATAAAATCTCTGCCAGGCTGCGTTATGGCATCATTCCCCGACCGGGGGGGATCAACCGTCTGAATGCCATATTGTGGCTTGCAAGAATGCGAGAGGTCGAGATTCATGGGCAGTCATCAGCGACGGCACATGAACTTCGTCGGCTGAATGCTTTGCTCGGGCAGGTCTGCGGTGTGCTCAAAGCGTGCTGGATTTACCGGGGATGGGAGGCCTCGCGTGCATCGACTATAGTGTCCATTCTGCTGATTATCCCTGCATTCCTGGTATTTTGGCTGGCGCTTTATGTCGGGGGGCCGATTCTGGTGTGCTCTGTCAGTATGGCGTTGTTTCTTGGTGTTGGCGTCGTGGTTAACGTATGGATCAAAGATCCTGTGGGGCTGTTCTGGTCGCTGTACAGCTATATCCCTTTATATGCCATCATCTATATGTGATTGAATGATGATGAAAATATCAAACATGTATGATTGTGACCCTGTAAATGAATTCGCTTATGTTCGTGAGAGGTTAAATGGCATTTTTCTTCGCCTCTCGGAAGAACCCTTTATCCGACTGAGTAAAACAAGAATCATGCAACGTCATCTCTCGGACATACAGTGGATGTTGAACCACAACCATTACCCTACACCAGGACAGGTCGATTTTTTTATCAGCCTGTTGCGGGATGATAAATTCAGTGTGGTCAGAGAGGAAGGGCGATACACAAAAGGTGCAGCAGATATTCAGCTGATGATCGATGCACTAAAGGATATCCGGGATTTTTTAAAACTGATTACCCGGTATGAAACAGAGGGGGATATTATCAGGCTCACATCGTGTTCAGCCTGGAAAAATACAGCGTTATATCTCTGTCTTGCTGCTTTCTTTGCTTTGTTTATAGCTCAGGTTGTTATATTTTCAGGCTATTCCCCCCTGGCTGTTTACTTTAGTGGTTTTGCCTTGTTTTTTATAACATCTCTGGCTCTCGAAAATGAAGTGCTGATATTTTCTTTCATCGGTCTGGTTGTCTTTACTCTGTGTATCCTTTTGGCATGGACAGGTCATTATCCCGGATAACATAAATATCAGTCATTATAATCGGTAATAGAGGCAATTATGAATAAAGGAATCACCGGGCTGGCCTGGGGGCTGAGTCTGCTCTGCACGACGGCGTCAGCCGCTGACAATATGAATACGCCCGGGGACCAGCAGTGGCTGAAACAGCAGGAGAACCTCAGCGAACAACTGCGCCAGCATCCGGATAAACAGCTGCAACAAGAGCTTGAGGCGCAAATCAGCCGCAATCCTCTGCCCAAATCTGACCGCCAGTTTATCGATAATCTGGTCAGCCAGCAGAAAGCGGCGAATCAGGAAAAACCGGCAGAAGGGGCGCTGTACTTTGTCTCCTTCTCGATACCTGAAGAGGGGCTGAAGCGGATGCTGCACGAAACCCGGCAGTATGGCATTCCGGCGACACTGCGCGGGCTCGTCAATAACGACATGAGGACCACCACCGACGCGGTGCTGCAGCTGGTGAAAGACGGCGTCACCGACGGGGTGCAGATCGACCCGACACTGTACACGCAGTACGGCATCCGGAGTGTGCCGTCTCTGGTGGTACGGTGTCAGGCCGGGTATGACGTGGTACGCGGTAATATTCACGTCAAACAGGCGCTGGAGAAAGTGGCACAAACCGGTGACTGCGCACAGGTGGCCCGGCAGATGCTTGATGCGCCCTCGAATGCCGCCGGGAGCCAGCCATGAAAGATACACCGTACTTCATGGCGTTACCGGAAATGGTGAGGGATGCGGGAGGGTTGAAATGAAGACGGTTATTTCCGTGCTGACCGTGCATTTCGTTGTCCTGAGCGCCTTCATCTGGCTGGCATCCCCCGCCTGCGCCGGCAGCGGAAGCGACTATAAAGCCGGCTCGGATTTTGCGAAACAGGTGCAGGGCAATGGTCTGAACTCACTGAAAAATTTCAGTGGTGAGCAAAACCTGCCGGGGTATACCGACAACCCGGATCAGACAAAATACTACGGCGGCGTCACTGCCAGCGGAGACAGCTCCCTGAAAAGCGATTCAGCCCTGGAGTTCAGCCAGGGGGATACCGGCAAAACGATTACGGAGTCGTTCACGAACCGGCCTCCGGATCAGATATCTCAGGATGCGCCGTTTATTCAGGCCGCAAAGGATACCGAATCCCGTGCCGACAGCATTGTCGGCGATACCGGACAGGCCTGTACCGCCCAGGTTGTGAACCGCAGCGAGTTCACAAACCATACCTGCGAGCGCGACCTGCAGGTGGAAAATTTTTGCACACGGGAAGCGACCCTGAAGGATAACGCCACCACGCAGAAAGTTAACCGGACTTATCAGCAGGTGGTGACGCTGAATTATACCCGGAGTACCCGGCAATGGAGTGGCAACCTGACGATCCCGACAGATGGGCGTCTGCTGAATGTCTCGGTGGATGGTGAGCCTCTGGCGATCCCCTGGATTGAAGCATGCGACGCCGAAGGGAAGGTGCGGGATAGCTGCAAGAGTGCCGTCAGTGAAAGCCTGACCCTCTTTGAACGAACGTTACCCATTGATGTGATCAGCTGGCCACGATCAGAATCGATATGTTCAGGCGGCCAGAACACGCATTGTACGAAGTATACCTATGACGGGCAGGGGAAGATTCATCAGTCGTTTGGCGTGGACAATGCGGTGACGGCAGGGCAGAACTTTTCAGTAAGCAAAACGTCGCAGACCCCACCGGAAGGTAGCCAGAAACCCGTACAGGTCACGGTCACCCTGGTGATGGAAGAAACCGAAACTGTCTACGCGCCTGAAGTCGTCTGGGTGGAAAGCTGTCCGTTCAGTAAGGATGAAGGGACAAAAACAGGCGAGGAATGTATCAGCCCGGGAGGAACGCGAACCATCACCCTCGGAGGCAGGGATTACTCGTTCACGGAAGCCTGCTGGAAATATAAGGACACCTGGCTCACGCAGCCGGCGGACTATGGCTCCTGTGAAAGCCTGATGAAAAATACGGCCTGCACCCTGTCATCCCGCCAGTGTGCCTTCTCCGGCGAAGACGGAACCTGCCTGCATGAGTATGCGACATATTCCTGTGAAACCAGGACGAGCGGGAAACAGATGGTTTGTGGCGGGGATGTGTTCTGCCTCGATGGGGAGTGTGACAAAGCCACGTCCGGGAAGAGTAACGACTTTGGGCAGGCGGTGTCTGAGCTGGCAGCGCTGGCGGCCGCGGGGAAGGACGTCGCGGCACTGAACGGGGTGGATGTCCGGGCCTTCACCGGAAAAGCGAAATACTGCAAAAAATTCGCGGCAGGCTTCAGTAACTGCTGCAAAGACGGCGGCTGGGGCCAGGATGTGGGGCTGGCACGCTGCAGCAGCGAGGAAAAGGCGCTGGCCAAAGCAAAAAAAGACAAGCTGACGGTCAGTATCGGGGAGTTCTGCTCTAAAAAGGTTCTGGGTATTTGCCTGGAGAAAAAAAGGAGCTATTGCCAGTTCGACTCAAAACTGGCGCAGATCGTTCAGCAGCAGGGCAGAAACGGCCAGCTTCATATCGGTTTTGGCGGTGCCAGCAGTCCTGACTGTCGGGGGATTACCGTCGCGGAACTCCAGGGGATTGATTTTAACGAGCTGGATTTCACAAACTTCATGGAGGATTTAATCAATAACCAGAAAATCCCGGATAACAGCGAACTGACCGAAAAAACAAAAGCGCGTATTAAAGAACTTCTCACGCAGCCCACAACAAAATAAATTAACTCTGTCCCGACAGATTCTGCAGCGATGGCCGAAAGGACGAATAGTGAGACCGATAATCATGAAAATGAATTTTTATAAACATCCTGTTGTTGATTTTATGCTGAGACTGGTGCTGACAATAATCATTATTTCTCCGGTGATTTATTTCTCCTGGGATGCCGTCAAAGGGGCGTCGGGGAGTGATTATGTCGAAAGTGTGGTCTTTATTGTTCTGGTGGGTTTTTTCTGGTTCGTGAGTTATCTCTTTTTTACTTCGCTTGCCGCGGTGTTACGGAAAAAGACGGAGGAAGAATGAAGACGGTGTGCATGTGTAATAAGTTTAAAGGATGGTGCAGGATTGCAGTGGTGATCCTTATTCCTGTCCTGTTGATAATAAACATGGCAATGTTATTAACGAGCCATGATGGGTTCGTGGTTGTTAGATCTTTATTGTTTATTTTTGTTCTCACGATTATAGCAAGACGATTACTGCCATAAAGACGGACGTCACCGCTTTAATCAGCAAAACAGACAGGAGTGTTCATGGAAGAGAAAAAAGCCTACGGGCTGGTCATGGTGTTTGTCGGGGTATTTGTCTTTTTCCTGGTCAGCATTATGTCGTACAGCCTGTGGCGGGACAGACAGGTTAACGCATTTATGACCACCAACCGGGCCTGGGGGATCCAGTGCGACACTGTTTCACAGGCCGCGTGGGTGGTCAGGGACGGGGAGCGGATGGACCTTCAGATAAATCATCTGTCCCTGTACTGCAGCGGTTATCGCTTTGAAGCCCGTGATGATGCAGGAAAGATACAGCGCCAGCTCGATAAATACAGTGTCTATCAGCATCTGTCACGCCAGTCGCAATAATTCATAAAAGGGTATTTGCCATGCGAACAATACATGCCGCCATGCTGGCGGGGTGCCTTTGCTGCGCCCTGATGCCGGCTTTCGCCAAAGACGCGGGCTGGCAGTGGTACAACGAGAAACTGAAGCCCCGTGATGAGGAAAAGCCAGCCGCACCAGCGGCACCACCGCCGCAAATGGATATTCTGGAGAAACTCGCCACACTCCAGGCGGCCACCAAACGGTCGCTGTACGAAGCCATTCTGTATCCATCGTCTGAAAACTTCGTGAAGTACTTCCGGCTGCAGAACTACTGGACGCAGCAGGCAAGTTTGTTCTCGATGAGTGCGAAGAAAGCGATGCTGGAAAACCCCGAACTCGATTACAACCTGCAGTACAGCCACTACAACGGCACGGTAAAAAACCAGCTCGCCGCTGATTATGCCGAACAGCGTCAGGCTATCTCCACCCTCGCACAGCACTACGGTGTGATGTTCTTCTACCGGGGTCGGGAAGCGATCGATGGCCAGCTGGTCCAGGTGATTAAAAACTTCCGCGAAACCTATGGCCTGAGCGTGATACCGGTGTCGGTTGACGGAGTGATTAACCCCATGCTGCCCGACAGCCGGACGGACCAGGGCCAGGCAGAGCAGCTTGGCGTGAAGTTCTTCCCCGCGATGATGCTGGTTAACCCGAAAAGTGGCCAGGTGAAGCCTCTCAGTTACGGCTTTATCAGCCAGGACGACCTGGCGAAACAGTTCCTCTATGTCTCCAGCGACTTTAAACCAAACTTTTGAGGATAAAGGGATGATTTATTTTCGGTCAGGATGTATTGCTCTGCTTTTTATCACCATTCCGGCGCTGGCCTCAGAAATCCGGGGCGTTCCGGAAGGAAATCGGGTTTTCTGGTTTGTTGTTTTTCCTGTAACGTGTCTGATGTTCCCTGTTTTTTTTGGTTGGTGGCTTGCCCGTAATGATCACACGAAAGAATATCTCACCATTTCAATGGCGGCTCTGATGACGCAATTTGTGTTCATTGTATACCTTTACTCAATTGACTATTTTACCGTTATTATGTCTTCCGGCCTGGTTCAGGCAATAGTGCCTTCAGTGGTCTATTCAGTAAGTTATCTTCGGGATGAAGAAGAAATCGTCCGGACTGCAGGGTATAAGGTTTGTATCGGAGGCATGTCCATCGCTGTGACTGCGATTGTGTGGTATTTTTTAAAATCATTTTTTGTTTGATGAAACATTTCGAGGGTGTAACTATTTCATTTATTTTATAGTGACAAGCCAGTTGTATAAGAATGCATCAGAAAAGAAAGATAATAACCCATGTGCGCTTTTTAATTATTTTTTAATATAAATTGTTGTTATCCGGAACAGCCATGTTATCGCGTCTGTCATTGTGATGGATGTCAGAATGACTGACGAAACAGTTCCTCTATGTCTCCAGCGGCTTTAAACCAAACTTTTGAGGTGCTTATGCATTATGTCACAGAGGCATATATTGCTGCGTTTCTGTCTATTCTGTTTGTCACGTTAACTGGATATATATTTGCTCGTAATATTAACGTTTCAGAGTATATCAGGTGCACATTCGTTGTCATAATCATACAAAGTGTTTTCATCGGTTATGTGGCAAAGCAGGGTGTGGCCTGGGACGTAGTATCATTTATGGCTGCCAGTATTCAGTGTTGCGCGCCTGTACAGACCATGTTTATTCATCGGGCCATTTATACCCGACAGGCCAGTAAGGTGATATTCAGAGTTTGTATTATGGCTGGAATGCCATTGCTTGCGTGGTTGTCGATAGTGTTGAGGCTTCAGTGAAAGTTATTTTTGTGAATGTCTCATGGGCTTTTATTAATAAATTCACATGCAGACGAAAACCATATTATGAATATGAACTAAGAAATTAGATGAGGATATATGCGAAAGATTCGTTTTCCGGATTTAGATATCACCGGGATGTGGGTGCTGGCCGTGGGCGTGTTTTTCCACCTGATAGCCAGGCTTGTCAGAAAACAGCCTGAAATGGCCGTGCAGGCCGCTGAAATTCTGGGATTAGGAATGGTGGTGTTCGGGGGATACCGCATTCTTAACGCCCTCATTGCTGAAGCCGAAAAAGAGGAGAAAGCCTGTGAAAAGCAGCCTGAAGAACATCGCTAAGACGCCGCTGGCGGCACTGGCTCTTTCCCTTGCTCTGGCCGGGATGGCACAGGCGGGAACGCTCGATGAGGTGAAGTCGCTCTGGGATCCGCGGGGAATCTCCGGTACTGAAACGGCTTCCCCGCAGAGCGACACTCCCCAGGCGGTGAGCGGGGCATCTCAGCCACGCTGGTTACGACTCAGCAACGGAAAGCAGGTGGACCTGCGCGACTGGAAAGTGGTGCTGTTCATGCAGGGACACTGTCCCTACTGTCATAAATTTGACCCGGTGCTGAAGCAGCTGGCCGGACAGTATGGCTTCTCCGTGTTCTCTTACACCATTGACGGGCAGGGTGATGACGCGTTTCCGGAGTCTCTGCCGGCGCCTCCTGACGTGATGCAGACCTTTTTCCCCAATATCCCGGTGGCTACACCGACCACGTTTCTGGTGAACGTAAACACGCTGGCTGCGTACCCGATCCTGCAGGGCGCCACGGATGCGCAGGGCTTTATGGCCAGAGTGGATACGGTATTTCAGATGATGGAGAACCCGAATAATGGATAATCTCAACAAAATATATTCTTCGATACCCGTACTGGAAAGAAATAAACGCCTGAAGTTATCCCGGCAAAAGAGATTCGATGTTTATTATTGTCTCGCTTTTATGTTTGGTTTTGCCGGATTATTTCTGTGGTGGGGAAGCCATGCTTTTTTCAATGTGTTCACTGACCTGTTAACCCCGCCGGAAAAACTGGAGTCGGCAAATAACATCATCAATCAGTGGAATGTCCTGATGTATTTCGTTCCCTTTATTCTTTTCTCGCTTTCCATTGGTTGTCTGGCAACGGCTTTACTGGGGGTACTCATTGCCGAACTAGCTTTTTGGTTTGAATATGCCTTTGAAAAAAGCTTCCAGAGATATTTAAACCGCAACCTTCGACGGAAAAATAAAATGAAAGAAGGAGAGCCTGATGTTCATCCGTAAACCATTATCGGTGCTTTGTGGGATGTTGCTAGGGGTGTCATTGACGGCGGCTGCAGATGTTAACGGTGACATGAATAACTTCTTCAATAAGCTGGGGTTTGCGTCCAATACCAGCCAGCCGCAGGTCTGGCAGGGACAGGCTGCGGGCTACGCCTCCGGCGGTTCGCTGTATGCCAGAACGCAGGTGAAAACGATCCAGCTGGTCAGCATGACCCTGCCGGATATTAACGCCGGCTGCGGCGGCATCGATGCGTACCTGGGGTCGTTCTCCTTTATCAACAGCGAGCAGCTGCAGCGCTTTGCCAAACAAATTATGTCCAACGCCGCGGGCTACTTCTTTGACCTTGCCCTGCAGACCACGGTTCCGGAGATCAAAACCGCGAAGGATTTCCTTCAGAAGATGGCGAGCGACATTAACAGCATGAACCTCAGCTCCTGCCAGGCCGCACAGGGCATTGTGGGCGGTCTGTTTCCACGGACCCAGGTGGCGCAGCAAAAGGTCTGCCAGGACATTGCCGGCGAGAGCAACATTTTTTCGGACTGGGCGGCTTCCCGTCAGGGCTGTTCGGTGGGGGGGCAGATGGACAAAGTGCAGGATAAAGCCAGCGATAAGGACAAGGAGCGTGTGATGAAGAATATCAACATTATGTGGAATGCCCTGTCCAAAAACCGGCTCTTTGATGACAACAAGGAGCTGAAGGAATTCGTCATGACCCTGACCGGGACGCTGATTTTTGGTGAGAACAGTGAAATTACCCCGCTGCCGGCACGCACCACCGACCAGGATCTGATTAAAGCCATGATGGAGGGCGGCACGGCGAAAATCTACCACTGCAATGATTCGGATAAGTGCCTGAAGGTGGTGGCCGATGCCAGCGTGACGATTTCTGACAAGAAGGCGTTGAAAAATCAGATATCAGCTCTGCTGAGCAGTATCCAGAACAAGGCCGTAGAGGACGTCGCATTGACGGAGCAGGAGAAAGGGTTTATCTCCAGCACCACCATCCCGGTGTTCAAATACCTGGTCGATCCGCAGATGCTCGGGGTGTCTAACTCACTTATTTACCAGCTGACGGACTATATCGGCTACGACATCCTGCTGCAGTACATTCAGGAACTTATCCAGCAGGCCCGGGCGATGATCTCAACCGGTAATTATCCCCAGTCGACAATGGATATGATCATGGAAAACCTCAACCAGGCGAGTGTCCAGATTGCCGCTTTCCAGTCCCGTGTTCAGGTCCAGCAGGACGCCTTGCTCGTGGTGGACAGACAAATGAGTTACATGCGCCAGCAGGTCTCTGCCCGCATGATGACCCGCTACCAGAATAACTATCATTTTGGGGGGAATCAGTAATGCTTGAGGTATATGCCATTGCTGGCGGTGACTGGTTACGGGGCAACCTGAACGCGATTGCAGCGTTTATGGGGACCGGCACATGGGCGACCATAGAAAAGATGTGTATCGCCATCTCGGTACTCATTGTGGCGGGGAACTGGGTAAAAAAACACAACGTCATGGACCTGATTGGCTGGGTCTTTTCCCTCACCCTGGTCTCTATGCTGGTTGTCATTCGCACCCCTGTGCAGATCATCGATTACAGTAACGTTGCGCAGGTCTATGAAGTCGATAATGTACCTATTGGTCTGGCCATTCCGGCGTCGCTGACAACGCGGGTGGGAAATGCACTTATCCAGAGTTATGAGATGGTCTTCGCGCTGCCGGACAGTGTCACGTACAGTAAAACGGGGATGTTATTTGGCAGTAATCTGGTCGCAAAAAGTACGGATTTTTTATCACAAAATCCTGAAATTACGACGCTGTTCTCCGATTACGTACAAAACTGTGTGATGGGCGATATTTTCCTTAATCATAAGTATTCGTTTGAAGAGTTAATGGAGTCTGCTGACCCATATACGCTGATATTTTCTCAACCGAGCCCACTGCGTCAGGTTCCCAATAACAGCTATAATTTTTTGGATAAAAACTATCTTGGCACCACATTTATCAGCTGTCAGGTAGCGGCAACGGAGCTGAAACAACGGCTTGCGCTGGATACCCAGACAGGCGGTAAAACCTGGAACTACTATGTTCGTCAGCTGTTTGGCGGCAAACCTAATCCCGATCTGCTTTTCAGCCAGATGATTGGCGACAGCTACAATTACTTCTACAGCTCGGGACAGAGCGCCGGGCAGATTATCCGCCAGAACGTCACGATGAACGCCCTGCGCAGCGGGATCCAGAGTTATGCGGCCCGCAGCGGGGACACCGCCAGTCTGGTCAATATCGCTAACACATCATCCCTTGAAAAGCAGCGGCTGGCACAGGCCACAATGGGGCACCAGGCGCTTCGCGCACTTCCTCTGACGCAGACCGTCATTATGGGGTTAATGATTGGGATGTTCCCGATCATGGTGATGGCCGCCATGTTTAACATGATGACGCTGCAGGTGCTAAAGGGGTATGTGTTTGCGCTTATCTGGCTGCAGACGTGGCCATTACTGTTCGCCATCCTGAACAGCGCAATGGCCTACTATGCGAAGCAAAATGGCGTGCCGGTTGTTCTCTCTGAGTTGTCGCAGGTTCAGCTCAAAAACTCGGATATTGCGACCACTGCGGGCTATATTGCCGTGATGATACCGCCTTTGTCGTGGGGGATCGTGAAGAGCATGGGGGCCGCCTTCTCCAGTGCCTACAGCCATTTTTCTTCTTCCGGGCTTGGTGCAACATCGCAGGCAGCCTCCGGCGTGGTGGACGGGAATTACTCGTTTGCCAACATGCAGATGGAGAACGTCAGCGGCTACAGCTGGGGTACCAACAGTACAACGAGTTTCGGACAGATGTCACGGCAGCTGGCGAACGGGGGAATGAGCACGCAGACGCGCGATGGCTCGATGGTCTGGGACAGTGGTGGTGCAATGTCAAAACTGCCGGTGGATATCAACGTCGGTCGTCAGATAGCCAGTGCGCAGCAACAGATGGCCCGTGAGTCAGATGTTCAGGCCGAAAGCGCGCTGCATGGCTATAACAGCAGCGTGACAAGTGCCTGGAATAGTCTGCAGCAATTTGGCACCAATAAAGGGAACAGCGCCTCAACAACGACCGGGGCCGATACTACCGAGTCTTCGCAGGATTCGATGGCCAGAAGCAAGATGATGAATGCTGTAGATTCGTATGCTAAAGCTAACCATATTAGCCGTGATGAAGCATTCGGCCAGCTTATGGACAAGTCAGTGAGAGGTGATGTTTCTGGCGAGGCATATGTAGGAGCTAGAGGTGGTGTTGGATTCGAGCTCTTCGGTAATGGCGGTAAAGCTGAATTCGGTGGGAGGATGTCGGCGAGAGGGACAGCAAGTTCTGGATCTCAAGACAATACTACTGAGTCAGGACGCCAATCTAATGCTGACAATCATGATACCAGCAGTCAGGCAGTTAAAGACTTCAGAGAGTCTTCTGATTACTTCATCAACCAGAAATCAAGTCAGTCTGGAAACATCACTGATAACAATGCATCTTCTCGGGTTGATCAATTTTCCGCCTCTTTGGCCAGTGCGAAAAATAGCTATGACCAGTATACGACGAGCAAAACACGTAGCCATGAGTATAGTGAGATGGCCTCACGAACAGAAAGCATGAGCGGCCAGATGAACGAAAACCTGACTCAACAATTTGCTAATTTCGTACAGAAAAATGCCCCACAAAATGCTGAAGCTATTCTTACTGACACGTCTTCACCTGAAATCGCTGCCCAAAGGGAGCAACTGGCTCGTGAATTTGTGAAACAACAGGTTGAACCTAAAGTTGATGAGGCGTACCAGGAGGGCAGAAGAAACATTGGCGCAAATATGCCATCAGTTTCTGAAGGTAAAGGAAGCGGTACAGTATATGCGGACTACAACTCTCACGGTGATAGTATCGATGAGATGACCAAAAATGCAGGTATCAAAAATGATGTTCACCAATCGGTTGAACACATGGTTAGCGATAACCAGCAAGCTCATAAGGATAGGCAAGATAGCATACATAAGCAGGAGGATGATGTTCAGAATGAACACACTCGTCTGGAAAACCACCATAATTTGGAAGGAAATAAATTTGAGAAAGAATACAATGACAAAAAGGCTGAACAGAGAGCACTTCCTGGAGCGGATACAAGAGACGAACTCCTAGCTAAGGCCCAGGAATTTGAGCGGAAGCATAAGCCCTAACTAAGGGGGGAGGAAAGTAAAATATGAAAATGATTGCTTTGCTACTTATTCAGGGTATATCGTGCCTATTAGCAGGATGGCGAGTATCAGAAACTATTTTTATAGTATTAGCATCCGCGATATGGTTGTTGGTGTTCAAATATGTTTTCATTAAAGTTGGTGCGAAAACAAAACGCCGAGTAGCTGATGTTAGTAATCTTTATCTTGTTCTGGCCGGAGTCTGTTGTATTGTTAATCCCATAGCCTGTTTGATAAGTATTGTCCTATACCCAATTTGGGTTATGAATAAAGCAATAAAGTTTGCAACTGTGAAATTTAGTAATGATAATGAAAGTGCATTCGAAAATGGGACCGGCAGGAATTATGTCGGGAGAACACAATCATTGACGACCTTACCATACAAGGAAGTGTTCTCCGAGCGAGAGTTTATGAGTTATCAGCTTGAGAATTGTTCTGACGGTTCAGTCAACCTCGACCAACCTAATAGTACATGTAGCAGTGCTATGGGGCTATATGGAAATGAGATATCTATAAGTACCCATGATATTAATCCTGCGAGTGGGCTTCCTATGATTGAAAATGTAGACGTTGCAGGAAACGTGTATGGTATAGATCGGAATCATTAACAAATGATTAAGCTAATTTGACCACTAAAACTCAGCAGGGAGAGTGGCTGGTTTTAAAAAATCCCCCCTCAAATTTGGCCTATCAATTATGGTGGTTAGTTGGTAGGCTAAAAATACACATGCGAAATTATTAGTGCATTAATTTTAATAAATTTCCACTCAAATAAAAAGTTGGATATAGTAACTGCGCATTCTGGATGCAGAAATGGAATGTGTATGTCTCATAATGATTATGGCACAAGGAATATGTATGCAATTAAATAAATTGATGACTGTTATTGTCGTCAGCTCTGCGCTGGTGTTATCTGGATGTAGTGCAATGGGAACCGCCATTAAAAAGAGAAATCTGGAAGTAAAAACCCAGATGAGCGAAACAATCTGGCTGGAACCTTCAAATAATAAGACGGTTTATCTGCAAATCAAAAATACCTCCGATAAGGATATGAGTGGCCTGCAGGCAAAAATTGCCAGCGCCGTCACTTCAAAGGGATATCAGGTCGTCAGTAACCCGGATACGGCGGGCTACTGGATCCAGGCGAACGTGCTTAAGGCCGATAAAATGGACCTTCGTGAGTCTCAGGGCTGGTTAAGCCGGGGTTATGAGGGCGCAGTGACTGGCGCCGCGCTTGGGGCAGGGATTACCGCTTACAACTCCAGTTCTGCAGGGGCGACTCTGGGAGTAGGACTTGCAGCCGGTCTGGTTGGTATGGCTGCTGACGCGATGGTGGAAGATGTGAACTACACCATGATCACCGATGTTCAGATCGCGGAAAGAACCAAAACTCAGGTTCAGACTGATAACGTGGCCGTATTACGTCAGGGAACATCCGGCGCAAAAGTGCAGACAAGTACTGAAACGGGTAATCAGCACAAATACCAAACTCGCGTCGTCTCTAACGCTAATAAAGTTAACCTCAAGTTCCCTGAAGCCCAGCCTGTTCTTGAAGACCAGCTGGCAAAATCGATCGCTAATATTCTGTAAGCTTTCTATTCCACGGCCCGGTCCCCGGGCCATACTGGCATCCCCTTTCTGGTGTGTCAGAATTAATTCGTCAAATAATCTATGAATTCCAGATCTGAACGGTGAACAGTTGCGCAATTTATTTGTGCATCTGTGAGGCGTTGCCGCCTTCGGCGGAGTCTTTTCGTCTTTATTTGATCAGAGGTTATTTATGGCAATATCTGAACCTGTCAGGTCTCTTGAAACACATAAACTGATGCCTGGCGATATTTATCCACATCCTGCTGTGGGGGAGGATTATTCCCTGCAACCCCGTTAGGTTTGTTTTCGCTGATTGATTTGTCCTTTCGACCCTAATAATTTACTGACGGATTAGTGCCATGAGTTTCAATGCCAAAGATATGACGCAGGGCGGTCAGATCGCCAATATGCGCTTTCGCATGTTTGGTCAGATTGCCAATATTATTTTCTACGTGCTGTTTATTTTATTCTGGGTACTGTGCGGGCTTATGCTGATGTATAGGCTTAGCTGGCAAACCTTTGTGAACGGCTGCGTATACTGGTGGTGTACGACGCTGGGTCCGATGCGCGATATTATTCGTTCCCAGCCGGTATACACCATTCAGTATTACGGCCAGTCGCTGGAATATACCTCAGAACAAATCCTGGCCGATAAATATACTATCTGGTGCGGAGAGCAGCTGTGGACCAGTTTCGTCTTTGCTGCCGTGGTTTCTCTTGTTATCTGTATCGTGACGTTCTTCATCGCCAGCTGGGTGCTGGGCCGCCAGGGGAAACAGCAGAGTGAGGATGAGAACACCGGCGGGCGCCAGCTTTCCGATAAACCCAAAGAAGTGGCCCGCCAGATGAAGCGTGATGGAGTGGCCTCCGATATTAAAATTGGCGACCTGCCTATTCTTAAAAACTCCGAAATCCAGAACTTCTGCCTCCACGGTACCGTGGGTTCCGGTAAATCCGAAGTTATACGCCGGCTACTGAACTATGTGCGTGCCCGGGGCGATATGGCCATCATTTACGATCGCTCCTGTGAGTTCGTCAAAAGCTATTACGACCCGTCACTGGATAAAATCCTCAACCCGCTGGATTCGCGCTGCGCGGCCTGGGATTTGTGGAAAGAGTGCCTGACGCTGCCGGACTTCGACAACATCTCCAACACCCTTATCCCGATGGGTACCAAAGAAGATCCGTTCTGGCAGGGCTCCGGTCGCACTATCTTTGCCGAAGGCGCGTATCTGATGCGTGAAGACAAGGACCGCAGCTACGAGAAGCTGGTCGATACCATGCTGTCCATTAAAATCGACAAGCTGCGCGCCTATCTGCAGAACACGCCGGCTGCGAACCTGGTTGAAGAGAAAATTGAGAAAACGGCCATCTCCATTCGAGCTGTGCTGACCAACTACGTCAAGGCTATTCGCTACCTGCAGGGCATTGAGAAGAACGGCGAGCCGTTCACTATCCGGGACTGGATGCGCGGCGTCCGTGAGGACCGACCCAATGGCTGGCTGTTTATCTCCTCCAATGCTGACACCCATGCCTCCCTGAAGCCGGTTATCTCGATGTGGCTGTCGATTGCCATCCGCGGCCTCCTGGCGATGGGCGAGAACCGTAACCGGCGTGTGTGGATCTTCGCTGACGAACTTCCCACGCTGCACAAGCTGCCGGACCTGGTCGAAATCCTCCCGGAGGCGCGTAAATTTGGTGGTTGTTATGTGTTCGGTATTCAGTCTTATGCCCAGCTGGAAGACATCTATGGCGTTAAGCCTGCCGCCACGCTCTTTGACGTGATGAACACCCGGGCCTTCTTCCGCTCCCCGAGTAAAGAGATTGCGGAGTTTGCTGCCGGTGAAATTGGTGAGAAGGAAATTCTCAAAGCCAGCGAACAGTACTCTTACGGTGCTGACCCGGTGCGTGATGGGGTGTCGACCGGGAAAGAAAAAGAGCGGGAAACGCTGGTCAGTTACTCCGATATTCAGACGCTACCGGACCTGTCCTGCTATGTCACGCTGCCCGGGCCGTATCCGGCCGTGAAGCTGGCCCTCAAATACAAGCCGCGTCCGAAAATTGCCGAAGGATTTATTCCGCGCACTCTCGATGCGCGAGTGGATGCACGGCTCAGTGCGCTGCTTGAAGCGCGGGAAGCTGAAGGCAGTCTTGCCAGAGCGCTTTTCACGCCGGATGCCCCGGCATCCGGGCCAGATGATGCCGGCAGTCACGCCGGTGAACAGCCTGAGCCGGTCAGTCAGCCTGCGCCAGCAGAAGTGACAGTATCTCCGGTACCGGTAAAAGCGCCGGCGACAACGAAGATGCCGGCAGCGGAACCCTCCGCCAGGACAGCTGAGCCTCCCGTCCTGCGGGTCACGACCGTACCGTTGATCAAACCAAAAGCAGCCGCAGCGGCCTCAACAGCATCCTCTGCCGGTAACCCTGCTGCAGCTGCAGGCGGGACAGAACAGGAACTGGCGCAGCAGTCCGCAGAACAGGGGCAGGACATGCTGCCGGCCGGTATGAACGAGGACGGTGTGATTGAAGATATGCAGGCGTATGACGCCTGGGCTGATGAGCAAACGCAGCGGGATATGCAGCGGCGTGAAGAGGTCAATATCAACCACAGCCACCGCCACGATGAGCAGGATGATGTCGAGATTGGGGGGAACTTCTGATGATGTCGATTGGCTCCGTTAAATCGGCCGACAAAGCCGCAGATTACTATACCAACAAAGATAATTACTACGTCATCGGGAGCATGGACGAACGCTGGCAGGGTAAGGGGGCTGAGGCGCTGGGGATCGACGGGAAAGCCGTGGATAAGGCGCTGTTTACGGAACTGCTGAAAGGGAAGCTGCCGGATGGCAGCGACCTGACCCGGATACAGGACGGCGCCAACAAGCACCGACCCGGTTATGACCTGACCTTCTCGGCCCCCAAAAGCGTGTCGGTCATGGCGATGCTGGGCGGCGATAAACGCCTTATCGATGCCCACAACCAGGCGGTAACCGAAGCGGTGCGGCAACTGGAGACGCTGGCCGCGACCCGGGTCATGACGGACGGTAAAAGCGAAACGGTGCTGACCGGAAATCTGATTGTGGCGAAATTCAACCACGACACGAACCGCAACCAGGAGCCGCAGTTACACACCCATGCCGTCGTCATTAACGCCACGCAGAACGGGGAAAAATGGCAGTCTCTCGGCACAGATAAGATTGGAAAAACAGGCTTTATCGAGAACGTGTACGTGAACCAGATAGCGTTCGGGAAACTTTACCGGGAGGCGTTCAAACCCCTGGTTGAGAAGCTTGGCTATGAGACGGAAGTCGTGGGAAAACACGGGATGTGGGAGATGAAAGGGGTCCCTGTGGAACCCTTTTCCACCCGGACTCAGGAGGTCAGGGAGGCCGCCGGTCCCGATGCCTCCCTGAAGTCCCGGGATGTGGCCGCGCTCGATACCCGAAAGTCGAAAGAAGCCATCGATCCGGCAGAGAAGATGGTGGAGTGGATGAACACGCTGAAGGAGACCGGGTTTGACATCCGGGGGTATCGTGAGGCCGCCGATGCGCGAGCCGCAGAGCTGGCCCGTGCACCTGCCGCGCCGGTGAACACTGACGGTCCGGATATCACGGATGTGGTGACGAAAGCGATTGCCGGTCTCAGCGACCGCAAGGTGCAGTTCACGTATGCCGACCTGCTGGCTCGCACGGTCGGCCAGCTGGAGGCGAAGGACGGTGTGTTTGAGCTGGCGAGAAAGGGCATCGATGCCGCCATTGAACGGGAGCAGCTTATCCCTCTCGATCGCGAGAAAGGCCTGTTCACCTCAAACATCCACGTTCTCGATGAACTCGCCGTCAAAGCCCTGAGTCAGGAGGTGCAGCGCCAGAATCATGTCTCCGTCACGCCCGATGCGTCTGTGGTGCGCCAGGTCCCTTTCAGCGATGCCGTCAGCGTGCTGGCACAGGATCGCCCGGTCATGGGTATCGTTTCCGGTCAGGGCGGTGCAACCGGCCAGCGGGAGCGGGTGGCCGAGTTAACCCTGATGGCCCGGGAGCAGGGGCGGGACGTCCATATCCTGGCGGCCGATAACCGCTCACGTGATTTTCTCGCCGGTGATGTGCGTCTGGCCGGGGAAACGGTGACCGGTAAATCCGCCCTGCAGGACGGGACGGCGTTTATTCCGGGCGGAACACTCATCGTGGATCAGGCGGAGAAGCTGAGCCTGAAGGAAACGATTTCCCTGCTCGATGGCGCGATGCGCCATAACGTGCAGGTCCTGCTCTCCGACAGCGGAAAGCGCAGCGGGACCGGCAGCGCGCTGACAGTGCTGAAGGACAGCGGCGTGAATACGTATCGCTGGCAGGGTGGCCATCAGACCACAGCCGACATCATCAGTGAACCGGATAAAGGAGCACGCTACAGCCGGCTGGCACAGGAGTTTGCCGTCAGCGTGCGTGAAGGGCAGGAAAGCGTGGCCCAAATCAGCGGGACGCGTGAACAGAGCGTACTCAACGGCCTTATCCGTGACTCCCTCAGAAATGAGGGAGTGCTGGGTGAGAAAGACACGACCATTACAGCCCTGACGCCGGTATGGCTGGACAGCAAAAGCCGGGGCGTGCGGGATTATTACCGGGAGGGGATGGTGATGGAACGCTGGGATCCGGAGACCCGGACGCACGATCGCTTTGTCATTGACCGGGTGACCGCGAGCAGCAATATGCTGACCCTGAAAGACCGGGAAGGGGTCCGTCTGGATCTGAAGGTTTCCGCGGTCGACAGCCAGTGGACGCTGTTCCGGGCAGATACACTGCCGGTGGCAGAGGGGGAACGTCTGGCGGTGCTCGGGAAGATACCGGACACACGACTGAAGGGCGGGGAAAGCATCACGGTGATGAAAGTGGAGGACGGGCAGCTGACGGTACAGCGGCCGGGGCAGAAAACCACGCAGACCCTGGCCGTGGGCGCGGGCGTGTTTGACGGTATTAAAATCGGCCACGGCTGGGTGGAAAGTCCCGGCAGGTCGGTTAGCGAGACGGCAACGGTCTTTGCGTCGGTGACGCAGCGTGAGCTGGATAACGCCACCCTCAACCAGCTGGCGCAGAGCGGAAATCATCTCCGGCTGTACTCAGCGCAGGATGCGGCTCGCACGACGGAGAAGCTGTCGCGGCATACCGCCTTCAGCGTGGTCTCAGAGCAGCTGAAGACCCGATCCGGCGAGACGGACCTGGATGCGGCCATTGCGCAGCAGAAGGCCGGACTGCGTACCCCGGCAGAACAGGCCATTCACCTGGCCATCCCGCTGCTTGAAAGTGAGAAACTGACCTTCTCCCGGCCCCAGCTGCTGGCGACGGCGCTGGAAACCGGGGGCGGGAAGGTTCCGATGGCGGACATCGACACGACCATTCAGGCACAAATCAGGTCGGGGCAGTTGCTGAATGTACCGGTGGCGCACGGCTACGGCAATGACCTGCTGATTTCCCGTCAGACCTGGGACGCCGAAAAAAGCATCCTGACCCGGGTGCTGGAAGGTAAAGACGCGGTGGCCCCCCTGATGGACCGCGTGCCGGCCAGTCTGATGACGGACCTGACCGCCGGACAGCGGGCGGCGACCCGGATGATTCTGGAAAGCACGGACCGGTTCACGGTGGTTCAGGGGTATGCCGGGGTGGGGAAAACCACCCAGTTCCGGGCAGTCATGAGTGCCATCAGTCTGCTGCCGGAAGAGACCCGTCCGCGCGTCATCGGTCTGGCGCCGACGCATCGCGCGGTCGGGGAAATGCAGAGTGCTGGCGTGGATGCGCGCACGACGGCATCGTTCCTCCACGACACGCAGCTGCTGCAGCGCAATGGCCAGACACCCGATTTCAGCAACACCCTGTTCCTGCTCGACGAGAGCTCAATGGTGGGGCTGGCCGATATGGCAAAAGCCCACTCCCTCATCGTCGCCGGCGGTGGACGGGCGGTGTCCAGTGGGGATAACGACCAGCTGCAACCCATCGCGCCGGGCCAGCCGTTCAGGCTGATGCAGCAGCGCAGCGCCGCCGACGTTGCCATCATGAAAGAGATTGTGCGCCAGGTGCCTGAGCTGAGACCGGCGGTCTACAGCCTGATTGAGCGGGATGTGCACCGCGCCCTGACCACCATTGAGCAGGTCACGCCGGAGCAGGTGTCGAGAAAAGAAGGCGCCTGGGTGCCGGGCAGTTCTGTGGTGGAATTCACGCCGACGCAGGAAAAGGCGATACAAAAGGCGCTGAGCGAGGGGAAAACCCTGCCGGCAGGTCAGCCCGCGACGCTCTACGAGGCGCTGGTGAAGGACTATACCGGACGGACCCCGGAGGCACAGTCGCAGACGCTGGTGATCACCCATCTGAATAAGGACCGGCGGGCGCTGAACAGTCTGATCCATGACGCACGGCGGGAGAACGGGGAAACCGGCAAAGAGGAAATCACCCTGCCGGTGCTGGTCACGAGTAACATCCGTGACGGTGAACTGCGCAAACTGTCGACCTGGACGGTTCACAAGGAGGCGGTGGCGCTGGTTGATAACGTATACCACCGTATCAGCAAGGTGGATAAGGATAATCAGCTGATCACCCTGACAGACAGTGAAGGAAAGGAGCGATATCTCTCACCACGGGAGGCATCGGCAGAAGGCGTCACGCTCTATCGTCAGGAAAAGATCACCGTGTCTCAGGGGGACCGCATGCGCTTCAGCAAAAGTGACCTGGAGCGCGGCTATGTGGCCAACAGCATCTGGGAGGTGCAGTCTGTTTCGGGTGACAGTGTCACGCTTTCTGATGGCAAAACCACCCGCACGCTGACCCCGAAGGCGGATCAGGCGCAGCAGCATATCGACCTCGCCTACGCCATCACCGCCCACGGCGCCCAGGGGGCCAGCGAACCGTATGCCATCGCGCTGGAAGGGGTGGCCGGTGGTCGGGAACAGATGGCCAGCTTTGAGTCTGCCTATGTGGCTTTATCCCGCATGAAACAGCATGTGCAGGTTTACACCGACAGCCGTGAGGGCTGGATAAAGGCCATCAAGCATTCACCTGAGAAAGCGACGGCGCACGATATTCTGGAACCCCGTAACGACCGGGCGGTGAAAAGCGCCGATCTGCTGTTCGGGCGGGCAAGGCCACTGGATGAAGCGGCCGCTGGCCGGGCAGCCCTGCAGCAGTCCGGTCTGGCACAGGGAAATTCACCGGGAAAATTCATTTCTCCGGGGAAAAAGTACCCTCAGCCGCATGTGGCGCTGCCGGCATTCGATAAGAACGGGAAAGCCGCCGGTATCTGGCTCAGCCCGCTGACCGACAGGGACGGACGGCTGGAGGCCATCGGCGGAGAGGGGCGGATTATGGGCAATGACGCCGCCCGGTTCGTGGCGCTGCAGAACAGTCGCAACGGTGAAAGCCTGCTGGCCGGGAATATGGGGGAGGGCGTCAGAATGGCCCGCGACAATCCCGATACCGGGGTGGTGGTGCGGCTGGCCGGCGATGACCGCCCCTGGAACCCCGGGGCCATGACCGGCGGGCGGGTATGGGCTGATCCGGCGCCGGTGGCTCCGGTACCGCAGGCCGGGGCTGACATTATCCTCCCGCCGGAGGTACTGGCGCAGCGGGCGGCAGAAGAGCAGCAGCGCCGGGAAATGGAAAAACAGGCGGAACAGACTGCCCGGGAAGTGGCCGGGGAGGCGGGTAAAGCCGGCGAGCCGGTGGACCGGGTGAAAGAGGTTATCGGGGACGTCATCCGCGGACTGGAGCGTGACCGGCCGGGTACGGAGAAAACGACGCTACCGGATGATCCTCAGTTCCGGCGCCAGGAGGCGGCGATTCAGCAGGTGGCCTCAGAAAGTCTGCAGCGTGAGCGTCTGCAGGCTGTGGAGCGGGACATGGTTCGTGACCTGGACCGCGAGAAAACCCTCGGGGGCGACTGACGCGCCTGGGCTTGTCTGCTCCGGCAGCCTCCCCGATTAAAATCGGGCAGTCTGCCGGAGCGCTAAAAGGAAAAAAACATGAGAACACAACACACATTTCCAGGCGCGACGGACCGCTGGCTGCAGGCATTACTGACCTGGACACCGGGTCAGACGGATATGATTAAAACGGTGGCCCTGGTCCTGATGGTCACCGACCATGCCGGGTTACTGCTGGCACACAATAACGAGATAATGCGGCTTCTGGGACGGGGCTGTTTTCCGCTGTTTGGTCTGGCATGGGGAATGAATCTGGCCCGGCACGCGGAAATACGGCAGTCGCAGCTGAACAGCCTGTGGGGCTGGGCGCTGGTCGCCCAGGTGTCGTTTATGCTCATCGGGTACCCGTGGTATACCGGGAATATTCTGTTTGCCTTTGCCGTCACGGGCCAGGTCCTGCGGTGGGTCAGCCAGCCATCCTGGTCTTACACCCTCCCGGCGGTCGGACTGCTGGTCACCTGGATACCCCTGTCAACCGGCAGCTACGGCATGGCCGGGGTGGGCATGCTTACCGCCAGCTGGCTGCTTTGCCGCGCACAGCACGCACCGGAACGGCTGGGATACGGGGTGCTGTGGGCCCTCATGGTGTTGCTGATGAATATGCATGACGTGAGTGAATCGGTGGCCGGGCTGGCGATCGCGCTGCTGACGCTGATGGTGTGCTCATCTGCCGGAGAACGTGTGAAACGCTTCTGGCCACGGCATTTCTTCGTGATGTTCTATGCCGTGCACCTGGCGGTACTGGGTATTGTCGTCTCAATGTGAATGCAGGAGCAGGAAAGGGCGACGCTGTTCAGGTATAGTAGCCCTTATTAGCTAAGCGATAGGCACTTGTTATGGCAGAAGAAAAACGCCCTGTACTGAGCCTGAAACGAAAACCGGCGGAAGACAGTACGACCCCCGCGGAGGCGACGCCAGTTCCTGGTGTGGTGCGCCGAAAGAAAGTCGTGGTGGTTTCGTCCCCGCCGGCCTGGAAGGCAAAGAAAGCGAAACTTGAGAAGGTTAAACAAGCGGCCGAAGCCGCTGCGCGTAACGCGGCGCCGGCGCCGGTTAAAGCAGTAAAGACTCCACCTCCGGTGCGTTATCTCCGCCTGCTGCCGCCGGAACAGGCCATCATGACCCTGAAGGCATTCTGGCCACAGCTGTTCGACGGAAACTCACCCCGTCTGCTGGCGACGGGCATGCGCGAACAGCTGTTTGCGGATATCGTGAACCGTGACCTGCCGCTGTCGCATAAACAGGTGATCAAATGCCTGAAGAGTCTGACCCGGTCTGCGGGGTATCTGTCCCGGATGAAGGTGGGGGCCTCCCGCTATGATCTGCAGGGGAATGCCGTCGCGACCGTCACTGCAGAGGAAGCGCAGTACGCCAGTGAGCGCATGATGAAAGAACTCCTGCGAACTGAACGTATGCGGAGCCAGTCAGCTGACTGAATACAATCGGGGAGAGGAAATGGATTTTGAAGCGCGGAAACAAAAGGCGCTGGCAATCATGGCCAGCCGTAAGATGTGGAAAAGCAATTATGCACCGCTTCTGATACGACTGTTGTGGCGGCTGGGGATAAACATTCCCCCGCTGCCGTTTGCTCCGCTCTGGCAGGTTTTTGGCGTGATGGCAGGCTCTTTCTCCGTCGGATACGGACTGTGGATGTACTGGATGGTGTGGCGGGCCCAGGGGATGCCCCCCTTGTTCGCCTGCAAAATCAGTCTTATCGCGGGGGTGTTATTTGGCCTGACGATGGCGCTGTTCCATCTGTGGCGGCGAAAGGTGAATAAATTACCTGACTGGAAAGATCTGTAACGGAATAAATATAGGCTGTCAGGTCGTGAATATTCCTGGCCTGACAGCCCCCTCATTCTCTTAAAAAAAATTAACCCTGTATGGTGCGGTTATTATACGTGACTGCGTCCGTTCTGGTATGACTCCTGTCCGGAAGGGGCTGTTGTGTTAATTATTGTCTCATAGTCAGAAAAATATATTCAAACGAAAGAGAAGTAAAAGGGTGAAAGGCGTTGTGGCTGAGGCGTGTGTGTTGCCCGGGTATGGGCAGACGCGAAGAATGACAAGCCGTTCGGTACACTGGATGGCCGATTTGGGACTGCCTCGTCCCGGGGTATGTGACGTTTATAAGTGCTCAATTTTCAATTTAAGTCATCCACTTTCAGTATTTAACTGATTTCAATATTTTCATTGCATCACGACGTGCGATTTATGAAATGTACAGGCTTTCATATCGTGCGTTAATCATCAAATAAAAAGGAACAGGAGTAAGAAAAATGATTATCGCCGCCGAAGTGAAACGTGATGAACAGGGGGACTGGACACATCCTGCGCTGGCACGCAGTGGTTGTGAAACTTCCGCAGAATTAAGCTACTGGCTCAGAACCAATAAACTTCAGTGCTTTGTGATGACAATGCGCGATGAAGCGCCTGAAGCCTTTGCTGCCGGATTTACGGATGAAGCCCCGGATGCCCGTGGCTGGATACCGGAACCACCGGATGATGATGGCTGGTTTCTGGGTTCTGTCCACGATACCGGCGACGGACCCGCCTGCTACTGGTTTAGGCATACCACAAAATCCTGACGCCTCCGCATGGCTTCGTTGTCCAACCCCGGGAACGGGGAAAAGCCAGTTTCCCCCGCTCCCGGCGTTTCTTAAAACATCAGTTAAGGAAATACTGTGAAAAAAATTAACCGTACACTCCGCAAATGTTGTCTGTCCGGGCTGATCAGCCTGACTTTGTGTGCACCTGTTCCGGCCGTGTATGCTGCCAGTATCGAGACGGGATATTCTCCGGAAGGCACGGCTCTGCAGCTGGTCCTGAAGACAATTGATTCTGCGCAGCAGGAAATCCGGCTGATGGGGTATTCCTTTACCTCACCTGAAGTCGCCAGCGCGCTTGTCAGGGCTAAGCGGCGTGGCGTCGATGTGAAAGTGGTTCTGGACTGGAAAGCCAATACCGGCAAGCAAAACCAGGCGAGTCTGGCGGCCATGAATTTTCTGGCCAATGCCGGCATCCCGGTTCGCGCAGTGTCGCAGTACAAAATCATGCACGACAAAGTCATCATTGCTGACGGCCGCAATATTGAAGTCGGGTCTTTTAACTACACCCGAGCCGCTGATCGGGCCAATTCAGAGAACGTGCTTGTCGTGTGGGATGATCCAGTCGTTGCTCAACGCTATCTGCAGCACTGGCAAACTCGTTGGGAGACGGGAAAAGACTGGAGTTCCTCGTATTAACCCCCTCGCTCAATAACCTGCTCGTTGCGCCAACAAGGGCTGGTTATATAACAAAAAATAACGTAACTCTCGCTGCATGTAGCGACGTGTAGTATCTTTGTTCAAGTATTCAGTTATATGCTTGAGGAGGCAGAGATGTCACAGGTCGCTAACGGAGTTACTTCCTCATCTAAACGTCCCTATAGAAAGGGCAATCCTGTTTCTGCGGCTGAACGTCAGCAGAAAGCTGTTGCCCGAAAAAAAGCGACGCACAAAGAGGTGAGAGTATTTGTGCGGGATAAGCTTAAAAACCAGCTTCAAATCATGTGTGAGAATGAAGGAATTACTCAGGCAGAAATGATTGAGAGGCTGATTGAAAGGGAATCTGCGAAACTAGGAATTGACGTAACGACGTCACATTCTTGATCATACCTGCTATGGGTGCTAGATTACAGATCGTTTAGATATTCTTGGCTGGCCACGCCGTAATGTGGCAGGGAACTGGTTCTGCTGAGGTTTAACCCCGGAATCAAAAAGCAAAAACCCCGATAATCTTCTTCATTCTTGGCGGAGCGAAAAGATTAACGGGGCCTTCATAAACTGCATAGAACGTGTTGCTCTATGCAGGGAGTATATGTACATGCTCAGAAAACTTCAAGATCAGTTTCTGTGCTTTACTCCTTCCGTGCAACATAAGCGCAGGAAGCGGTGACAGAACAGAATCCCCAAAAATCGTTTCATTACGTGCAAGTGAAAAATGCTGAGCCACGTTTTATGGCGCGTGAAGGCAAAAAAACACTGCCGTTCTGCCGTAAGCTGATGGCGAAAGCCGAAGGCTTCACGTCCCGTTTTGATTTTTCCATTCATGTGGCGTTTTTGCGTTCGCTGGGTAAGCGGCACAGGATGCCACCCCTGTTGCGCCGGCGTGCAATTGACGCGCTACTGCAGGCAATGTGTTTTCACTATGATCCGCTGGCCAATCGCGTGCAGCGCTCGATTACCAATATGGCCATCGAGTGTGGACTGGCCACCGAGTCCAGGATCGGCAACCTGTCAGTCAGTCGTGCTACCCGGGCGCTGAAGTTTCTGGCGGAGCTGGGGCTCATCACCTATCAGACTGAATATGACCCGCAGATCGGCTGTAACATCCCGACCGACATCACCTTCACCCCGGCTCTGTTTTCCGCGCTTGACGTTTCTGAGGTGGCTGTGGTGGCCGCGCGCCGCAGCCGTGTGGAGTGGGAAAACCTGCAGCGCAAAAAGCAGAAACTGAAACCGCTGGAGATGGACGAACTGATCGCAAAAGCGTGGCGGTTTGTGCGTGAGCGTTTTCGCAGCTATCAGGCTGAGCGTAAATCTCACGGCCGGAAGCGGGCGACCGCCAGGCGGGATACTTCACGGCAGCGTAAGGATATCGAGACGCGCGTGCGTCAGCAACTGACCCGGGAGTACGCCACCGGCCGCTTCAGGGGCGATCATGAAGCGCTCAAGCGAGAGGTTGAGCGTCGTGTGCAGGAGCGCATGCTGCTGTCGCGCGGGAACAACTACACGCGACTGGCCACTGTCCCCATATAACATTCCTTCCTTAAAAAATCCGGCCGGCGCCGGAGGTATTCTCACGCTTGTTGGCCGGCTACTACGTATTATCTTATCTTCAGGCCTGCTTTCCTCACCATAATTCCCATCTTCCTGGCGTTAAAGTGGCCTTAAATGTTATCGCCGGTATCACTTTTGATGGCTGATTCCTGTTATCCACAAATAACTGCAAGGGAATATTTCATATGGCGCTAACCGATGGTTTTGCAAAGCGCCAGCCGTCGGACTTTCAAGGCGCGTGGTTCCTTTTAAACATCAGCTCTGTATCTCTTTTAAAAATCCTTTAATAAATCCTGTAAACACATAGCCTGTTCATCGCCTGCCCTGTGGACAGGCTCCGGAGAATGCCCGCCCTTGCAGCGACCTGACGGTCACGCGGGTTCGGCAACATCAGAGATAGCTCCCATCGCTTCGCGACGGGTCCGACCGGAGAACTACATTAGTTACAGCATTCAAAAGGAAATTCATCATAAAACCGGCGCCGGTTTGCCGGCCAGGAGCCCCTCCCCACCACTGAAAAGCGCCGCCGCCCCCGGCCCAAGGCCGGGAGTAGTGTCGCTTTTAATGGTGGGTGTTGTAACTACTCTTCTTCGTCGCTGTGGGTGGAGCTGCGGTCGGTTGTCTGGTACACGCTCGTAAGCGGCCCTGCGGCCCGCTAACGCGGAGATACGCCCCGACTGCGGCTGTCGCCTTGCCGGGTCCACTCCGACCGCGTACAGCAGCTCCTGATGCGTTATCAGTGGGTATGGCTTATCAGGGCGGGGATGGGGATTGGCAGAACCTATCAAATCGTAGCCGGCTACGCCGGGCTTCGGCGCCACTCACTCACAGAGCTATATACAGCACCTGCTGGCGCCTACATGCCGCTTGAGCGGCATACTTATGCCTAGCGAAACTAACGTATCCGGTTCTTTTCATTTTAATGAAGAAACCGATACTTCTATCGGTTTCTTCAAGGTTACTATTAAAAAAATTTTAGTGTGCAAACGATAATTTTTTCATGTGTGAAAATACATTGTGTATCAGCAAATGACGATGGCCTTATATCTGTATTTTTATAAAAAATATAAATTCCGAACAAAACTAAGCACCACACCAGCCGCTGTATCTGGCGAATACTTAGCTCAAGAATGTCTACAGTGTCGTGAGTTACGTCTGGGGCCGATAAAGGTCTGGTCAACATCCACGACCGGCGCCCGTTGGTTCTGGTACCGGATGCCGCCCGGGAATGGATGCGTCAGGACGTTAGTGGAAAAGAGGCTGAAGAGATTGCTGCCGAGGGAGCAAGCAGTGTCTGCGGATCATTATATCTGGCATCCTGTGACGCGGGCTGTAGGGAATGTGAAAAGCCAAGAGGGTGAGCTCATAAAGCCCGCTAGGTGAATGATCTGCGCTGCAGGGCTGGAATCTCATACAATTAGCTTTCATCCCTGTTGTGCATTTGCTGCAGTTTAACCTACATGTGCGGATTTGAGAACCGAGCCCAATCTTAGGAAGATGTATTGCTAAGATACATATCCATAAATACATAGTTCCATATTTTAAGGCTCATAGTTGACAATATAATAAATAAGATATGTTTTGTTTTCTCATCACCATTTAACTTATCTATTCTATCCTTCTGATTAGAATACAATGATGAATATATATTTTCTTTTAAATTGATATTATCAGATGCAGTGATAAGTTCTTGTATCGTTTTATCATTTATGGGGTTTTCATTGATATTATGCGCAAAAATATTCCTAATTCTGTTTAGTAATTTTGCTGCTTTATAGATTTCCATCGGGAGACCGATATTTTTGGCAAATGTGAGCTTTGAGTTTGTTGAAAAACTTGCATCTTTAAAAACTGATGTACCGTTCCCGATTTTATGATTAACCCAGTTTTCTATTATGTATTCATTATAAAGATGATATGTGATTACTTGCACTATTACTGGGCTGGAAAAATTAATATCTTCAAGTGCTTTTGGTCGCTTTGACTCTTCACAGAATGCCTTAAATCGTTCCATACCTTCTTGAGTACTGAATCTCGTAGCCATAAAACTAGTTCTCCCTTTTCGAAACTGTTTTGTCATCAATGCATAGCAGCTCTGCTGCTGTATAGATCATACCGAACGATAGCAGAAAATCATCAAAAGAAACGGCTGAACAACAACCGGTGAGCAGATACTCTCGAGGATAACCTTAACCCTGTTGATCTCTTTCAAAGTAAACACTCATGAGCATCCTACGCTCATGATATGTCTCCCGGTAGTTGCAACGGTCCAATGAGGTTTACCATAACGCGAACATCTCAATTTAGCTGCTACAGCACAACTGCGCTTAATGCGTTTTATGTTAAATATCAATCACTTGAATTATTAATTTATCATGTGTCGATGTGTTTGTCGTGTCGTGACAGCAAAATCATGGATGTCACCCACTAACGAGGTAAGGACTAAGGCCATGAACAAAACAGCACATGAAGTACAGACCTGCTGGCTTGAGAGCCGGCAGCCTAATGAGCGTAACGGTAATGAAGCGGAAAAATTTTCGGATGAGTCTTGGAAGAAGAGTCTGCGGCTGGATAAAAGCCCGTCTGTACACTATCAACTTCTGATGGAAACCATCCGCTGGACGCGGATCCCGCAGCCAAAGTGAAGTCCTCTGTCGGTCTCCACTATTATCGCTACCGGGTAAGCTGTCAGGCATGACCCGGTTTAAAGATTTTTGAAGTGCCAGCAGTAACTTATAAGGTCACCAATCCTATTTCACAAATTTCCAGACACCTGGCGGTACCCGGTCATACAACTTTCCCATAGTCAGTTCTGCCAGTCGGTGATCGACAGCTGCATTAAAGGGTTCCAGTTCGTCGTCGGTCAGATCGTATTTGTTTTTTTCTATCACTTTTTCAAGCGTGTTTCTGGAAATACAGCGTCTGAGGCGTAACAGCCATTCCTGTCTGGTCATGTAATTTCTGCAATAGCACCGGGAAGAAGTCGCTTATCTTAAGTGGTACGCTTCAGAGCTGTCTATGAGGCAACTCCGTGTTCCGACAGAACAGGATGGGAAGCAGTTAATTCAGCCCGTTATGCTGAACATAATCGCTGATGCTCAGGCCTGACTTGCGAATATCGTCCGAAACCTTGCGGTACTGATCTTTCCACTCTTCTGGCATGTCCCGGAGAGTCGCTATCTTACAGGCCACACTGTAGGGGGACGCCCCAGCTTTTTGGCCAGCCAGAACAGATGAACGCCCACCGCTTCGTCCAGTACGGATTCGAGGGCATCAAGCAACATCGTCCCCTCTTCTTCCCGCCAGGGTTCGCCGACATGCGGAAAACGTGGGTCGGGCAGACGTTCCTGTTTCTCTTCCTTAGGTTTCGACGCTGCCGGAACGTTGGACTTCTTCATACTGACGCGCGCTTTCATGGCACCGATGGCGGCGACGGCCCGGACCAGATCCTCGCACTCCTGGGGCGTCAGCGGGCTGTCCTCGCAAATCAGGGCATTCAGATTATCGATCAGCGTATACAGTTTGGTTTCTGTCAATTTCATTCTTCTGTTCTCATTCCTTGTATGTTGGGTCTGAAGGCCAATGGAACGAAAACGTACGTTATTAAATTAACCAACTGATATATATGAAATAATAAACATAAATAATGTCTAAAAATTGTGTATTTTTCTCGAAAATTGGCACCCAACAGACGGTCTTGTCTACTAATCTTTTTATTAGATGATAATTTTCCCCTTACCGTACGGTTGGACCTCGAACCCCTTTATCAGCGCTGGTGCAGACCCGAATCACTGTCATTTTAGAAACGCCAGCAGGCGAGTTGTTTCTCGCAGCGATTTTCCGTTGACCTGGCGCTGAGTGCGTATCAGTTCATGTTTCTGCGCATCGGCCACCCTGCTCCGGTATTTTCCTTCGGCTTTCGCCCTACTGATACCCTCTGACTGACGAAGTCGACGGTCTTAGTAATCTTTTCGGGCAATAGCGGCGTGCATATCCAGCATCATGCCATTTACGGCCTTCAGCATGCTTCGGGTAAAGTCATCACTTACTGCGCTGGATAGTGCCAGATGGCTGGTCGGTAGATCAAGACTGACGATGGCCAGTTGCTTGTCGGTCATTTGCTTTCTGAGTGTCTCCCAGCCTGCATCATCAAGGCGAGTAAGCCTGTCGACCTGTTCAATGAGAATCACATCACGGAGTTTAAAGTCCAACCGTACGAAATTGTACGCCAAGTACGTTTTTTTGAGCAGTTAAGCCGAGTAAAGGAAACTAGGATTTTGATTACTTTTTCCGTTGATGCCAGTAGCCATGCATCTTTGACCATTTTCAGGGTTAATAAACTCTGTAATCAAATCAACGTAAATCTGGCAGACAAAACCGCAAATTTATTTACTTTAAATCATATGGTTAGGTTCTTAAGTACGTTACCGTTCCATTGGACTTCAAACCCCGTTACCAGCGCTGTAGTTCAGACGGCTTCGAATTCGGATGTGATGACGGCAGAAAAACTGCGGGTGACATTTGCGATGGACTGCTGCGACAGGGAGCCATAGACTGGGCTGCAAGCACTGGCTGCTATGACACACAACAGTGCAGAATGTGATGCTGGGAGCAGTGGAAAAACGCTTCGGAGCGATGCTCCCGGACAAGCCTGTGCAGTGGTTGACGCACAATGGTTCAGCGTATACCGCGCATGACATGCGCATGTGCGAACAGCACCGCAAAACCTTGCGGCGGCGTTCAATCATTACAATGAAAACCATCCACACACTGCGCTGGGCTATCACTCCTCGAGGGAATACCAGCGCCTGCTGGCATCGTTAACTTAAGATACAAAAGCTGTCTGGAGATGGCTGGTCAAGATCAACAGTAAAGAGGTGGATAAGACTACATTATAAGAGGTGTACGACAGTAAACTATCTGACAAAAGAAGGCTGATATCTGATACAGGTTGTTTAGTGCCAAAAAGAGAGGGATTAGAAAATGAGGTTAGAGGAAAAGATCATAACTCAAGGTGTATTCTCAATCGGTGATAGTGAGACATATAACCTAGCTGGAGCGTTAGAGATAAGTGAGTCAGGGGAAATTTACCTAGACTGTATACACAAAATGGGTCCCTCTGAGTCAGGCAGAGGCATGATTAATCTAACAGGCGAAACATCGGAGCTCGGAAAGGTTCTTCTGATTGATAGTTTTACCGTTCAAGCAAATCATCGGTTTTCAGGTTACTTAGATCGAGAGAAATTCTTTTGTAATAAAATGGTTTGCGTTGATAAAAGCCATCATGGATATGAACTTAAAACATCGAAAATGACTTTCGAGATAGAAGACCTTGAAAAGTGGATAGCAAAACCAATAATAAACCACGAGTGGGAGAACAATAAAAATACGTGTTCATATGATTTACCTGAACAGGAAATCATAGATTTAGGGGATGGGTTAACCCTCACGCTAGGTTATAGTATGTCCATTTCAACTGGCAACTTTTATGAAAAAACAGAAGTAAGAAGTAAAGCGTTTGCAATATTTGAAAGCAGTGAAGATAAAGATCTAGACTTCTTTATAGATAAAGGAATAATATTATCTAATTTGGTTTCATTTGCATTGGATTCTGTATGTACAATAAAAAACTCTTACTATGGCAAAGATGAAAAAAATAAAGTTATATATCAAACAAACAATAAAATAAAGAAAAGAAAGGAGATAACTCTAACAAGCTATTTTTTCACAATGCGAAGTGCTGGAGAAAAATCAAAGGAAATAATAAAAAACTGGTTTTTGTTAGCCTCAAAAATAAGACCAACAATATCTCTGTTTAATCAGTTTAAATCAAAGGCATACAGGTATGCTGACGCAGAGTTCCTTTCCCTTGCACAAGCAGTAGAAGCCTTACATAGAAGAACTAGTGATGGCAAACCCATGTCCGCATCAGACTACAGTTCGATGGTTAAGGATATAATTGAGAAAGCAGGGGAAAAATATGCGGAGTTTCTAAAAAATAAATTATCTTATGGGAATGAGTATTCATTCAGAAAAAGACTCGAACTAATGCTATCTGTTTGCTGGTCAGATGAAAAAATAAGAGATAACGAAAAAATAATTAAAAAAATAGTTAAGGCAAGGAATCTCTTTACTCACAATCCTAATAGAGGAGACAAAGAACTCAACACTGAATTAGCAAAGGACCTCTTTCAATACAAAGAACTATTAGAGAATATAATAGTATCGAACATATTATACCTTATATCATCAAATGATAAGAACTGGACATTATTAATGATGAAACGAATAAATTCATTTAGATTTAGTGATTTTTAGAATCACTATGAGGAGGACTTCATCCTAAATTAAGTCCTCCTACTCACTCCTGCGTATTCTGACGAAGTTGAACAATAGCGCCCTTAGAGGAGTCAGTTTGGAGATCGGAAATTTTTGTACGTTAAGCGCATTATTTAACAAATCTCGATGCGTAACGGATTGATTTTACGTCAGCGGTTATCGCTTTTAAGTTGTAGCTCTTACGGTATCGCATTTAGGTTATCCGATTAAGAGCCTATCCCAGAAGGGAATGTCAGAATGTCGTAACTGGTAATTTATGAAGGCGAAAATATGACAGGCAGAAATGGCGGATCAGCGATGAGCTTTGTGAAAAAATGACACCGCTTATCCCTGAGCACAAAACCAGCCATCCGTTCGGTGCTCACCGTAAACGCGTTGATAACCGTGCGGCCATGAATGCCATATTTTTCGTCCTCAGGACCGGTTGCCAGTGGAACACGCTGAATGCCACCAGGATATGTTCATCGAGTTCTGCACACCGGCGCTTCCAAGAATGGCGTGATGCTAGAGTCTTCGAGCGCTTTTGGCAGAACGGTTTGCTTGCCTGCGAACATCTGGACGGCAGCATGACCAAATCACCGCTGTCAAGAACAAAAAAACAGGCCGCAATCCCGCGGACAGAGTGAAACAAAGCGTAAAGCGCGGCCTGATGACGGATGCCAACGGGCTTCCTCTGTCGCTGGTTGTTGCAGCGGCGAACACGCACGATATCTGACTGGTTGCAGATACGCTTGATGCCCTCCAGATGGGGCATCCGGGACAAAAACTCAGGCTCTGCCTAGACAACGTTATGAAGCCGGCTAAAAACGTATCATCTATCTGTATGAGTTCACCGGCACAAGGACGGCGATATCATTAGGCGCAATGAATCCGGTGTAGTACCGACAGCATCTTGGGATCACAACACTGGATGATTTGGCACTGCAGTGCTGCCGGGAACTGGCCACACCAGTTAGTGGTGATCATCAGGACAACAATCTGTCTCATTCTCAGCTGTGGTTGAAGGAGATGGCATTCACCAAATTCTCCCTCCTGGATGCCGGCACGGTTATGCTGGAACAATCTGGGTGGGTCCCATCATTTTGCAGCTGCACGGTTCCGGGCCAGCTGTGTCAGCAGGTTCCTCTGACAGGCCAACTAAACTCCTACTTTGGGTATTGAGAAGAGCTAGATTGAGAGCTATTTTAGAGGGATAGCTTAAATCTGTCTGGACGCTAAAAATTGAACAACTATGATGATTTAATTGAATCGATAACTCTTGATATACGACGTAATAAAAAAATTTCCTTTATTCTGGGTTCTGCTACGACAATGTCACCAGATGGCAGAGGAGTTCCAGGTGTAAAAGAGATAAATGAAATTCTGAAGGGCTTCATGATTGAATACAATATATATGATTCATTCATCAAACATAATCCGGAAATGAGTGTTGTTGAAACCTATCAGAAAAGTTTTGCATACCTATTGAAGGTAGGCGATCAGGAAATGGTCAGGGAGGTGTTGGCCATAATCATGGGAAAAGCACAGCCAGCAGAGAATGAATGGTATATATCAAAATGTATTGATGACCTAACCAGACTGATATGTGAAACGAATATCGATGTGGGAATTATTCTTACAACTAACTTTGATGAAGTAATAGAGTACTCTTTATACCGTGCGGGTCGCGAGCCCATAATTAAAGATTTGACTATAGATCAACCTATTGGTGGTACCCAAGGATATACGGAGAAAGAGATAGTCGTGCATCTTCATGGCCTCTGGAACCGCGACACGATGCATTCAACACACCAGTTGTCAGCATTACGACCAAAAATCGAATCCTCTATCAGGAACGTGTTATCTGACAGCAAGTTGTATGTGTTAGGTTACGCGGGCTGGGATGATATTTTTTTGCAGGCATTAGCCAGCATTGTTAACGACGATAATGCAACTTATAATATCCGCTGGGCTTTTTATGAGTCAGTGCCTGAAAAAGCGCTGGCAGATAACCAGAGTTTATTCAGTCTGGTTTCAGATGCCACCGCAAATGGTCGTTTCCAGGGATATTGCGGCGTAGACTGTCATAAGCTCTTTGAAGATGTGCTGAACGCGCAAAAAAAAAAATAACTGCACCTCACACGGGATTTCGACCGAACTCTAGGTCAGTGGTACCGACTCAGAAAATGCCGCGACTGACGCGGCATATTTTATCCCACGAGCCTGCCCATGAAGTGGTAAGAATATCCGAACAGCTTTTTGCGATACAGGCCTTACAAAGTACCGGTAGCCTGGAACTGCTTTGTGGCTGGGGCTACGGGAAGTCAGGTTTTCTGTATTCCTTTCTTAACGATGAATTTTCTGAATACAATGTGCTTTACAGCGATTTGACGGGACTCATCACCCCTGAAGAAATTGCGAAGAAGATCACCCTTGATATTGGTACCGACATCACCTGGATTTTCTCCAATAGCGAGGCAGGTAAATTTATTGTTGTACTTGACAATATCTCCAATATTACTCATCCCGCGACAAACTACTTGCATGAATTATCTAGGCTTTGTTCAGACTACAACAGCAATGTTAAAATTATTTTCATTGGTACTCATCCCATCAACCTACAGATTGAACAATTAAGTCTTAATCCACTATCAGTCGATGAGGTTAAAGAGTATCTGAGGGGGGAGTCCAAGCTAGCCGGTATCACCCGTGAGCAGCTGGATAAGACGCTGGAAAATACATCTGGTTTGCCCTCTAAACTGGATAAATTCAAAGAGTATCTGCGATTAATGAGCCTGGCTGAGGTACTTGATGACGGCGTAATAACCCTGCCTGAAGAAGAATTTTCGGCAGAGATCCCGACTTATCTAATTAATCGTATCGAAAATCTGAAAATAGACCATAAAAAAATATTTAGCTTGCTCGAGGTTTTTTCTGTGCTCGATTGTGGGGAAAGACTTAAGAATATTAGAGAAAGATTCTCTGAAAACCGTTATGTATACAATGATTTCTCTAAGCTGGAGAGGGATGGGTTAATTTATTCACTGCAAATTGAAAATGAAACGATTCTAAGAATAAACCCGTTGATAAGGGATTATGTTTCTACGTCATTATCTACAGATAATTATACTCAACTGGTTACAAAATGCTTGTCCATATGTATCGGTACTGACTGGATGGCAGGTCACATAAAAATAGCACCGGTGACGCAGTTCATGCTCCAGCATACTGAATTTTATCCCGGGAATGTCCATACCCTTATCCGTAACTACTTTGAACTGACAGAGTTTGATCCTCAAAGTCGTGGTACAAAAGCCATTATCATGGCATCCATAGGTTACTGTATGTACCTAAATCATAATGATTATTATAAGGAACTGGTAAGCTTCAGTCGGATGGTCTTCAACAAAATATCTTGTTATGAATGTATGGAAAAATACCATCTGGCCTGGTACCTTGCGACCGGACTGCGAATGATTGATGAAGATGACGAAAGTGCAGAATTTCTGGAGGCAATCCTCACAAATTATGAAAAATCAGAATTTTATTCAAAAAGAATGGCGATCAAAATGATGGGCACGATCATGCGCTCTTTGACGGAAAGCGACAGAGACAGAACCCTTCAGTATGCCAGAAAAATAAAGTCAATTGCTGATAAGAACTCAGGTATATATCTCTCTGCTGAGGCTGAGATTTACGAAGACCTTTCCAAAAGTCTGAAAATTGATAAACTCAAAAAATTAGAGCGAAAAGCCCGAAAACATAAGGAAACGTCGACAGCCAATAATATCAGTTTGCGCTTATATGCCCTACTCAGTAACAACAAAGATCAGTACGTTGATAACGTGATAAATCACAGTGAGACAGGGCTTTATACTCGCGTGCGGGCCCTGATTTCCAAATATGAATCCGTACTGGAGGCAGAAGAATATTTCCGGTTTACACCTGAGGTTATAGCTGAACTGAAACGAGCCTATCACTATCTGTTTTGCCAGAGACTGGACGGGCTCTTTAACCGGTGTAGTGAACTACTGTGGAGAATTGCTGTAGATAACAGCGACCTTGAATATCTATATAGGCTGTTTAAAAGTAGTTCCATAATATGGCGGGTAAATTCCATGCCAGAGAAGGAACTAATATTTGCAAGTGAGCTGGTCAGTATTACCACACCCACCAAGTTGGCCAACGGGGAAGTGGAATATCTTCAGATACGAATCCGGGTACTACGCAACAGTTATGAACCTGAAAATGATGATTCTATCGTCTGTGAACAGTAACATGACTCATGTCTTGTAATATTTTCCTACTGTTGCATGGATTTTCACAGTACAGGTGTATGCGAGATAACTCGCGGGCCGATGCCATCCTAGACCGCCTGATGCATAACGCACATCGGCTGGAAATGAAAGTTGAATCGATGAGAAAACGACTGACACAGGTTGACTGAAAGTGAACGGTAAGTGTTATAAAAAGAAGTCAGGGCGCTAGGAAATAACGCATTCACGTCCCTCCGGAATAAGTGTTCATCTTCGCTAGAATACGCAACAAGCCGGACAGACCGGTGCCAGGTGCTTAATCCTCGGGAAAACTGGCCACCAGGGCGTTACCCAGTCCAGACAGTTCCTTCCTGTCATTCGGCGTTAAATGACAGGAATGGGGTATCTTCTGTACGCAGGTGCAATATTAGACGGCCCGCTCAACTGAGACTCTGTTCCAGTGTGTCCAGAAGGTGCGAGAGATCTTCTTGGAGGCCAGAGGCGAATTTTTCACCCTTTTCAGGCATGCGGCTTACATAACGCTCGGCATCCTCAACCAGCCGTCTGAGTAATATTATGATCCTGCTGAATGCGCTGATCTTTGCGTCTGCTTTCAGATTCAGATACGCAAGGTCGGCACGTTGAAACGCCTCTTTCATTCTTGATACCCAGGCTCTTGCCACAATATACTCCTGATCTTTACGGGTTGCCTCTTCGGCGCAGAGCATAACTGTGCGCGCATCCTGGATAATAAAAACAGCCGTAGTGGTGGCGGAAACTTCACCGCTAACCATCTTCTGCAGCTCATTGAGGGTGTCCACTGCCCGTAGAAGCGCCTGTTCCATGTGAGGTTGTGATCCAGAACGCCGGATGCTCTCCCGTAAATATCCTGTCAGAGGGATAAACAGTTCCGGACTGCGCGCGAACGTATAAGTTTCGCTACCGGCCCCGGGCAGTACTTCCAGCTGGGATGGTGCGGCGGCAATGATTTTTTCATGCTGTTTAAAAAATTCCAGCGCGGCACTGACTTCATCTGCACACCGGGTCAGTCTCTCAGTGCCGCCCGGCGTAGTATCACTGACCTGTTCCTCATAGATATCATTCAGGTGGGTGTATGCCGTCCGGTAACGAATGAAGGCTTCCAGAAAAACCTCTTCTGGTTTGAGTGCAACAGATTGCTGACGGATAACAACCGGGATTTGACCCGTCTCAGCCATATGATGTGCAATGCCCTGCAAATAGCTGTTCAGTGTTAATCCTATTGGGGTGAGCACCTCACCTGCTTTCTCACTGACCTCATCGGGCAAGCGTATATTAATTTGTGCCATACCTATCACCTTATAAATTCTACATTGTAGCAATTTGCTACAATGTAGAATTTATTTGTTTTGGTATTGAAATGCAATCGTGAGAATCATTTTTTCTTTCATTTTCACGGTAGATCCGAAAAAAGCTAGTTCCGGATCTAAACTCTGTACTGACCTGAAAAATGCAAGATTGAGATTTTTACAGAAATACTCTTCTCACAGGACGTATGATGAAGAGGTTGACCACCCACCTATCAGGAACGCTATGTCTGGCATACTGCTTAATCGCCTCACTACTAAAGTCAGAGCACAACTCAAACGCACCCTCAAAGGAAATAAGACATATAAGAAGCATCGCTGGAACCTTGTTGAAAGGGCGCAGGTTTACTGCTCCACGCATTATCTGAAGGCCATGTTTTTGCTATGGTCTATGGCAGGCAGTGCTGTCCTAATAGCGATAGGCTTTCGTGCTGAATTTAGTAGCTTTGCGGCTAATTACCTAAAAAACGTCACTAAACTTCCTGAATGGATGTCAAACCTGCTGGGCGCCCAGCTGACGATAATCGGGATTGTGTTCCCGCTTGTTGTCGGACTGATCAGTGTGCTCTTTCAGAAAAAATCCTCGCGAATCCACATTCAGACCGCCTATCAGTTGCATTCCGGTTATATGTTTGCGGGACTCAGTGGGCTATCACTTGCTGCTTTTATACTGATAAGTGGGTTATTTTTATCTGCAGGTGACAAATATCTTGATACGGTATTTGCGGTTACGGCCTTAATCTGGATGTTTTTCAATATTGTACTTTCGATATGGTTCTTTATTACCAGTCTTAACATTTTAGATGACAAGAAACGCGATCACCTCATGCTGAAGTATTTTCAGTCCCAAATTGTAGAAAATCATATTCTGCATTCCCTTAAATGCTCATGGATACAGTATCCTGGTTCACACATAGGTAAGGATTATATAAAGGGAATAACCATTCTTCCCTACTCTGTCTCAAGCGAAGAAAGTTTGGACTCGGTTAAATTCCATATTGAGGATCATATGGAAATCAGCGATGTGTATCTTGGACCACTAAATTTTCTTTTACACCGGCTGAAACCTGTGCAGGATAAGAATGGCTCGATTGTTATTCTGCCGTCCCTGGCAAAAAGGGATAACAAAATGACACTGTTTACCTCAACTGACGTGATTATCCCTGGGTGGTGGCCGTTCTTTTTCAGAAAATGTTTTATAAAAGACCAGAAAGTAAACTGGAAAGAGTACAGACACATTACCCGTGATTTTTATGGTGAGGTTTATGATGCTCTGGGAGACAAAAATATAAGTACCTTTATCATCGCAACAGACCGGCTGATTGATACATACACAACATTGAAAAAAAGCTTCGGGTATGCTGATGGAAATTATATTGATGAATGTCATGGTTCAGGTATGTCATTTACATTCAGCCAGTCATTCTATCATGATTTTTACAGTTTCAGTAACGAGGTGGTAAAGTCACTGGAAACAACGGGTGAATATTTCCGTAAAATTATTGATGTACCATTCTCTGTATATCGTGATTCAGACAGCCGTGAAATCGTCGATTTTCAGCAGTGTATGGAATCTCTTTTCTACGTATGGTACGTGTTGAACAACTGGAAAAGAGGATATGGAGAAACTCTGTCGGTCAGTCAGGAGCAGCGTCACAGGGAAGTTGTCAAAGATTTTATAGGTGAATGGGAAAGCTGGTACATGTGGCGACGTATTAAGGCCCGTGGCGAGAACCGGTTTGATGATGACTCGGCCGAACTACTTTATCATCTTTATGAGACAGCCCGGATAGTCATGACGGCTGTGATGTCAGACGACCGCTATGCCTCAGATCACAGTGCGGATATGCTTTTACTCTGGTTCAGCCGGAATCGGTTTAAACAGCACTTTGAACAATACCGCTGGCACAGCTTTTTCCTGACGCCGTCGTATCTTACTCAGGCATCTGACAAACCGGCCTGGCAGGCCATCCTCAGAGGAAATGCATATTCAGAAACAGCTGCACTGGCAATCATTTTTTTCAATGCACTGACAGATATTCGACTGCTTACTGCCGGATATATTCTTTCGCATGTTCAGCAGAAAAAAAATGTACGTCTGAAAAATGTTATAAAGCGACTTCTTACTTCTGAACCTGTCTATCCGACAGGTGCGCATGATCTCATGACAATGTCGTTAACTTCTTCGACTGATATTATTGACATTATTATCAGGCTGGAATGTCGTCCGTGCGACAGTGAGGACTCCTGGTACAAGACGATGTCTAATCTCGTAAAGGCGTTTTCATCATTTAATGAAACGGAGATCATATCAGGACGTATCTATATGGGAACCTATGAAGATGTCAGGAATATTTATGCCAGTTATGCAGATATCGCTTTTTATCTTTCCGCTAAGTCCCTGCCTGTCACCCAGCGCGTAAGGATGGCACTGAACGACAACCTGTTTACTTATCATCAGAAGGAACAGATTATTTATCAACTCCAGCGTTTCAAACGCCGTGAAGACAGCCCATCGGATGGATATTTAATGTCTGATAAATCCTTTAAAGATAAGATTGTCCGTTTTAACGAAACCCTCGATGCTTATATTCAGGCTTTCAGCCGGAGCATGCATTCAGAACTTCTTAACGCTGATATTGATACTGAGCTGCTGAAAAATACCGATCTTACTCTTACCCGAGAACTACCCTTAATGCTTGCCCGGGATGCACTGCTTTCACAATTTTCTTACAGTACATCAAACAGCGGGGAGATAGCGTGGACAGCCAAGTCAGTTAACGGAGGTATGTCCAAAGATATCTTAGCCCGTGGGATCAGCAGCATTAATTCGGTAATACTGACACCTGTTTCTGACATTAAACAGACTCTGCTTGGTGATGTTTACCATGAACTGAGTCAGCTGCAGCCCCTCCGGACAATCAACGTCCGCGACGAATATGAACTGCTGAAGAATTTAAGGGATATGACTGCCGACAACGAAGACTATACGCTGATTTTCTTCGGAACCCATCTGGGAAGCGAGCTACGTGAGATGAGCTACCACGCAGAAAGGTTTGCGGAACTGGGGATCATACTGGATATGAAGAGTGATCTCGATGGCCTTATGCCAGTCAGGATTAATAACTGTGGAATCTATCAGGTATGGGATAATGATGGAGGATATTACTCCCTGCTTGTCCGGAACAATGTCTTTGGATCCCTTAACATGCTGAGCGATCCCGACGGACAGCCTTTCAGTACCTCGTGGCATGCAAGTGATGAAGACCCTCTGTCGGGCTGGGTGACTACCAGCTGGAAACAGGAACTCGGGATTAGTGGTTCCGTCGTGGCAAGATTTAATCACTCCTGACCAGTCAGGCTGAACGGCGCGAGAATGCCGCTCAGCTATTATTGTTGCTGTAAAGTTAATTATTAACCGCTAATTATACTATAAAAACAAATATCTGATTTTTTCAACAATCACCTCTCATTAGTGCGTTATCAGCATCAATAGCTTTCTTCCACTCCCAAGATCCGAAAACTCCTGGTTCCGGATCTGCTTTCCGGCCTCCGGCGCGCTGCGGCCCGTAAACACAAGATATAGCGGTTTTCCCAGCTGACAGTGACGCTATATGTTGTATCCCTCCCCTGCCCCGTGACCGGCCGCTCACCACTGGAAAACGCCGCTTTGCTTATTCCCTGACCGTGGTACACTTCCGGAAACTTCATAAAGTGCGAAAAGTCGGATCCAACCGGAACGGCCGTCCGGTAATTTAACGGCGTGGCTGTATGGCTGCTTGTTATCTCTCTGGTGATTATTGTGTATGTGAATTTCACGGTGTGAAATGAATGGCGACATAACAGTATGTTTCTGTCTGGCGTGTGTCAGCTGCATCATTAAGCTATACTGATATACATATCATTAGTATGTATTCCGGAGTGCATCATGAAGCAGCGCATCACCGTCACCATAGACAGCGACAGTTATCAGTTACTGAAATCCGCGGACGTCAATATCTCCGGCCTGGTGAACAGGGCCATGCAGAATGAGGCCCGTCGTCTGCGTGCCGAACGCTGGCAGGCCGAAAATCAGGAAGGGATGGCCGAGGTTGCCCGCTTTATTGAGATGAACGGTTCATTCGCCGACGAAAACAGGGACTGGTGAGATGCAGTTTAAGGTTTATGCCTATAAAAGAGAGAGCCGCTATCGTCTGTTCGTGGATGTGCAGAGTGACATCATCGATACCCCCGGGCGACGGATGGTGATCCCGCTGGCCAGCGCCCGGCTGCTGTCGGATAAGGTCTCCCGTGAACTCTATCCGGTGGTGCACATCGGGGACGACAGCTACCGCCTGATGACCACGGACATGGCCAGCGTCACGGCCTCCGTCACCGGGGAGGAAGTGGCCGATCTCAGCCACCGGGAAAATGACATCAAAAATGCGATAAACCTGATGTTCTGGGGAATTTGACAGCCTCCCCGCCCTGAAAGACAGGGAGGATGTCAAAACGAAGCTTTTAGGCGAGGTATGGGTAAACCAACATTTAGATCATTTAACGATGTGGTCCGGGAGCTTGAGGATGTATATGGCCACCAGGAGCTGTGGCTTTACTCTGGCCTTAATGAGGACTGCCCCGTCGAGACAGCCCGGCGGCGTCAGGAATGGCGATCTCCCAAAATTCTCAAACGAAACGGCAGAATGGTGGCAGAACAATCAGGCCAGCCTGATTTCTGGGTGCTCACCGGAGACTACCATCTGTCGCAGTCTGAACACAGCGGTCCGCCGTGGAAAGCCTGCCTCATCGATAAGGTCTTTAAACTGTATTGTTCACTGTTCTGATGATGGCTTCACAAGGCTTACAGGCGGAATTTTCAGTTAAGGAAGGATTATGTGTGATTTATGCAGGGCGGATGAGAATTACTTCCATACGGCAGAATGCGTGTATGACCAGCTGGTCAGTGAATACCCCGTGATGTGGCTGCGGGACTCGACCCGGATCGGGGCCTGCTACACCCTTCGTGAACTGCTGTCGCCGGAAGGGATGGTGCTGGCCATACAGAACTCTCTCCCGATGAAGGGGTGGCGGCTTCGCATGCTTTACAACGAAGCCATTGACGAAGAAATTAACCCACTGCACGGGGACTGTATTGAACTGCCCTCCAGAGCGGATGCCCTGCAGGCTTTCGTGGAGTCAGGGGACACTCCCCTATCCGATAACTGCTGACAGCACCGGGGTATAACCCTCCAGGGAAAAAACATGACCGACTTCGTGACCCGGACTGTTATGGACAAAACAATGTGGCTCGTGACATTGCCGAAGATCATTACAAATAACAGTACCCGCCAGGAGGAAAATCTGGTCGTCATTCTGAGCAGGGAGCAATCGTGGGGGGCAACTTCTGACCATTTTCCCGACGGATTGTACCGGGTCTCCTGCATAATGACACTGTACCTGGCCGATACCGAACAGACGAAGACTCAGACTTTCACTGCAATCTACTGGCCTCAACAGAAGGCCCTGCATCTGTTTACAGATGAGTTCAGACTGGAACGCCGCCTGCAGGGACACGGCCTGGGTAGCTGGATCACGCAGCAGTTTGTGCTCTGGGCCAGAGGCCTTCCGCCAGAAACCAGGGTTTTGCCGATTGAAATTTCCCAGGTTGATGAAAAAAACGAAGAAAACAAGATCCGGAGGGACAGACTGTGGCACGCAATGGGTTTCCGGTTCCCGGCCGGGGAAACCAGCTCAATGCCGCTGCGGGCAGACGAACTACAGTTGCCGCGGGGCAGGTATTCAACGCTCCGGGTGGAGCCCCTGGTATCCGCGGTACGCCGGCTGGAAGACTGTTATCGCGGGCTGCAGGAAAAAATCGTGCAGCTCGAAGGCAAAAAACGGTCGCAAAAACAGTTAATTACTTCACTTAAGAATCGTACATTTTATTATCTGTTGCACAGGAAAGGGGGCCAGCTCCCGGACGAGAAATGTGACGCCCTGCCACTGCGGGCAGAAAAACTGTCTCTGCCGCAGAGCGGGGATTCAGACCTAGAGGTGGCGCAACGGGCAACCGGGGTCATCCGGCTGGCTACCCTGTGTGCTCAGTCGCAGAAAAGAATCCTGGAGCTGGAAAGGGAGCTTGCCTCGCAAAGTGAGGAGCTCGTTGACCTGCAGGCACATCCCTTTTTTAACCTGCGGGATAAATACCGCGGCCAGATCCTGTTCTGGGGATGGGGGATGGGTTTTCTGTGCTTTATCTACTGGATGTTGGTGTCATGAATGTTCCCGTTCCATAGCCACCCACTGAAGAGGAGTGAAACCTGTGCCCGAAAATATCGTGTCTACCGTCATTGACGGGGTAGTTTTGTTTGCGACTTCGTCTGTTTTCTGGCTGGCCGTCGCTGGCTGGTTAGTCATCCTGACTCCGGTAATATTACGAAGAAAATTCTCGGCAAAGAAAAAAGTTAAAAGAAATTATGAATAACCTGGTTCCAGTTGGATCTCCGGCATCTCCCGGAACATTGCTCCCGGTGGCCATCGATTACCCTGCCGCCCTCGCCCTGCGCCAGATGGCGCTCGTGCAGGATGAACTGCCGAAATACCTGCTGGCGCCGGAAGTCAGCGCCCTGCTCCATTACGTGCCGGATCTTCACCGCAAGATGCTGCTGGCGACGCTGTGGAACACCGGCGCGCGCATTAATGAAGCGCTCGCGCTGACCCGGGGGGATTTTTCGCTGGCGCCGCCGTATCCGTTCGTGCAGCTGGCCACGCTCAAGCAGCGTACCGAGAAAGCGACCAGGACGGCAGGTCGTGCCCCCGCAGGCAGTCAGATCCATCGTCTGGTTCCCCTTTCCGATCACCACTATGTCAGCCAGCTGCAGATGATGGTGGCCACCCTGAAAATTCCGCTGGAAAGACGAAACAAGCGCACCGGCAGAATGGAGAAGGCGCGTATCTGGGAGATCACAGACCGTACTGTCCGCACCTGGCTTAGCGAAGCGGTGGAGGCCGCAGCGGCCGACGGGGTGACGTTCTCAGTACCGGTGACCCCCCATACATTCCGTCACTCCTACGCGATGCACATGCTGTACGCCGGTATTCCGCTGAAAGTGCTGCAGAGCCTGATGGGACACAAATCGATTAGCTCGACGGAGGTCTATACGAAGGTGTTCGCACTTGATGTTGCTGCGCGGCATCGAGTTCAGTTTCAGATGCCCGAAGCTGATGCGGTAGCCATGCTGAAAGGGAAAGTTTAGGTGCAGGCATTTATATAAACCCAATAGTGACTTGCTGATACACCCTGCTGGTTTGTTAAACCTCTTCTTTTATCGAAACTTGTTTCTGAACAAAAACAAATGAGTGGTACAAAATAGGCCGCTGGAGCGGCCTCTGACGACATTAATTAAACGTCAAGTTACCATAATGGATCGGTTGTCCAGTTTGAGGGGAATCCCATTCCGGATAAAATGTAACTATGGTTATGATATTTATTAATTAGTGCCTGCAATTCAGCAGAAAACTGATTTTGTTGCTTAATAACATTGTCAGAAATTAATTTTATAGTGGCAAGTATCAGATAAATCTTGTTCGTTTTGCTTGGTGGGATAGTAAGGTAGGAACCGGAAACTAATACATTATTAGTACTGACAAATCCAGATGGCAAACGATAGTTACTGTTCCAAGTCCTTGAGTTATGTGATGCTCTGTTTCGGAGTTCTTTTATCGCTAGTAGCCAAGAGATCATTTCTTTGTAATTTTTGGCATTCATTTTTTTTGCAGCATCTCCAAGCTTATTCGTTCCGGAATGCATAAATTTATTGGAGTCTAATGCTTCAGCAAACTTAACAAATGCGTCAAAACTCATTAGTTCCGTCGCAAGCCAGAAAGGAGGAGCTGAGCGCCATGACTCTTTTGGGCTGATATAGTTGTCTTTATAATATCGTGCAAACTCCATCTTGGAGTAATGTAAATCATCAGAGATCTTCTTCCTTAAGATGGGTAACTTCTCTGTATCCTTAAAGTAATCGTCATTAAGATACCAGAACGGGTCATTTGTAAATGACGTGATAACCTGATCAAGTATAGTTTTGGCTTTTACTTCTATGCGCAAGATATATTTATTACAAAACTCACGCAGCTCGCAGTCAAAATAATAGAGTTCAACACTTTGTGTAAACGTGGTGCCGGGTATGTAGTTTTTTGTTCCGGTCGCTAAAAAAGGGTGCATATATGACTTAAACCGATACCAGTTGATACGGGAGAGATACTCTTCTGCTTCGACAACACCGTATGGTGCTGAGAAAGTTACACCTTTTGGTATGAGGTGCGTGTGTATGAGGTCGTGGGGGGAAACAAAAGGCTTGGTATAGACGTTCATTCCGAAAACCAGGATAAGTTTTTATTGCGTTTTTTTAGCAGGTTAGCTTAATTTAGGCAAGAAAAAACCCGCTGATTGCTTAGCTGAATACTGCTAAACCACCGCGGGTGTTGGTAAAGTAACTATAGCTAGCCTGGAAAAAGATGTCAACACAAATCCACCATTCTTCTGCGCTGATCGGTGACAAGCACAGCTTGTTAAGCATCGTTAAAACTATCAACTTGAAAACTGACCGTCTTGTTCCCTACTACTATAGCAAAACTGGACAGAATTATCTCTGTGTCCAAGCTGGCGCAGGTGTTTCGTCATGGAGAGAGTTGTAAGTTCTACTAGCCGACCGAGCCGTCGATCGACAGATTATCCCTGCACCAGGCGTAACACGAATGGCTTTTTCAAGGCTACAGTTAATAGAAGTATTCTGTATGTATTGAATAATAATGAGGAAGCTATGGGACATATATATTATGTGTTGTTAGCTCGAGTAATCGTATGCTTTTACCTCGTTTTTTTTTCTTGTGGTGCATCACAGTATCAAGTTCAATCTCCGCTGGGGGGATCCCAGCAGGGAAGATCAAAACTTCATGCATATGATATAACGGACTATACCACACCGAAAGCAAACCCCTGTGGCGCTATCGAATGCCCCCCAAAACCGACAGATCCGAAAACGCCGCCAAAACCTATTGTCACCCCGGTTACGCCATCCCAGCCGGGTTGCACGGGGTCGGGGTGCCAGGGGAAGACGGACTATACCACACCGAAGGTAAACCCCTGTGGCGCTATCGAGTGCCCCCCAAAACCGACAGATCCGAAAACGCCGCCAAAACCTA
>NZ_PIOK01000012.1:0-89809 GCF_002810515.1 Klebsiella sp. D-Nf1
GCGCTTCTATGTGACCGGCGGTCAGGTGGACAACGAGCACACCGCGAAGGTTAACGGCACCCAGGACCAGCAGCTGGATTCGCTGAACGTCGGCGGGATGTTTGAGGCGTGGTTCTGATGCGATAGCGCTGTCGAAGGAGCGTTCCCGGCTGGCGCTACGCTTAGCCGGGCTACGACTAGCCTGTGCCCGCATGTATGCTTAGGAGGCCTGCGGGATACCACCCGTAGGTCCGGCAAGCGCAGCGCCGCCGGGCGGTCAGGCGCCGTAACCTCAGTTGTGCCGGATGGCAAAAGGCGAGCGGCCTTAAGCGGGTGGATTCACCTTCACTTTGGTCGCCACCAGCAACCCGGTAAACAGCATTAATATTCCTGACAACACCAGCGGCGACAGCAGGCCTAAGTGGTCGAGCGCCACGCCGCCGACCGCGGCGCCGCAGGTGTTGGCCAGCTGGATCACCGCCACCTGAATCGACCCGGCTTTTTCCGCCTGATCGGAGAGCGAACGGGTGATCCACGTTGACCACCCCACCGGGATTAGCGCAAACGCGAAGCCCCAGATAATCGCCACCGTCGAGGCGACAATTTTGCTTTCTCCCCACAGTACCAGCGCCGCCGCGCAGGCGGTCAGCACCAGCGGCGAAATCGCCAGCGCCGCTTTGACCGAGCGCTTCAGCACCACCGAGGAGAGCGAGGTGCCGATAAAGCTGGCGATACCAAAGCTCAGCAGCACCAGCGTCAGGCCGTCGACGTCAAAACCGGCGAGAGTCATGTAAACCGGGCGAATATAGGTAAAGAAGGCGAACTGTCCGGCAAAGGCCATGAAAATGGCGCACATCCCGGCCATCACCCCCGGACGCTTCAGCAGACCAAACATATTTTGCTGCTGAGCCGCCGATTCACCCGGCAGCGACGGCAGCGCTTTCAGCACCCAGAGCGTACACAGCACGCCCATCACCGCCGCGCCGTTAAAGACGTTGCGCCAGCCGATAAGCCCGCCAAGGAAACTGCCCAATGGGGCGGCGATCACCAGCGCGATTGATACCGCGCCGAAGATAATCGATAGCGCTTTCGGTACCACGCGCATCGGCACCAGACGCATGGTCAGCGATGCCGACATCGCCCAGAAACCGCCGAGCGCCAGACCCAAACATGCGCGTCCCAGCAGCAGCAGGGTGAAACTATCGGCAAACGATACCAGCAGGCAAGAAAGGGTCAGCAGCAGCGAAAACAGGATAACCACGTAGCGGCGATCGGTTTTGCCGATAACCGTGGTGATAAACAGGCTGGAAAACATCGCGACGAATGCCGTCGTCGTCACCGATTGCCCGGCCATCCCTTCGGAGATGCCTAAATCCAGCGCCATCGGCGTCAGCAGACTAACCGGCAAAAACTCGACGGTAATCAGGCAGGCGACGCAGAAAGCAACCGCGAAGACCGCCGACCAGTTTGGCCGCGCGAGATCGCTTGCATGGGGTTTGGCTTCATTTGAATGACTCATGAGTTACCTGCGAAGAAAGTGGCGGAAAGCTGCGCAGTGTAACATTTTGTATGTGACGTACTTAACGTTTTCGCAACTCTTCTCGCTTTTCATAACGTAATACAAAAGCGTAGCCTGAGAATACAGACCTCGTCATTCTGCCGGATGGCGCTTACGCTTATCCGGCCTACAAGTGACGAGTGCGTAAACCACAGGCCGGATAACAATGAGATCAGTGCAACCAGTGCACGCCGTCTTCCGGGAGAAACAGATCGTTATAGCGCTGCTGTAGGTTATGTAAATCGTTCACATCCGGGTCCAGTTCGCGCAGAAAACCTTGCGCCAGGCGGATCTGTGCGTCGGTAATCGGCGCCGCTAATCGCGCTTTTTGCATCAGGCGATACCAGTAGTGCAGGTTTTTCTCGCTGGCGTCGACAATCGCGACCTGCCAGATAAGCAGCACCTGCGCGGCGTTCTGCAGATGTGCTTCATTGGGCCGCTCCAGGTAACGCAAATACTCATTACCGGCGGTTTTTCCCAGCTGATCGATCATCGATTCCAACGGAACAGGCGTAATGCCAAGGCGTTCGCTCAGGCGGCGAATCGCGCGGCGTGAATCAGAGGTAAGCACCCGAAATCCCACAACAAATACCACTACCAGGGTGGCCAGTCCTATCCAGATCATGCATCCTCTCATCCAATCGCGGCCTCACTATCATAATGGGAATTTGCCTGCTGTCGACTGTCGGACGAACCATAATGTGACTTATCGCGTTACTTTATACTTTTAACGAATTAATCAATCACACTGGCATAAAGAAACAATATATTAAAAACTAATATTCATACTAAGGTAATTAGCTTAATCTATGAATTGCTATTTTTGCACAGTAATAATTAAGCATGTTATGCTTTAATGGATTTGCTACCCTTATCAAGCAATGGAATGTATATTATGCAATTCGACTATTTAGCAAAGCATATCGATAACGATGGTCTTGCCAGAATTAATGCTGAGACGAGAAGTAATACAGATAAACTCACGCACGCGGGTAAACTTGTTTATGTAAATGATGATTATTGCGAAATAACCCGTAACTACTCATCATCTTATGGCGCTAACATTTTATTAGTTGCGTTATTCTCTCCCATTATTCTTGTGATAGTTATCGGAGTCATTGTTTTTTTATATGAAATAATTTTTGATTTTGAATGGTATATTAACGCATATTGGGGAAATGAGCAGGAATTAAATAGCACACTCCTTTTTCATTTTGCAATTTTACTTTCAATAGCCTTATCCTTTATTTTCTCGGCCATCGTAAATTACGCTTTTTTCGCACCTCGCCATTATCCAATTCGCTTTAACCGTAAAACAGGAAAAATCTATGTTTACGAGTATATTCTGTCTGGTTTAATTAAGAGGCAACCCTATACATTTTTCCTTCACAGCCCTTTTTATAAAAAACCAAAACCAGAATGCAAGGAATTTGACTGGAGTGATATAAAAGGGAGCTATTCTCTAAATTATAACGCAATAATAAACTGTCACGTATATGAAAACCACAGCATCGTTGACTCCTTCATCCTCACCTCGAATGATACAGGAACTGAAACGATGTTGATGAATAACTATAAACTATGGCTGTGGATCAGTAGCTATATGAATTTCAAAGACGAGATGCTAGATATGACCGTCAATCCTAACGTGGGCATTTACGGGCGCAAAGTCGAATGGCCTGAGGTGATACTTAAAAAATCTACCGCGTCATCGTTAGAAGAATATGAAAAAATCGCCGAAACGGTATCATAGTCAATAAGCAAAGGAATGCATATGCTCCCGATCCAAAACCACTATTTAGCAAAGCAAATTCCCGATACGGATCTTAAAAACCTTATCACTGAGACTCCAGGCGATACAGATAAGCTAACACATTCGGGAAAGTTATTCTATGTTAATGATGATTATTGTGAAATCACGCGTAATCATTCAACATTTTATTGGATGAACATTTTCTATATCATTATGTTATTACCCTTAACTATTTTATCATGTTTGGTAATCATTATATTTTTATACTATATGATTTTCGATTTTGAAAGTTACGCGGCGTTTTTTTGGCAAGAAAAAAGTGAATTACTGCTAACACTCACCATTCATTTTAGCATCATTGCAATATTTGCCATAGCTTATTTCTCGTCTTTTGCAGTAAATTACTGCTTCTTTTCTCCACGACATTACCCAATTCGTTTTAATCGAAAAACAGGAAAGGTTTATATCTGCGAATATGTTTTTATGAAGATACTTCAAAGACCAAACCGCAACTATAAAGCCAGAACCCGCTTTCCATTCTATAAACGGACCCGACCAGAATACAAAGAATTCCCCTGGAGTTCTATAAAAGGCTATTATGATTTTTATAATCAGAGATCGTTTATTTGCTTACATGCTTATGAAAATGAAAGTATTACTGATATATTTACGCTTATTTCAGAAAAAACTATCATTGAGTCTAAATATTTAAATAACTATAAACTCTGGACCTGGATTAACCGCTATATGGATTTCAAAGACGAGATGTTAGATATGACCGTCAATCCTAACGTGGGCATTTACGGGCGCAAAGTCGAATGGCCTGATGTGATGCTTAAAAAATCTACCGCGTCATCGTTAGAAGAATATGAAAAAATCACCGGCTAATTTAATGCGTTTGCCGCCCAGAAAACCCTATAAAAAAGCCCGGCGCAATGGCCGGGCAAGGTTACCAAATACCTGGTGAATCAGGCAGTCTGCAAAACTCGATTCTTTTTCTCGCGGCGAATTTTACGCTCTTCGAAGATAGCCACGATGGCCATCAGGCAGATACAGCCGATGGCGGCGGCGTCCAGCGCCGCAAAGGTGCCGGCCCAGCCGGTCAGGCCGAATACCGGCGTGCCGTCAGCGATCATCCCGAGACCCAGTTTGGCGAAGCTATCGCCGATCAGATAGGCGAAGGTGCCCTTGATTCCATCGGCGGCGCCGATCGCTTTTTTCGGCACGAAGCCGACGGCGGCGACGCCGATCAACAGCTGCGGACCAAACACCAGGAAGCCCAGCGCAAACAGCGAGGCCAGATAGACGTACTGGTTGCTGGCATGTTGATACACGCCAAGGGTGGCGATAATCAGCGCCAGTGCGACGCAGGCCACCAGCGCGCGGCGGCCGTTGGCCAGATCCGACAGCCAGCCCCACAGCAGCGTGCCGACCAACGCGCCAACCTCAAACAGGGTAAAGCCCTGAATCGCCACCTCTTTAGACAGCTTCAGCTCCTGGAAGGCATACACGGTGGACCACTGATCGATACCGATACGCACCACGTAGAGGAAGATGTTGGAGAAGCACAGCAGCCAGATCACTTTGTTTTTCAGCACATACTCAACAAAGATCTGCCATTTGGTCATCGCATTTTCTTCGGTCTCTTTGTCCTCTTCGCTGATCGCTTCGCCAAACAGTTCTTCCGCCGTGCCGAGGCCGTAGGATTCCGGAGAGTCGCTACCGTAGCGCAGGCCAATAAAGCCAACGATCAGCGCAATAATCGACGGGAAGACAAACATGCCGATCACGTGGCCGTCGAACAGATAGTTGGCGCCAAACAGCGCCACGCCCGCCGCGCCCGCGCCGCCGAGGTTGTGGGAGATATTCCAGAAGCCAAGGAAGGTGCCGCGTTTGCGTCTGGGCGTCCACTTGGTGATGGTGGAATAGCTGCACGAGCCGCCGGTGCTCTGGAAGAAACCGCTCAGCGCATAGAAGGCGATCATCAGAAACAGGCTGGTTGAACCCGCCCCCATGCTGGCGCTAAAGCCCAGCATACAGATGGCGGAGAGGATCAGCATAAATGGCAGGAACTGCTTGGTATTTTTACCGTCGGCATAATAAGACACGAGCGTCTTGCCCACGCCGTAGGTGATAGAGAAGCCCAGGCCAATCATCCCCAGCTGCGTCATGCTCAACCCGTAGGTGGAGATCATGTCGTTCTGCGCGATGTTAAAGTTCTTGCGGATCAGGTACATGGTCAGGTAGCCGATGAAGACCACCAGATAGGACTGCATGAAAGGTTTGAACCACATTTTGCGCCGCACATCGAGCGGCAGATCCAGGGTCGGCTTGCGCACCTGATTCAGAAAGGCCAGCATGGGTATCTCCTGAGCTGATTTTTTGCCTGCGTAATAACCAGGCATTGTAAAAACCAGCGCGCCGTCTGGCCTGAGACGGCGTCCAGGTGAAACCGGGAAAATTTCTTAGTTTTGCCCCTTTCGCGGCGAAAGGGTGAGCTACATCACGCTTCGCTGGCGGTACGCGGCGCCTGCGCGTTTAAAAACGGCAGCAGCAGCAGCGCGGAAATGCCGGCGGCAATCGCAATCACCACGAAGAATCCGGTCCAGTGCCAGATATCCATCACCTGCGCCAGCGGCCAGCCGGAAAGCGAGGCGCCAAGATAAGCGAACAGGCCGACAAACCCGGTCGCCGCCCCGGCGGCTTCTTTATGTGAACACTCCGCCGCCGCCATGCCGATCAGCATCTGCGGGCCAAACACGAAGAAGCCGGTGGTGAAGAAGCAGGCCGCCTGCATGACATAGCTGGCGAACGGCATCAGCCACAGGCCGCCAACCGACAGCAAAATTCCAGCGGCGAAGATCAGGTTCATCGGCCCACGGTTGCCGTTAAATAGTTTATCCGAGCCCCAGCCCGCCACCAGCGCGCCGATAAAACCGCCCAGCTCAAACATGGTCACCGCCGAGTTAGCGGTCACCAGATCGACGCCGAGCGTCTCCGACATATACAGATTACCCCAGTCGTTAATCGCCGCCCGCACCACGTACACCAGCACATAGCACAGCGACAGCAGCCAGATATAGGGATTGGCCAGCACGTAGCGGGTCAGGATCGCTTTACGCGTCAGCCCGGCGCCTTCCTGCTGCTGGGCGATTTCCAGCGCATCGTGACGCCAGTCGCCTACGGCGGGTAACCCTACCGCCTGCGGGCGATCGCGCAGCCGCCAGCACAGATACAGTCCGGCGAGGATCGCCAGACAGCCGGCAATGCTCATCCCTGCACGCCAGCCGTAGTGCAGCGCCGCCGCCCCCACCACCATCGGGATCAGCGCGCCGCCGACGTTATGCGCGGTATTCCATAGCGCCCACCAGCCGCCGCGTTCGGTTCGCGAATACCAGGCCGTCAGCAGCCGGGCGCACACCGGCGAGCCCCAGCCCTGGAAGAAGGCATTCAGCGCCCACAGCAGCGCGAAAGCCCATAGCGAAGTGGAAAAACCGAATAGAATATTCACCACCCCGGTGGCAATCAGCCCCAGCCCCATAAAATAGCGGGCGTCGGAGCGGTCGCTGACGATACCGGAGAAAAATTTCGACAGCCCGTAAGTGATGTAAAACAACGTGGCCAGCAGGCCAATATCGCTGCGGGTCAGGACGTTGCTGGCAAGAATTTCCGGGACCGCGGCGTTAAAGCTTTTGCGGGTGAAATAAAACAGCGCGTAACCAAGCCAGATAGTGAGCAGAATATGTCGACGCCAGTAACGATAACGCTCGTCCAGCTCGCGTTTATCGCTAACTGGCGCGGCGTCCGGCGGCGCTTTTAAAAAGGCAAACATCGGCGCTCCTCTCAGGCGTAACGCAGCGGTAAATTGACGCACACGCGGGTACCATGTGTGCAAGAGATCGTTAACGTACCGCCCAGCGCGGTCACACGTTCGCGCATGCCGGTCAGGCCGAACCCCTGCAGATTCGAGCCCGGCGGCAGGCCGCAACCGTCATCTTCCAGCACCAGCATCAGACGCCCATCCTGCTGCCAGCCCTGGAGGGTGACGGCGCTGGCGCTGGCGTGCTTGACGATATTATTCAGTCCCTCCTGGCAGACGCGAAACAGCGTCACGCGCTGGTTTTCGCTCAGCCCCGCCTCGTTAATCCGCCAGTCGAGGTGGCTGACGATGCCGCGGTCTTCCAGTTCCATTTCGCGCATCAACGAACGTATCGCCTGTTCAAGCGGCAGATCGTCAAGCTGGCGCGGACGCAGGCGGCCGAGCAGGCGACGCACTGAGTCGTACACCCCCAGCGAGAGCTGTTCAATCAGCTGGCCGCTCTGGCGCACGCTGCCGTTATTCGGCGCCAGCCGTTGCACGATCCCCGCCTGGGTGCGAATTGCCGTGATCGTCTGGCCGATATCATCATGGAGCTCGCGCGCCACGTCACGCCGCACGCTCTCTTCCGTTTCCAGCAGACGTTCCGCCAGCCGCCGATTTCGCGCCAGCTCGTTCTGTAGCGACTGGTTAAGCTCGCGCAGCCGCTGGATCCCTGCCCCCAGCAGCAGCCCGGTGAGGCTCTGCGCCAGCAGCGAAAGCAATAAATCGACCGGGTGATCGTGCCAGGTCTGGCTGGCAATCAGCGCAATGGCGTTCATCAGGGTGGCAATCAGCGCCCCCTGCCAGCCGTAGTGCCAGGCGAGGGCGATAATCGGCAGCGCGAGGCAAAACGGGGTAAAGCGGGAGAGCTCGGCGGGCAGCCCAAGCTGCAGCCACAGGCTAATGGTGAATAACAGCAGGTACCAGATCAGATGCCGGCCGCGCCAGTTAACCGGCTGCGAGACCAGCGCTGGCCCCAGTGGCCGCCAGACGGTACTGGTAAGATAGTGCCAGATAACCAGGCAGGTCGGCGCCAGCGTCAGACCACCGGTCAGCGTTAACAGCAGGGCGGTCAATCCTTCGCTCCCTTGCGCCAGCCACGGCAGTGATTGCAGCAGCGAGGCGGCGATCAGCGCTCCGCCCTGGCGCAGCAGCGTCAGCCAGTCGCGCTGATGGCGATAGCGTGAAATCAATGCCACCGGCAGCAGGGTCAACAGACTTCCGGTCATCAATATTATCGGGTGCGCCAGCGCCACCTCCTGCGCCAGCCAGAAGATAAGCAGCCACTCGGAGCCCAGCAGCACCGGCCAGTAGCCACGCGGGCATTGCAGCATCAGCCCTAAACGCAGGCCAAAGGGAAACAGCAGCACCGCTAGATCCGCACGTTCCACCAGATGCAGACTGATACTCCACAGGCAAAACCAGGCTGCGGAGAAGATAAAGGCGCAGCCGATCACCGACAGCAATCGTGAGACGACAGCCTTCATTGCCAGCTATCGAACATGCGGCGCACCAGCTCAACGTCGTTACTGACGCCCAGTTTTTCCAGCAGGTTGGCGCGGTGAACGTGGACAGTTTTCGGCGACAGGCCGAGCTCGGCGGCAATCTCTTTCACCGCCATCCCCTGCGCCAGTTTTTCCGCCACCTGGCGTTCGCGTTTGGTGAGCGGATCCCGGCGCCCGGCGGCCAGCTTCATGGCGATATCCGGCGTGAGATAGCAACCGCCCGCCGCCACCGTGCGCACCGCAGCGATAAGTTCATCCGGGCTGCAGCGTTTCGACAGGAAGCCGCGCGCGCCGGCGTTCAGCGCCTGCTCGATCAGCGCCGGGCTATCGTGCACCGACAGCATGATCGTCGCCATCCCCTTCGGCAACTGGCTTAGCAGCTCCAGCCCGGAAATATCCGGCATGGAGATATCGCAGATACAGACCTGTACACCGCACCCCGGTAGCCCCGCCAGCGCCTCGCGGCCGCTACCAAATTCGGCGACAACCTGAAAATCAGCTTCCAGCCCCAGCAGCTGAGCAAAGCCGGAGCGGACAATCAAATGATCGTCAATAAGGGCGATGGTGGTCATGATAGGGTCCTGGTGCCTGAGACGAAAAAGCGCTGTGTCCGTAGGCCGGATAAGCGCAGCGCCATCCGGCAAAGGCACTTACCTTAACCATAAGCACCTTACCGTTCAAGCCTTGCGCGATTTACTCGAAGAACACCGCAATTTTGTTAAACATGGTGGGATCGGACTGGTTGCGCACCACGTTGGTGACGTCTTCCAGCTTTTCTATCTGGCTAATCATCTGGCCAAGACGCTGATCGTCGTTCACCAGCAGCCAGATGCGGCTGTGCTCGCTGCCCTGGATCGGCAAGCAGAGAATGCCTTCAACGTTAAACGCCCGGCGGGCAAATAGCCCGCAGACGTGGGTCATCACGCCAGGGTGGTTGCGGACGGTGAGCTCCAGAATGACGTTATCACATTGTTTTTGCATGGCTTATTCCCCCACCATTTCAGTATTGGCCGCACCCGGCGGTACCATCGGATACACTTTCTGCTGCGCGTCGATGCGCACGTGGATCAGCGCCGGCCCCGGACGGTCGATGATCGCCTGCAGCGCCGCCTGCGGATCGGCTTCGTTATTTAAATCACAGGTTTGCAGACCAAAACCGGCGGCGATTTGCATAAAGTTAATCATCCCCGGATAGGTGGCGGCGAACACGCCCTGCTGATAAAACAGGCTCTGCTGCTGGTGCACCAGCCCCAGCGCTTCGTTGTTCAGCAGGATAATTTTGACATCCAACCGATTTTCGGCGGCGGTGGCCATCTCCTGAATATTCATCATCAGGCTGCCGTCGCCGGAGAAGCAGATAACCTTGCGCTGCGGATTCGCCAGCGCCGCGCCGATGGCCGCCGGCAGGCCGAAGCCCATGGTGCCGAGGCCGCCGGAAGTCAGCCACTGGCGCGGACGGTTGAGCGGGTAGGCCTGCGCCGTCCACATCTGATGCTGACCCACATCGGTGGTGATGATCGCCTCATCGTCAACGCAGGCGGCCACGGCGTTAATCAGGCCGTAATGGGAGAGCGGGTCGCTTTCCTGCGGGATGGCGCAAGGGAATTCACGCTGCAAATCGGCCACCAGCTGGCGCCACTCATCGCGCGGCTGCGCCTCAATCTGCGGGATCAGCTGGGCTAAGACTTCCGCCACATCGCCCTGAATCGCGACGTGCGGTTGCTTAATTTTGCCAAGCTCAGAGCGGTCGATATCGACGTGAATAATCTTCGCGTTCGGGCAGAACTGCTCGGTCTTGCCAATCGCCCGGTCATCAAAACGCGCGCCTAAAACAATCAGTAAATCCGCTTCCTGCAAAATGAAGTTGGTGCTGCGCGCGCCGTGCATGCCCAGCATCCCCAGCGACAACGGATGCGCCTTCGGCAGCATCCCCAGCGCCATCAAGGTCATGGTGGTCGGCAGGTTGGCTTTTTCCGCCAGCTGACGAATAGGCTGCGGCGCGTTAATCACCCCGCCGCCCAGATAGAGCACCGGGCGCTTCGCCGCGTTGATCATCGCCGCTGCTTCACGCACGCTTTCAGGGGCGAATGCCGGTGCCGGGGCGCGCTCGCCCGGTTCTGGCAGGGTCTCCAGTTCAATAGTGGCCGACTGTACGTCCTTAGGAATGTCTATCCACACCGGTCCGGGACGCCCGGACTGGGCAATACGGAAGGCATCGCTCATCACCTGCGGCAGCTCGGCGATGTCGCGCACCAGATAGTTATGCTTGGTGATGGGGATAGAGATGCCGTAGGTGTCGACTTCCTGGAAAGCGTCGGTGCCGATCATGGAGGCCGGCACCTGGCCGGTGATGCACACCAGCGGAATTGAATCGAGGCGAGCATCGGCGATCGCCGTAATCAGGTTGGTGGCGCCAGGGCCGCTACAGGCCATACAGACGGCGGGTTTGCCTTCGGTTCGTGCCATCCCCTGAGCGATAAAACCCGCGCCCTGCTCGTGGCGCGCCAGGATGTGGCGGATCTGCGTGCTTTGGCTTAAGGCATCGTAGATGGGCAGGATAGAACCGCCCGGGATGCCGCTGACCATAGTGATGCCCTGGCGTTCCAGTAAATGAACAACCAGCTGCGCGCCGGTAAAGCGCATTGTGTTTGATGTGGTGCCCGAACTTGCCATGCTCCAGTCCTTTTATTCTGGGCCGACTTTACCGGGGGGCTCGCCAACAAAAAACCCCGCTCGGTTTGCGCCGGCGGGGTTTGGAATTCGTGTTGTTCCGGACCCTACGGCGCGTTGCCGACGACGACCACCACAGACACGACGACCACCGCGGCAGGCGCGGTTTTTAGTAGGGTCGAAGCGATCAGGGTTGCGTTCATTAGGGACCTGTTGTGTCAATAAATAAGCTGAATTCATACAAACACAGGTTTTCCATTTGCACAATGGATTTATTTTCATCCAGGAAAATTTGCGCGAAAGATCACAATTTGCGACATAAGCGGCAGAAAACAAAAAACCCCGCCGGAGCGAGGTTTTTATCAGCATTGTTACGGGTGGTAGCCGCAAGCACACTGTATTACGTCAACGCCAAAAGTATACGCGATCGCTGCAGTTCGCGCAATTTAAGGACGATATTTCTCTGTCATAGAGTATGGACGAGGGGGGCGAATTTGTCCAAAAAAATACTGTTCATCCATACAGTACTTATCTATACTGGGTGTGTTCACTTTGTGCCATTCGGGGGCCGCAAGTTTGACCGGCGCAACGAAGTCCTGGCTGAAACGGGTGGTGCCGTCAGTGCCTTAACCCCGAGAGAGCACACTGTGTTACGTCAACAACGTGCAGTATCTGAACCGCGCGGCAACGCGTGGGTCAACGCTGCGCACCCCTGCCGTTGCAGGCGGCGGGCCGGGAAGCCGTCTACGGAAAGGACGAACTATCGGCCAGGGCAGACGCCGCCGGCGACAGGCAGGGATAAGCTGGCAACGGGCAGCGGAAAGGTACGTCAGCTTATTGTGCTCCTTAACCACAGGAGACGCGCGTATGGGCGGAATGGATATTATTATTTTGATCCTGAAACTCATGGTTGCTGTGTTGCAACTACTTGATGCAGTCCTGAAACAGTTCCGCTGATTCAGGTTCAAGTCGCACCTGAGGGGGGCGGGAAACCGCCCCCCTGCAGGCGCCCGCCGGGCGTCCCGGGATGACTTGATGGAGGAAGCTATGCCACCCCTGTTAATTGCCGCCACGACGCCGGATGTCCCGGGGTTCGCGGCGCTACGAATCGAAAGCCTTGAACAGCATTTCAATATGCTGCGCCGCCTGGCGGAAAACTGGCAGAGCGGCAAAAACCGCTTTAACGCGCCGGGCGAAACGCTGCTGGGCGCCTTCGTGAACCACCAGCTGGTAGGGGTATGCGGCATCAATAGCGATCCCTTCAGTCCGCAGCCGCGGGCCGGGCGCATTCGCCACCTCTACATCAGCGAACGCTATCGTCGCCGGGGGATCGGCCAGCAGCTGCTGGTCTCGGTCATTACCCACTCCAGCGCCTGGTTCGATTTTCTTAACACCCATGCCCCGGCGCAGGCCTGGCCCTTTTATGAAAAGCTTGGTTTTCGCCCGGTATACGATGAACCCCGGGTCACGCATCGTCTGTTCTGCTCGCTTTAGCCGCAGCTGGTTGGCTGCGCGGGCGCATGTTACAGTCCGAAGACCTTAACTTCTGAATCGTTTTGCGATGACCCTCACCGTATTCTGCATTTTGCTGTTCGCCGCCCTGCTGCACGCCAGCTGGAACGCTATCGTCAAAGCCAGCGGCGATAAAATGTACGCGGCGATCGGCGTCAGCGGCTCGGCCGCGCTGCTCGCCCTGGTGATGCTGCCCTTCGCGCCGCAGCCGACGCTGGCCAGCGCGCCTTATCTGGCGGCGTCGTGCGCATTGCAGGTGGTGTATACGGTGCTGGTAGCGAAGACCTACCAGGTGTCGGATATGAGCCAGACCTATCCGCTGATGCGCGGCACCGCGCCGCTGCTGGTGGCAGCCATTAGCGTCATTTTTCTTGGCGATCGCTTATCGCCGCTGGCCTGGCTGGGTATTGGCGTTATCTGCCTGGCGATTCTGGCGATGGCCTTTCACGGCCGCGTTAGCTCCCGCAAAGGCATCGTGCAGGCGCTGATCAACGCCTGCTTTATCGCCGGCTACACGCTGGTGGACGGCACCGGCGTCCGGCTGGCGGGCTCTGCACTGGGTTATACCCTGTGGACCTTTTTTATGAACGGTTTCTGCCTGCTGTGCTGGGCCATGGTGGCGCGACGGCGAGAGGCCAGTCGTTATTTACGTCAGCACTGGAAAAAGGGCATCCTCGGCGGTGTCGGCACCATGGGCTCCTACGGTCTGGCGCTATGGGCGATGACGCAAGCGCCGCTGGCGGTGGTCGCCGCGCTACGTGAAACCTCCATTCTCTTCGGTGCGCTGATCGCCTTTATCGTCCTGAAAGAGCAACTGATACCGCTGCGCATCGTGGCTGCCTGCGGGATTGCCGCCGGGGCGATCCTCCTGCGGCTGTCATAGCCTGAAATGGCAACATTAGTTGCCGAACCTGTTTACAAAATCTGCCTCGACTCCCCCCAACAATCGGTACTTTGCAGTTGTTCTGTCATTTTTATATGGTAGATTCCTCCATCGTTTACGGGGTGTGCCAGTCACATATTCTTCACTTTTAATTACTCACAAAGTATTCATCGACATGAAACGGCATAAGAACTTCAATTTGTTGTTGATGCTGGTACTGCTGGTGGCCGTCGGCCAGATGGCGCAGACCATTTATATTCCGGCCATCGCCGACATGGCGGTCGCGCTGAACGTCCGCGAAGGGGCGGTACAAAGCGTGATGGCGGCCTATCTGCTGACCTACGGTATTTCACAGCTGTTCTACGGCCCGCTCTCCGACCGCGTGGGCCGCCGTCCGGTGATCCTCGTCGGGATGTCGATTTTTATGCTGGCGACGCTGGTAGCCATTACCACCCATAGCCTGCCGGTGCTGATCGCCGCCAGCGCCATGCAGGGGATGGGCACCGGGGTCGGCGGCGTGATGGCGCGCACCCTGCCCCGCGACCTGTACGAAGGCGCTCAGCTGCGTCATGCCAATAGCCTGTTAAATATGGGTATTCTGGTCAGCCCGCTGATTGCGCCGCTGCTCGGCGGCATCCTCGACACCCTGTGGAGCTGGCGCGCCTGCTACGCTTTCCTGCTGGTCCTGTGCGCCGGGGTGACCTTTAGCATGGCGAAGTGGATGCCGGAAACGCGCCCGGAAGGCGCGCCGCGCACCAAACTCCTGACCAGCTACAAAACGCTGTTCGGTACCGGGGCATTTAACTGCTATCTGCTGATGCTGATCGGCGGCCTGGCGGGGATAGCGGTATTCGAAGCCTGCTCCGGCGTGCTGATGGGCGCGGTGCTCGGTCTGAGCAGCATGGCGGTGAGTATTCTGTTTATTCTGCCGATCCCGGCGGCATTCTTCGGCGCATGGTTTGCCGGCCGGCCGAACAAGCGTTTCCCGACGCTGATGTGGCAGTCGGTTATCTGCTGCCTGCTGGCAGGTTTGATGATGTGGATCCCTGGGCTGCTGGGCATCATGACCGTCTGGACCCTGTTGGTGCCTGCGGCGCTGTTCTTCTTCGGCGCCGGGATGTTGTTCCCGCTGGCCACCAGCGGCGCAATGGAGCCGTTCCCGTTCCTCGCCGGTACCGCCGGGGCGCTGGTGGGCGGTTTGCAGAATATCGGCTCCGGCGTGCTGGCCTGGCTGTCGGCGATGATGCCGCAAACCGGTCAGGGCAGCCTTGGCCTGCTGATGATGCTGATGGGCCTGTTGATTCTGCTGTGCTGGCTGCCGCTGGCCTCGCGCTTTACTCGCCATCAGCAGCCGGTATAAGCCCCCGGATGGCGGCTGACGCCTTATCCGGGCTACCGGACGGGTCGTCTGTAGGCCCGCGCAAGCGCAGCGCCGCCGGGCGATTATCAGGCACTGAGCCGTTGCTCAGCTCTTTTCAGGTCAGGCTGTGCAGCCATTCGATAAAAGCGTCGATTTTCGGCCACTGACGGCCCGGCAGGGTCGTCACGTAATAATGCTGATGGCATTTCAGCGTCATGTCGCCAAAAGGCGCAATCAGCTCGCCGCTCTCTAACCGCTTCTGCACCAGCCGTTTACGCCCCATCGCTACCCCCACATGATTCATCGCCGCAATCACCGCTAAATCAGAACGATCGAAGCCAATGCCCGACGATGGCGGCAGCTCCACCGCAAATTTCTGCGCCCAGCTATACCACTCATCGGTCCCCGAGTCGTTGCTCCATGCCTGGCGATCGTGGAGCAATGTGCAGTGGCGCAGATTGTCAGGATGCTGCGTTAACTGGTGCTGGCGGGCATAATTCGGCGTACATACCGGCACGATCGCCTCATCCATCAGAAAATGGTGGCTGAGTTGCGACGATGGCGCGTCATCAAAATAGATTGCCAGATCGATACCCGCCCGCCGCAGGTTGACGTTATCGTTGCCGGTCAGCACGGTCAGCGAGATGGCCGGATAGCGGCGGCTAAAATCTCCCAGCGCGGGCACCAGCCAGCACTGGGCTATCGACGGGCGGGAATAAACCGTCAGGCTGCCGGAGAGTTCCTGGTTTTTGATGTCCAGAATCTCCTGATTGAGGCCATCCAGCGACGACTTCAGCGCCCAGTAAACGCGCTTCCCTTCACGCGTCAGCTCCACTTTGCGGTGCGAGCGGACAAAGAGCTGGATCCCCAGCTCTTCTTCCAGCTGATTAATCCGGTGACTGACGGCGCTTGGGGTGAGCGCCAGCTCGTCTGCGGCCAGGGCGAACGACTCATGCCGCGCCGCCACTTCAAACGTCGACAGCCTGGAGAGCTGCCAGCCGTTGAGCAACCGGGTACCTAAGGTTTTTAGTGCATCCATAACGCGATCCTGGCGAGAAGAGGAGTCTGGATAATAAAAAAATAACGCCAGAACTTCCGCTAAAGGATGAATTAATTTGACTCACTGCAAATTTAAAGGTCACTTTTAGAGCTAAATCACCTTCTTGATTCAATTTGGCTCATCTGAAAGGCCATTTATATCGTTTGTCAGCCCATGCCGGTTTTCTGTTCAATAACCACACGTTATTTACGGCGAGGTGGGGTATGGAATCGCAAATCTGGGTTGTGAGCACGCTGCTGATAAGCATCGTGTTAATCGTCTTAACGATCGTCAAACTGAAGTTTCATCCGTTTCTGGCGCTGCTGCTGGCGAGCTTTTTCGTCGGGGCGATGATGGGGATGGGCCCGCTGGAGATGGTCAACGCCATTGAGAGTGGCATCGGCGGCACGCTGGGCTTCCTGGCGGCGGTGATCGGTCTCGGTACCATTCTCGGTAAGATGATGGAGGTTTCCGGCGCGGCGGAGCGTATCGGCCTGACGCTGCAGCGCTGCCGTTGGCTGTCGGCGGACGTGATTATGGTGCTGGTCGGCCTGATCTGCGGCATTACGCTGTTTGTCGAAGTCGGCGTGGTGCTGCTGATCCCGCTGGCGTTCTCCATCGCTAAAAAAACCAATACCTCACTGCTGAAGCTGGCCATTCCGCTGTGTACGGCCCTGATGGCGGTGCATTGCGTGGTGCCGCCGCATCCGGCCGCGCTGTTCGTTGCCAACAAACTGGGCGCCGATATCGGGACGGTTATCGTCTATGGTCTGCTGGTCGGCCTGATGGCCTCGCTGGTCGGCGGCCCGCTGTTCCTCAAGCTGCTCGGCAACCGTCTGCCGTTTAAATCGGTGCCGGCCGAATTTTCCAACCTCGAAGTGCGCGATGAATCGACGCTGCCGTCGCTCGGCGCCACGCTGTTTACCGTACTGCTGCCGATTGGCCTGATGCTGGTGAAAACCGTCGCCGAACTGAACATGGCGAAAGGTGGCACGCTGTATATGTTGCTGGAATTTATCGGCAACCCAATCACCGCGATGTTTATCGCCGTCTTTGTCGCCTATTACATTCTCGGCATTCGTCGCCAGATGGGGATGGGTGTCCTGCTGACTCATACTGAAAACGGCTTCGGATCGATCGCCAACATTCTGCTGATTATTGGCGCCGGTGGCGCGTTCAACGCGATTTTGAAATCCAGCGGCCTGGCCGATAGCCTGGCGGTGATCCTCTCAAATCTGCATATGCATCCGATTCTGCTGGCCTGGCTGGTGGCGCTTATCCTGCACGCCGCCGTCGGCTCCGCTACCGTGGCGATGATGGGCGCTACCGCCATCGTTGCGCCGATGCTGCCGCTTTATCCTGGCGTAAGCCCGGAGATCATCGCCATTGCCATCGGTTCCGGCGCCATTGGCTGCACGATCGTCACCGATTCCCTGTTCTGGCTGGTAAAACAGTACTGCGGCGCAAGCCTCAGTGAAACGTTCAAGTACTACACGACGGCGACATTTATCGCTTCTTTACTTGCACTCGCCGCCACCTTCCTGCTTTCTTTCATCATCTAAGCGAACGAGACGTAATATGAAAAACGCTGACCTGACCCAATTAACCGCGACCTTCCCGCTTGTGCAGGATCTGATCGCCCTGAAAGAAACCACCTGGTTTAACCCGGCAACGACAACGCTGGCGCAAGGTTTGCCCTATGTCGGCCTGACCGCCGCAGATGTAAAAGACGCTCACGAACGCCTTCAGCGCTTCGCGCCCTATCTGGCGGAAGCTTTCCCGGAAACGGCCGCCACCGGCGGGATTATCGAATCGGAAGTGGTCGCCATTCCGGCAATGAAACGCAGCCTTGAGCAAAAGTTCGGCCAGCCGATTAGCGGCGATCTGCTGCTAAAAAAAGACAGCCACCTGCCGATTTCGGGTTCCATTAAGGCGCGTGGCGGGATTTATGAAGTGCTAACCCATGCAGAAAAGCTGGCGCTGGAAGCCGGGCTGCTCAGTACCGCAGATGATTATCGCAAATTGCTGACGCCGGAATTTAAACAGTTCTTCAGCCAGTACAGCATCGCCGTCGGCTCCACCGGCAACCTCGGGATGTCGATCGGCATCATGAGCGCGCGCATCGGCTTTAAGGTTACGGTACATATGTCTGCCGATGCCAGAGCATGGAAAAAGGCCAAACTGCGCAGCCACGGCGTGACGGTCGTTGAATATGAAGAGGACTACGGCGTGGCGGTCGAACAGGGACGCAAGGCAGCGGAATCCGACCCGAACTGCTTTTTCATCGATGATGAAAACTCGCGCACGCTGTTCCTCGGCTATGCCGTAGCCGGCGAGCGCCTGAAGGCGCAGTTTGCCAAAGCAGGGCGCGTGGTCGATGCCGATCACCCGCTGTTCGTCTACCTGCCATGCGGCGTTGGCGGCGGCCCCGGCGGAGTGGCATTCGGCCTGAAGCTGGCCTTCGGCGACCACGTTCACTGCCTGTTCGCCGAACCGACCCACTCGCCATGCATGCTGCTCGGCATCTATACCGGGCTCCACGACCAGATTGCGGTGCAGGATTTAGGGATTGATAACCTGACCGCCGCCGACGGTCTGGCGGTCGGCCGCGCTTCCGGGTTCGTTGGCCGGGCGATGGAGCGCCTGCTCGATGGCCTGTATACCCTTGATGATCAGACGATGTACGACATGCTGGGCTGGCTGGCGACAGCGGAAAACATTCGCCTTGAACCGTCCGCGCTGGCCGGAATGGCCGGGCCGCAGCGGATCTGCTCCAGCCAGGCGTACCATCAGCTGCAGGGGCTGAGTGAGCAACAGCTGCAGCAGGCCACCCACCTGGTGTGGGCGACCGGCGGCGGTATGGTGCCGGAAGAGGAGATGGCGCAATATCTGGCGAAGGGGCGCTAACCTTCAGCGCAGCAGCGACATCAGCGCCTCTGGCGGCCGCTGCTGTCGGCGTAAATCTCGCATCACTCGCATATAAGGCCCGCTAAGATCGTAGAACTGCCGGTAACCCGCGCACAGCGGGTCTTCCTGTTCACCGCAGCGGCACAGGCGCAGCCACGGGCAGCCGTAGCAGGTGCTGTTGGCCGCCGGCGCGCCTGGCTGGGTCAGCGTCTCGCCGCACCAGGCGCTCAGCGTCTCACTAAACAGCAAAATATTGATTCGCCCAATATCTTCCCGCACCCAGCGGTGAAAGACAGCACAGAGAAACTCACCCCAGAGCGCGGCGTCGCCGGCCGCCAGCTGCGGAATAAAATGGATAGCGGTGAGACCCTGTTGACGCAGTTGTGCATAGAACGCCTGCGGCTGGTGGCAATGATGCGCCTCCACCACGACAGCCTGAAAGGGAGTGTCATGTTGCTGGCCGGGGGCATGAGTGAGAGGCAAATTCGCCGGACATCCTGTCATGACATATCCCTAATGAATAAAACGATCGGTTGAAGGTGAGTAACAGCAAACAGGAATGCCAGAGAAAGTACTGCGAGAGCGATCAAAAATTTGTCACGAACCGCCCGCGGCTGAAAAAAATCGCTGTCATCGACGTCCATCAGATGACGACGGCGGGTATAGCCCCAGAGGATCACCGCCACTATCGCCAGCACGCCGATCGACAGCCAGAACGGTAGGCCGGCGCGGTGCCAGCTGTGTTTAATCGCCAGCGCCATCAGCGCGCCATAGCCCAACAGAGTGCGAAACCAGGCCAGCGAGGTGCGCTCTGGTTGTAGTCCCGGATCGCCTTCCCGCCGCGCCCGGCGTTTATCCGCCATACACCACCAGCAGCATCACCGCGGCCACCACCGCCAACAGCAGGATGCTAATCACCAGCAGCGTGCGGGTATAGGGAAGGTCCTGCTTCAGACGCATCGCCTTCTCGTTATTCAGCCAGCGCAGATAGCCATAGATAGCCATGCCGCCGGCAAAGAGACACAGCAGCAGGGCAAGAATTTCACGGATCAGCGGCGTGGCAAAGTCTGGCGCTAACTGGTCAAGGCCGACGCCGGCAGCCAGAAAACCGAGCGCCGTGCGGATCCACGCCAGAAAGGTGCGTTCGTTAGCCAGCGAAAAGCGGTAATCTGGCGCTTCGCCGAGGCGGGAGATTTTCATTACAGTTCCTTGTTCATCGCGCAGGCAGGCTTCAGCATAGCGTAAATCAGGAACCGGGGAGAAGAACCGGCGCCCCGCGGGCGCCGGTCAAACAGCGGGGATTAATGCAGCTCAGGCCAGTAATCTTTGTTGGCCGCAATCAGGTCGTCGAGGATCGCTTTCGCCACCGAGGCGCTCGGTACGGTTTTCGACAGGGTAATCGCCTGCCACAGCTTGTGGTAAGAGCGTTGTTCCCAGGCATCGACCACCAGTTTTTCCACTGCCACCTGCTGGCTCATCATCCCTTTCTGGAAGTGCGGGATGTCGCCGACCGTCAGCGGTTCCGGTCCGTTGTGACCCACCAGGCACGGGATCTCCACCATCGCGTCAGCGTCAAAGTTATGGATCGCGCCGTTGTTTGGCACAATCAGCAGCATCCTTTCCTGCGTGTTAAAGGCGATGGCCGTCGCCAGATCGACGATATACGACGCATGCTCGTCAATCTCCAGATCGCCGGCAGTGGATTTCCCGGCGGCAATGATCGCCCGGCAGGCACTGAAGACGTTTTTCTCCCGATGATCCATCACCTCGTTGGCGCGGGTGCGTTCCGGGTTGGAGTGAGCCACCACGTAGTCCGGGAACAAGTAATATTTCAGGTAGGTGTTCGGCATGGTCTGCGGATCCAGCGCCTGCACGTCTTTCGCTTTAGCAAAGGTATCGTTCCAGCTGGCCTCGGTGTGCGGATCGTTAGAGGGCGGCACATAACCATATTTCGCCACATACTCGCGCAGCTTCGGCATCAAATCGTTGCCGTCGAGGTCCTCAATCGACGTCCACCAGCCAAAGTGATTGAGGCCGTAGTAGCGCACGCGCATCTGTTTGCGATCTTTGAGGCCGACAATCTGCGCCATCCGCCCTTCAATGCCGATCGGCATATCGCAGATGTTGAGGATTTTGGCGTTTGGCCGCAGACGCCGGGTGGCTTCCGCCACAATCGCCGCCGGGTTGGAGTAGTTGAGCATCCAGGCGTTCGGCGAGTATTTTTCCATATAATCCACCAGCTCCAGCACGCCACCGATAGAGCGCATACCGTAGGCGATCCCCCCCGGTCCGCAGGTCTCCTGGCCCAGCACGCCGTGGCGCAGCGGGATTTTCTCATCCTGTTCACGCATCGGATATTTACCGACGCGGATATGCGCCATGACGAAATCAACATCGGTAAACGCCGCCTGCGGATCGGTGGTATAGCTGAATTGAATATCCGGCGCCTGCTCTTTGAGGATCACTTTGCACGCCTCGGCGATGGTCTCCTGCCGCGCGCCGTCGTTGTCGTAAAATTTCAGCGACCGCAGCGGAAAACGATCCTGGTTTGCCAGCAGCATCAGAACAATGCCCGGGGTGAAGGTGCTGCCGCCGCCTGCGATAACAACTGAGAATTTTTTCATGATACTGCCTCCGTCATGGTGGTATGTTCGGTCGAAAGAGAATCTTTCATCAGGTTTTCCAGCTGGTCGCGCACCTGGGGAACATGCAGGCCGACGATAACCTGAATCCCGTTGCCGCGGCGTACTACCCCGTGGGCGCCCAGCGCTTTAAAGACGTCGTCACTTTGCGTTTTCGCCATATCGACCAGCGCGATGCGCAGTCGGGTGGCGCAGTTGTTGATGCTTTCAATGTTGTCGGCGCCGCCGAGGGCCTGCAGGAAGCCAGCGGCCTGACCCAGCCGGGTCTCTGGCGCGGCGGCGGCCGTGGTTTTACCTCGTGCCGCCTGGTAATCGGCCTTGCTGTAGAGCTTGATTTCGCTCTCTTCCCGGCCTGGCGTCTTCAGGTTCAGACGCAGGATCAGGGTGCGGAAGACCACGAAGTACAGGGCGGTGAAACAGAGGCCGATGCCTATCTGAATGAACATCATCGAGGCGTGGTGATGGAACATCGGGATCCAGTTTTGCGGCAAGAATTGATCAAGCAGGCCGCCGCCGAAATTGCCTACCACCCCGCAGATGTACATCACCGTCGCCATGGTCGCCGCCAGCACCGCGTGAACGGCAAACAGCAGCGGCGAGATGAACAGGAAGGTGAACTCCAGTGGTTCGGTGATCCCGACCAGCATCGCGGTCAGGGTGGCAGGGATCAGCAAGCCAGCGACCTTGACGCGGTTTTCCGGCGCGGCGGTAAAGTAGAGCGCCAGCGCAATCCCCACCGAACCAAACACTTTCGAGTTACCGTGCAGGGCAAAGCCGCCCTCCGGGAACAGCGTCTTCAGCGGTTCCGTACTCTGACTGAACGCCTGCAGATGCTCCGCCCAGTAGACCTGCAGACCGCCCTCCACCACCGCCGGACCAAAGATGAACGGGCCATAGACGAAGTGGTGCAGACCGGTGGGGATCAGAATGCGCTCAAGGAAGATGTAGACCCACACCCCAAGCGCCCCGGCTGAGCGCAGGAAGGCCTGCAGCGATTCAATGCCCAGCTGAACCTTTGGCCAGCCGAGCAGGGTCAGCCAGGCGCAGGGGATCATCGCGAGGAAGGCGACAATGACCACAAACGATGAGCCCTGAAAGATGCCGAGGAACACCGGCAGGGGTTTATCGAAATAGCGATTGTGCAGAGCCGTCACCAGACCGGAGATGACGATGGCGCCGATAATGCTGGTGTCGAGGGTTTTGATCCCGGCAATCATCGTCAGGCCGCTGCCTGCCGTGGGTTCAACGGAAAAGTCGACACCAAAGAAGTGGCCCCAGGTCATCCCCATGGCGTTGATAAAGTAGTTCCAGGTGAGAAAACTCACCAGCACCGCCAGACAGGCCCGGCCCTGGGCCTGTTTCGCCAGGCCGATCGGCAGACCGACGGCGAAAATCAGCGGCATATTACGAAAGACGGTCCAGCCGCCCTCTTCAATGATGTGAACGATCTGGGCAAACAGGCTGTCGGGTGCGGTCAGCGCTTCGCCGACGAACATCGGGTTGCGCAGCATGATGGCGATACCGACCACGATCCCGGCAAAAGGAAACAACAAAACCGGGGTAAACATGGCGCCGCCAAAGCGTTGTATTTGACTGAGCATTTGAAAATCCTCATGTAACAACTCGTAGGGTGAGTGGCCTTCTTTTTCTTGATTACCGGCCTCACTCGAGAATAGAAATTTGCCCGTCCGACAACATGCCGCGCCGTTGCGATTCGTGATCCCATTCATGGTTTTAATTTGGCCAAAGTTGTCTACTTCGATAACAAAAGTTAGGCATCGATAAGTCAGGCAGTGGAATTAACGAAATGAATGTGTACTAATCACTTGTAATAAATCTATTTTTTTAACGAAAAGAGAAGAAAGCGACATTCCACTTTCCTGCACAAGAGGACTACTGGTGATCTACAAATCCATTGCTGACCGCCTGCGGCTGCGGCTGAATTCCGCCGACTTCGCCATCGGTAGCCCGCTACCGGGAGAGAAAAAACTGGCCGAGGAGTTCGGGGTGGCGCGCATGACTATCCGCAAAGCCATCGACCTGCTGGTGGACTGGGGATTGGTTGTGCGTCGCCACGGCTCGGGAACGTTCGTGGCGCGTAAGGACGTCCATCATGAAACCAGCAATCTCACCGGCCTGGCGGAAGTGCTGCGCAAGCAGGGCAAAGAGGTAGTAAGCCAGGTGCTGGCCTTCGAGGTGATGCCTGCCCCGCCGGCCATCGCCAGCCTGCTGCGGATTAAAATTGATGAACGGATCTACTTCTCACGGCGGGTGCGCTACGTCGATGGTAAGCCGCTGATGCTGGAGGATAGCTATATGCCAGTGAAGCTGTTCCGCAACCTGTCGCTGAGCCATCTGGAGGGTTCGAAATTTGATTATATTGAGAAGGAGTGCGGGATCATCATCAGCGGGAATTATGAAACGCTGACGCCAGTGCTGGCGGACAAGCAGCTGGCGCGCTCAATGAACGTCCCGGAGCAGACGCCGCTGCTGCGTATTACCTCCCTTTCCTACAGCGACAGCGGCGAGTTTCTTAACTATTCCGTCATGTTCCGCAACGCCAGCGAGTATCAGGTGGATTACCACCTGCGCCGCGTCCAGGCGCAAAGCCCGCTAGCTCAGCCCCCAGAACAGCACGGCGAGTAGCTGCGGAGTGATAATCCGCAGGAACATCACCAGCGGATAGACGGTGGCGTAAGAGAGCGCCGCCGCGCCGCTGGTGGCGTGCAGATTGTTGGCGAAGGCCAGCGCCGGCGGGTCAGTCATGGAGCCGGCCAGCATGCCGCACAGCGTCAGATAGTTCATTTTCGCCAGCATGCGCGCGAGGATCCCCACCGTCAGCAGCGGGATGGCGGTGATGAAAATGCCGTAAGCGATCCAGCTCAGACCCTCGCCCTGGGTCAGGGTCGCGACAAAGTCGCCCCCCGATTTTAGCCCGACCACCGCCAGAAACAGCACGATCCCCAGCTCGCGCAGCGCCAGGTTGGCGCTCGGCGGCATAAACCAATACAGCTTGCCGATGCTGCCGATACGCCCGAGGATCAACGCCATAATCAGCGGCCCACCGGCCAGCCCCAGCTTCAGCGCGACAGGGAAACCGGGAATAAACAACGGGATAGATCCCAGCAGTACCCCGAGGCCGATACCGATAAACACCGGCAGCATCTGGACCTGCTGCAGCTTCTGCTGAGCGTTACCCAGCTCGGCGGCCACGGCGTCAATCGCCTCCTGGCGACCAACCAGGTTGAGGATGTCACCAAACTGCAGGCTGGCGCTGCTGCTGGCCACCAGCTCGACGCCTGCCCGGTTAAGCCGGGAGATCACCACGTCATAGCGCTGTTTAACGTGCAGATCGCGTATCTTCTTCCCCAGCACTTTTTCGTTAGTGACCACCACCCGCTCGACTTTCAGATCGGTGCCGCGCGTCGACAGCGAGGTGGCCACCTCCTGGCCAATCACCAGCTGCGCATTGTGCAGATCCTCCGGTCGCCCCACCAGGTGCAACAGGTCGCCCGCCTGGATAAGGGTGCCCGGCGCAGGCACCATCAACAGCTCACCGCGCTTCAGCCGCGAACAGACGATGTTGTCGCTATTGAGCATCGGCACATCCTGAATCGCCATCTGGTTGAGGTTGGGGTTCTCCACCCGCACGTTAATGGTGTGCAAATGAGCGTGGCCGTTGCCGCTGCTCTCTTCAAACCGCTGGGCCTCTTTCTCCGCATTGATGCGGAAGAACAGGCGCACCAGCCACATGGTCAGCAGAATGCCGCAGATGCCGAACGGATACGCCATCGCGTAACTCATCCCCATCTGATCGACCACCTCGAACGGCACCCCAAGATCGCGCAGGATTTGCTGCCCGGCCCCCAGCGCTGGCGTGTTGGTCACCGCACCGGAGAAGATACCGAGCACTACCGGGAGAGGAATATTGAACAGTTTATGCAGCACCGCGGTCACCAGGCCGCCGAGGATAACGATAAGGATAGCGAACAGATTGAGCCGCAGGCCTGAGACCCGCAGCGAGGCGAAAAAGCCCGGCCCCACCTGAATACCGATGGTGTAGACAAACAGGATCAAGCCGAATTCCTGAATAAAATGCAGCATCGGGCTGCTGAGGGCGACACCCGCCTGATCGACAAAGTGGCCGACAATAATCCCGCCAAACAGGACGCCGCCAATGCCAAAGCCGACGCCGCGGATTTTGACATTGCCGATCCACAACCCCACTACCGCCACCAGCGCCAGCACGCTGACCGTCAATGCTATCTCACTCATGGTATCGTCCCTGTGAATAACATCATTAACTACAGGGATTATGACCACTACCAGATGGGTTGTATGCCGCCTGGCGCACAATAATCATGGAGTAAGATACGCTACTCAGGCGCGTTCTTATTTTTCGCTGCGATAGTGAGTTGCTGAATACTTTTCTCCGGGGAAGGAAGCGCTTCAGGCATAGTGCCACCCAGGTCTTTAATAGTCTGGCGTACTTTTTGCCCTACGTCATAATGCGTTTTGTTGGCGAGTTGCTTCGAAGCAACCGCATCCCGACGTAGTTTTTCTTCCGTTTGGGTAGCACGAAACAGGTTGGCCGCGAGCTCAGTCGATCCCATATAGTCGAGTATTTTTTGGCTTTTCTTTAGGCCCTTACGCTCGTGGATTGCTTTTTGGTCAAGACCACCATAGAGACCTTTATAGCCATGGTTTTGAAAGACAGCAAAATCAAGAGTCGTCTCAACACCGGCACGTTGGGCCGTTTCAACCAGATGTTTATTATGCTCTTTGAGCTCATTGCGCAGGAACAGTCGCTTTTCATCCTCTCGTAGAGACTTAAATATTTGATCATCTTGCAATTCCTGGCGCCGGGTTTGCAAGGCAAAGTACGTTTGCCCCGCAGCAATCACCGGTTTCGACGGATCGCCATTTTGCACTACCAGATAGCAGGCGTAGCGTGAGAGGTGGAAATCTTCAAGATTCCTGCTGGCGCCAGAACCTAATTCGACCATTTTGTTGGTTTCAACAAAATGGTCTGCCGAGGGATGACCACTCGCCTCACATGAAATTATCGCTTTTGCAATGACCTTATAAAAATTCCGCCACTCTTTATAGTCAAGCAGGGGACCAAGGTTGCGGGCAGACCAATACTCCCGCCCCGCCTCATCGCTCTTTCTAATCGCTTCAAATGGCTGCTGTTCGTTCATAACGTATCCTTGTTTGAGTGAGTCCCAAAGTATGATTATTTTTTAAACTGAAACACCCGTTGCAGCAAGGAAGTTTATTGCGCTCTCGCACACAAAAAAGCCCCGAAAATCGGGGCCTTATAAGTTATTCGCTTAATTAACTATTTAGCGCTGGTCGTTCGCTGATGGCGATACGCTGCGGGGCAATCTGCTCAGGCTCATTGCGGGTCAGATCGATATGCAGCAGGCCATTGGTGAAGGTCGCGCCAGAGACCTCCATGTTGTCGGCGAGGGTGAAGCTCAGGCTGAAGGCCTGGCTCACCAGCCCCTGGTGCAGCCATGTGGTCTCTTTTTCCGGCTGCTGCGGGGTGCCTTTCACCAACAGACGGGTGCCTTCCAGTTGAATATCCAGATCTTCCTGACGGAAACCGGCCAGCGCAAGGGTAATGCGATAGTGGTTATCGTCGCTTTTTTCGATGTTATAGGGCGGGAAGCTCTGGCTTTCACCGGCGGTTTGCAGGGCGTTGGCCAGTTTGTCAAAACCGATCCATTGACGCAGCAGGGGGGATAAATCGTAGTTACGCATAGTGTTTTCTCCTTCTATGAAGCGAGTGAATACCTGCGAATTCTGTAAATTCGCATCTGCTCCCTGACGGCGAGCAGGTTGTTACATCAGGCCGCCACGCGGCCTGAAACGGACAATTAGTTGATTTCGATGCGGCGCGGCTTGTTCGCTTCCGGGATCACGCGTTCCAGATCGATATACAGCAGGCCGTTCACCAGGTTGGCGCCGCGGACGTGAATGTTTTCCGCCAGCTGGAATTTGCGCTCGAAGTTACGCTCGGCGATCCCCTGATACAGGTAGGTCCGCTCCTTCTGCTCGGCGGCGTGGGCGCCTTTGACGATCAGCAGATTGTCCTGGGCCGTGATCTCCAGCTCGCTTTCGGCAAAGCCTGCCACCGCGATAGCGATACGATAGTGGTTTTCGTCTACCAGCTCGACGTTATACGGAGGATAGCCGCCGTTGCTCTGGCTTTGATTGTTTTCCAGCAGGTTGAACAGGCGGTCGAAACCAATGGCTGAACGATAGAGCGGGGAGAGATCGAAGTTACGCATAGTAAATAGCTCCTGAAAATCAGCGAGAATCAAATGACCTTCCATCGTGGACAGGCCGCGGTAATCCGGAATACCCCTCAGGCGTATTCTCAGTGGGTTACACCTATAAAATGGGTTTCTCCCCGTGCTTTTCAAGGGATTGAAGGCGAATTTTTTTGCAGTTTACCAATGATTGCTTAGACTGGGGGGAGGAGCACAAAAAGCAAAGTGCGATGCCCGCCACAGTGCGGCGCAATAACGCTATGCATTCACGGGTTGGCCCGATATAACCGCTGAAAGGTTATCTCAACGCCCGAAACGACGATGGAAGAACAATGAAAAGCAGACGACTGTTAAAGCTGGTCCTGTTCAGCGGGATAATAAGCCTGAGCGGTTGCTCCAGCGTAATGTCACATACCGGTGGCAAAGAGGGAACCTATCCGGGCACACGATCCAGTGCGCAAACGCTGGGGGACAGCGACACCAACTGGGGTGTGAAATCGCTGGTGGCGCTGGATATGCCCTTCACCGCCGTCATGGATACCCTGCTGCTGCCGTGGGATATGTTCCGTACCGACAGCTCAATCAAATCGCGGGTTGAAAAGAGTGAGAAGGCCACGCTGGCGACCAACTCGGTTATCCCGCCAGCGTCGATGCCTGCCCAGTAAGTTATCGCCCGGTCTGCGTGACCCACAGCTGGCGATAACTGTCCACCTCCTCCATCCAGGCAATCTGTGTCCCGTCTGGCGAAAAGACGATCGCGTCTGCTGAGGGCGGATGACCGTGCACATCGGTTAAAAAGGTAATCTCCCCCGTGCCGGCATGGCAGCAGGCAATCCGATCCTCCAGCACAAAGCCCAGCCATTCTCCTGTTGGATGCCAGTTAAACGCCGACTGGATACCCGATACGTGATACGTCAACTGTCGCGGCTCGCCCCCCTGCGGTGAAATAAGCCACAGCTGCACCACGCCGGCGTCATCGCGCATCAGAAAGGCTATCGCCGTCGCCTGTGGATTGGCGCGCACCCAGTGACGCGGAACGTTCACCAGCCCCGGATAGCGGCGATGCTGGGTAAAGGTCAAACGACGCTGACTGACGCCCGCCGGCGGCGCCGGCATCGTGGTTGCGGTACCGGCCAGCGGCGCCCCGCCAGGCTGCTTCCAGCCGGCTTCTTCCTGTGGCAGATCGACAATAAACAGCTCAGGCACTTTATCGCCATTTTCCGCCAGGGTATCGCCAATAAACGCCAGCGCCTGGTTCCCAACCCACCCCTCTTCATAGGCGCGATTAATCTCATCGCTGCCTGGCACCGGAGTCGGTGTCGTACGGCTTACCAGCACGCACCAGTGGCTGCCGCTATATTCGCGCAGATGCTGCCCCTGCGGCGTCACCGGCCCATACGGCGCCGCTACGCCGACATTGCGTAAGTCCAGCGCCGGGTCGCGTTCGTGCAGCACGTGGTCGTTGTAGGTAAAACTAACGAACTGACCGTTGGGGCTATAGACATGGACGTGGCTGCCGCCGCGCAGCGCGCCGGGCGTGTAAGGGGCGGTAATGTCCATGGCGTCCAGATTCTCGACAGCCCCCTGAAAGGCCACCACTCCGCGGCGATGATGAAAATCATACTGCCACCGCGCATCCGGCCGCTCGGGGCCGTGAATAAACACATAGCGCTCCTGGGTGGGATGCACAGTCACCACGCCGACGTGCGCGCCTTGCGTGGCACGATAAATGGTCTCCACAGTACCGCTATTTACGTTCACTCGCTCAATGGTCTCGCCGGTGAACGACGCGCCGGACGGGCGGACGTCGAACACCAGCCACTGGCTGTCGGGGGTCCAGGTGCGGGTGTTGGTAAGCTGGTGGTTGCGAGGGGCAAAGGTAACTTGTTTCATGGCGTGCTGACCGGGCCGATATAAGAGTGGCGTTAGCATACCGCAATCCGCACGGGGTTGAATGCCCGGCAACCTGCTTAAAACGCTTCCCCAACCTGTAAATAGAACCCGCTGCTGCCTTTGCCGATGCCATAATCAAGACGGATATTGACCCGCGGCTTGAACTCGAAACGATAGCCAACGCCGCCGGTGGGCAGCCAGCGGCCATTGTTCAGCGATGACAGCGACGGACCCATGGTTCCCGCCCCGACCCAGGCGACAATCCCGTGCCGCCAGGTGAGCTGCCGACGGTATTCCAGTTGGCTGCTGACGACGTTGTTATCCCGGTAGCGCCCCTGATAGTAGCCTCGCATCCGCTCGTCGCTGCCCAGCAGGGGCATCATGCTCCACGGAACATCGCCCTGGGTGAAGGCACCATCGGCCTCCCAGGCGAGCACGCTTTTCTCGCTCAGGGCATGATAATGGCTATAGTGCAGCTGAAATTCATCAAAGCGGGTATCGCTGCCTAACCCGGGGGCGTAATGGGTGTAGCGGAAGTTGGCATACTGGCCCCGGCGCGGGTTGGGGACAAAGTCGCGATCGTCCCAGTTGATATCGATGCTGGCGCCAGAGCTGAATACCGACGGTCCCTGTGGGGTACTTTCTATTTTCGGTAAATCGTCGTGGTCCATCTCATCGGCATTCTGCGCCGCCAGCGACCACCCGGTACCGAGATAGACATTGTCGATCAGTTGCCGGTAGATTGTCGGGCGCAGGGTCAGCACCTGGGCGGTATATTTTTCCTTCTCGTTGTCTTTATCTCCGGCGTGAAAACCCTGCCCCCAGTAGTAAGTCGGGGTATTGGCCATCGACCCTTCAACAAATACGCGCCACAGATCGTTGTCGAAAAAGGCGTAGTTTTTCACGCTGAGGCCAAAGGCGCCGGTGGAGCTGGCGTAGCCGCTGAGCGTCAGGGTGGAATTCTGGCTGGTGGTATCCTGCGGATCGGGACGATACATGCCGACGACGGCGGTGCCGATGCCCAGCCCCAGTTCCGGCGTATAGAACGGACCGGGCATCACGCCCCAATCGATCCCTTTACTGGCGTCGAACTTATCGCTGGCGCCGAGATGCTGCAGCCAGTCGTCGATTTTCTCGCGGCTGAGCATCTCCGCCTGGCTGCCAATCGGGCAGGTCATCAGCAGCAGAAAAGTGATAAACAGTCGGCTCAAAAGCGGTACTCGCCGGAAATAAAGAAACTGTTACGTTCGGCAAAGCCAAACTCCGTGGTGATATTAACGTTTTTCGTCAGCTCATACTGCGCGCCCACCAGCACGTTCCACGGCGACTGAAGATGCTGTTTCACATCGAAGCGGCCGTTATTGTCCTGATTGGCCAGATTGACCATATTTTGCAGCATCGGCGACGGCATCGCGAGATCGTTGAGGCTGCCCTTAAACTCCTGCTGTACGTCCTGATACATGCTGCCGACCCACAGGTTCAGCTTTCCGGCGGGGAGATGCAGCGCCTCGACTGATGGCGTATTAAAACGATAGCCTACGCGCGGCGAAAAGGTAAATGCGTCGATACTGCCGTCGAGGATATCAAAGCGCGTTTGCGTGTAGTTGGCGTCCAGCACGGTAAACCAGTTGCCAACGCCGCCCACCAGCGTGGTGCCCATCCCGTAGGTGGTGCCTTTAAAATCGAGACGAAAGTCGAGATCCTGCATCCCCGGCATGGGCACCACTTTACCGTTTGGCCCCTTCAGGCCGACGGCAATTTGCGAAATCGAATGCCCTTCGGTGTGTCCGACGAGGCCATAAACGTTCATAAATGGCAGCAGCCAGGCATCCAGCTTAAGCGTCTCGGTTTTGCTGCTTTCCCGCGTATTACCGACGCCAATCTGGAAGGCGTCATCCAGCGAGACCGGCCCATTAGCGAAAATGTTATTCACGGCGTGTTTGCAGACAGGATCCTTACCGCAATCGATATTGCGGCCATCCAGCGACAGACCGGTGAAGTTAATGCTGTCGACATTAATATTCTGCCGCATATCCATATAGTTAATGCTGACGCCGAACGACAGCGGCAGGACGTAGCCGCGTTTTCTGGCCTCGTCGCCTAAAAAAGGCAATATCGCGGTTGGTTCCGCTACTGCAGTCTCGGTTTTGACCGGCGCAGGCAGATCCGCCGGTTCTGCGCCGTGATAGGCGTATACCGGCTCGAGCGGCGCCGTTGGTTCCGCGGCCACGCAAATCTGAACAGAGGCGAATGGCAGCGCAACCAACATCAAACGGTGGTATATATTCATGAAAACTATGATGTTAGTGATGAATTGCGAAAAAGAGGGCGGGTAGCTTATAGAATCCCCTGCGCGGAATAAGGGATTTAAATGCGGATTAACATCTGTTCATGAAAAAAGAGAAGACCGGCCCGGACAACGCCGGGCCTGAAGAACGCTTACGCTAAAACGTATTTTTCAATGGCGAAGGCGACGCCATCTTCGAGGTTAGATTTGGTGATGAAGTTCGCCGCTTCTTTGACCGCGGGAATGGCGTTATCCATCGCCACGCCGACGCCGGCAAACTCAATCATTGCGATATCATTTTCCTGATCGCCAATCGCCATAATCTCTTCCGGCTTGATGCCCAGCGCATCGGCCAGGGACTTCACGCCGGTGCCTTTATTGACGCGTTTATCCAGAATTTCGAGGAAGTACGGCGCACTTTTCAGCACGGTGTACTTCTCTTTCACTTCCGCCGGGATACGGGCGATGGCCTTATCCAGGATCGCCGGCTCATCGATCATCATCACCTTCAGCAGCTGGATCTCAGGGTCCATCTTTTCCGCTTCACAGAACACCAGCGGGATGGTCGCCACGTAGGATTCGTGGACGGTGTAGTAGCTGATATCGCGGTTCGCAGTGTAGAGCGTGTTGCGATCGAGCGCGTGGAAGTGAGAGCCGACCTCGCGGGAGAGTTGCTCGAGGAAGCGATAGTCGTCATAGCTCAGCGCGGTTTGTGCGACGGTACTGCCGTCACCGGCCTTCTGTACCAGCGCGCCATTGTAAGTAATGCAGTAATCACCCGGCTGTTCCATATGCAGCTCTTTCAGATAGCTGTGGACACCGGCGTAAGGGCGGCCGGTAGTCAGCACCACGTTGACACCCCGCTCGCGCGCCGCGGCGATGGCGGCTTTCACCGCAGGAGAGATGGTATGGTCTGGCAGCAGCAGAGTGCCGTCCATATCGATTGCAATCAGTTTAATAGCCATAGGATCCCCGGGTAAGATGAGTCTTCCCTCATGCTAACGCGATTCCGCTCAAAAAACAGTAAAAGTGTCGGGCAGAAAGGGGGATGGAAGCGGGGACTAAGAATCCCCTTTTAGCAGCAAAAAAAAGCCCGGTCACGCAATGCGACCGGGCTTACACATCCTGTTGCCCCGGAAAAACTCGTTACCGGGAAACACGCGACTTAAATATCGATATTCGCCGCTTTCAGGGCGTTCTCTTCGATAAAGGCGCGACGCGGCTCAACGGCATCGCCCATCAGGGTGGTGAACAGCTGGTCGGCGGCGATCGCATCCTTAACGGTTACGCGCAGCATGCGGCGGCTGTCCGGATCCATGGTGGTTTCCCACAGCTGATCCGGGTTCATCTCGCCCAGACCTTTATAGCGCTGGATAGAGAGACCGCGACGGGACTCTTTCACCAGCCAGTCGAGGGCCTGCTCGAAGCTGGCTACCGGCTGACGGCGTTCGCCGCGCTCGATGAACGCATCTTCTTCCATCAGGCCACGCAGTTTCTCACCCAGGGTACAGATACGGCGATATTCCGGCCCCATGACGAACTCGTTATCCAGCGGATAGTCGGTATCCACCCCGTGGGTACGGACGCGGATAATCGGTTCAAACTGCTGCAACTCGGTGTTCTCACGGACATCAAATTTCCACTGGCTGCCGTGCTGCTCTTTCTCATTCAGCTCGGAGACCAGGGTGTTCACCCAGCGGGTCACCTTCTGCTCGTCAGCCAGATCGGCCTCAGTCAGGGTCGGCTGATAGATAAGCTCTTTCAGCATCGATTTCGGGAAACGGCGCTCCATACGACCAATCATTTTCTGGGTGGCGTTAAACTCGGCAACCAGTTTTTCCAGCGACTCGCCCGACAGCGCCGGCGCATTGGCGTTGGTATGCAGGGTCGCACCGTCGAGAGCGATAGCGATCTGATACTGATCCATCGCTTCGTCGTCTTTAATGTACTGTTCCTGCTTGCCTTTCTTCACTTTGTACAGCGGCGGCTGGGCAATGTAGACATGGCCGCGCTCGACGATCTCTGGCATCTGACGGTAGAAGAAGGTCAACAGCAGGGTACGAATGTGCGAGCCGTCGACATCCGCATCGGTCATGATGATGATGCTGTGATAGCGCAGTTTATCCGGGTTGTACTCATCGCGACCGATGCCGCAGCCGAGGGCGGTGATCAGCGTCGCCACTTCCTGGGAAGAGAGCATTTTATCGAAGCGGGCTTTCTCAACGTTGAGGATTTTACCCTTCAACGGCAGGATCGCCTGGTTCTTACGGTTACGACCCTGTTTCGCAGAGCCGCCCGCGGAGTCCCCTTCCACCAGGTACAGTTCAGACAGCGCCGGGTCGCGTTCCTGGCAATCCGCCAGTTTGCCCGGCAGGCCTGCCAGATCCAGTGCGCCTTTACGACGGGTCATCTCACGGGCGCGACGCGCAGCTTCGCGGGCGCGCGCGGCGTCGATAATTTTGCCGACCACGATTTTGGCATCGGACGGGTTTTCCAGCAGGTATTCGCTCAGCAGTTCGTTCATCTGCTGTTCTACCGCCGATTTCACCTCGGAAGAGACCAGCTTGTCTTTGGTCTGCGAGGAGAATTTCGGATCCGGCACTTTCACGGATACCACAGCGATCAGGCCTTCACGCGCGTCGTCGCCGGTGGCGCTGACTTTCGCTTTTTTGCTGTAGCCCTCTTTATCCATGTAGGCATTGAGGGTACGGGTCATCGCCGCGCGGAAGCCCGCCAGGTGAGTACCGCCGTCGCGCTGCGGAATGTTGTTGGTAAAGCAGTAGATGTTTTCCTGGAAACCGTCGTTCCACTGCAGCGCCACTTCCACGCCAATACCGTCTTTTTCGGTGGAGAAATAGAAGATATTCGGGTGGATCGGCGTTTTGTTCTTGTTGAGATACTCAACAAACGCCTTAATGCCGCCTTCGTAGTGGAAATGGTCTTCTTTGCCGTCGCGCTTATCGCGCAGGCGGATTGAAACCCCGGAGTTCAGGAACGACAGCTCGCGCAGACGTTTCGCCAGGATCTCATATTCGAATTCAGTGACGTTGGTGAAGGTTTCATGGCTCGGCCAGAAACGCACCATGGTGCCGGTTTTATCGGTCTCGCCAGTCACCGCCAGCGGCGCCTGCGGTACACCGTGCACATAAATCTGTTTGTGGACTTTGTTATCGCGCTGGATAACCAGCTCCAGCTTCTGCGACAGGGCGTTAACCACCGAGACGCCTACGCCGTGCAGACCGCCGGAAACTTTATAGGAGTTATCATCGAACTTACCGCCGGCGTGCAGGACGGTCATGATAACTTCCGCTGCGGAGACGCCCTCTTCCGGGTGAATGCCGGTTGGGATGCCGCGACCGTCATCCTGTACGGAGACGGAGTTATCGCTGTGGATGGTCACAACGATATCTTTGCAGTAACCCGCGAGCGCTTCGTCGATAGCGTTATCCACAACCTCGAATACCATGTGGTGCAGACCGGTGCCGTCATCCGTGTCGCCGATATACATACCCGGGCGCTTACGCACCGCATCCAGCCCTTTCAGGACTTTGATACTGGAGGAGTCATAAGAATTCGACATCAACGTTTCTCGCTCATTTAATCTTGGGTTAATCCGTTATTTTACCTTTTTCCACGCGGAACATCTTCGAATTTTTGTCCGACATGTCCATAACGTGTTCAGCGCTGATGGCGCTGACGAAAACCTGCGACTGCGTCGCTTTCAGGCGGCTGGATAACAAACCGCGGCGGGCATCATCAAGTTCCGAGGCAAAATCATCTATCAGGTACAGGCAGCGCCGCCCGCTGACGCGGGTGAGGAACTCACCTTGCGCCAGACGCAGGGCGCACATCAGCAGCTTAAGCTGCCCGCGCGACAAGGTGTCTTCCACCGGCGCCCCGTCGGCGCGAATGCGGAAATCCGCTTTATGCGGGCCGTGGGCGGTGTAGGTTAACATTCTGTCACGCTCGAAATTCCGCTCCAGCACCTCCGCGTAGTCGGCCTCTTTTTCCCAGCCGCGCTGGAAAGAGAAAGAGAGCGTGAATTCCGGTAAAAATTGCTGACAAGTATCCGCCATGTCTTCGACGATAGCGGCGCTGTATTCGGCACGCCAGCGGCTGATTTGTTCCGCCAGCGGGATGAGTTCCAGATCCCACGGTCGCAGCTGGGCATAGCGGCTGACCTGACGCAGCGCGGCGTTGCGCTGCTTGACCAGGCGCTTCAGGTTGCTCCAGGCGGTGAAGAATCCGGCTTCGTTATGAAAACATCCCCAATCGAGGAATGCTCTTCTGTATTTGGGGCCGCCGTTGAGTAAAGTAAACCCCTCCGGCGTAATCAGCTGCATCGGCATCAGGTGCGCCAGCTCCGCCACCTTGTGGCCGTCGGTGCCGTCGATGCGCACCTTGCTGTCACCCTGTTTGTCTTTGGTCAGGCCGATGGCGGTTTCCCGCTCTTCGCCCTGCAGGCGGCCGTGCAGGACAAAAGCCTCCTGCTCGTGGCGGATCACCCGGCCAATTTGCAAACTACGAAACGCCCGGCCATGACCGAGCGTATAGATAGCTTCCAGCACGCTGGTTTTGCCGCTGCCGTTCGCGCCAACCAGGAAGTTAAAGCCAGGAGATAAAGCGAGATCCGCATTTTCAATATTGCGGAAGTCTTTGATGAGCAAGCGCGTCAGTGACATATCAGCGTTCTTTGGGCCAGGGCGTTATCGGCGCAGCCAGTTTCAACGCGGACTGCGCGCAGACCCTGGAGCGTACACGAAGTACGTGACAGGGGCGAGCACAGCCCAGGTTGAAAATGGCAAGTAAGATAGCCCGATATTTTCCACTACAATCTCATAGGCATGACGACATAGGCTGCGGATTGTGAAGCCGCATCCTCAATCTGCACGCTCGACACCGAATCCGTCAGCAGAATGCGCACATTCTCGCACTTCAGCGCATTGAGCACATCCAGCACGTAGCTAACGTTGAAGCCAATCTCCATCTCCGTTCCGGCGTAGGTCACATCCAGAATCTCTTCCGCCTCTTCCTGCTCCGGGTTATTGGCGGTGATTTTCAGCTGGTTTTCACTGACGTACAGCCGCACGCCGCGGAATTTCTCGTTCGAGAGGATTGCCGCGCGGGCGAAGGCCTGCTTGAGAATGTCACAGCCAGCATCGAGATGTTTATCCGGATTTTTCGGCAATACGCGGCGATAATCCGGGAAACGGCCATCAACCAGCTTCGACGTAAAGATAAAATCGCCCACGTGAGCGCGGATATTGTTGCTGCCAATCTGCACGCGCAGCGGGGTATCGCCGCCGTCGAGCATCCGCATCAACTCAATCACCCCTTTACGCGGCACGATCACCGAATGGTTCGGCAGCGACGCTTCCAGCGGCATCGAACAGACCGCCAGGCGGTGACCATCGGTGGCCACCGTGCGCAGTTCGCTACCTTCGGTTTCAAACAGCATACCGTTTAAGTAGTAACGAACATCCTGGTGCGCCATCGAGAACTGAGTGGCTTCGATCAGACGCTTCATGGTCGCCTGCGGCAGGGTAAATTCCACTTCGCTCTGCCAGTCATCCAGATTCGGGAAATCGGCAGCAGGCAGCGTCGACAGCGAGAAGCGACTGCGGCCGGAACGCACCAGCATCCGATCGCCTTCCAGCTGAACCGCGATCTCCGCGCCTTCCGGCAGGCCGCGGCAGATATCAAAGAATTTACGCGCCGGAACGGTCGTTGCGCCCGCTTCGTGCGGCTGAACCAGCGCCACGCGCGCCACCATCTCCATTTCAAGATCGGTACCGGTCAGCGACAGCGCGCCGTCCGCGACCTGAAGCAGCAGGTTACCGAGAATGGGCAGCGTCGGACGACCACCTAACGGACCGCTCACCTGTTGCAGCGGTTTTAATAAATGTTCACGTTCTACGGTAAATTTCATAGCGTCACGAGGATAATGTTCTGATTAAATTGGAAAAATCTTCTTTAATGTCGTGGCTTTCTTCACGCAGCTGCTCAATCTTGCGGCAGGCGTGCAGCACGGTGGTATGGTCTCGGCCGCCAAACGCATCGCCGATTTCCGGCAGGCTGTGGTTGGTCAGCTCTTTGGCCAGCGCCATCGCCATCTGGCGAGGACGCGCCACCGAACGGGAGCGGCGCTTGGACAGCAGATCCGCTACCTTAATCTTGTAGTACTCCGCCACCGTCTTTTGAATATTGTCGATGGTGACCAGTTTTTCCTGCAGCGCCAGCAGATCGCGCAGCGCTTCGCGCACGAAATCGATGGTGATCGCCCGGCCGGTGAAGTTGGCATTGGCGATAACGCGGTTCAGCGCCCCCTCCAGCTCACGCACGTTTGAGCGCAGGCGCTTGGCAATAAAGAACGCCACTTCGCCCGGCAGGCGAATGTCGTTTTCATCGGCTTTTTTCATCAGGATCGCGACGCGGGTTTCCAGCTCCGGCGGCTCGATCGCCACCGTCAGGCCCCAGCCGAAGCGGGATTTCAGACGATCTTCAACGCCATTGATCTCTTTTGGATAACGATCCGAGGTCAGGATGATCTGCTGATTACCTTCCAGCAGGGCATTGAAGGTGTGGAAAAACTCTTCCTGGGATCGCTCTTTATTAGCAAAGAACTGAATGTCATCGATCAGCAGGGCGTCAACGGATCGGTAGTAGCGTTTAAACTCTTCGATGGCGTTGTTTTGCAGCGCTTTGACCATGTCCTGGACGAAACGCTCGGAGTGCATATAGACCACTTTCGCGTTCGGCTTACGCGCCACAATGCCGTTACCCACCGCGTGCAACAGGTGGGTTTTCCCCAGACCGGTGCCGCCATAAAGGAACAGCGGGTTGTAGGCCCCGCCCGGGTTATCCGCCACCTGACGCGCCGCCGCGCGGGCCAACTGGTTAGATTTACCTTCGACGAAGTTATCAAACGTGTGTTTCACGTTAACGTTAGAGCGGTAGGTCGGCTCCGCCGGTGCCGGAACATTATCCCAGCCAGGGCGCACGATCGTCGGCGCCACGCGCGCGGTCTGCACCTGCGCTGCCGGGATGGCCGCCGCAGCCGGGCTTACCGCTCCTTTCTGCAGCGAGCTGGCTGGCTTAGCGCCCACCTCAAAACGCAGCTGCGGGGCATCAGCACCGCAAAAATCATTGAGGAGTCCATTGATATTATTGAGGTATTTGTCCCTTACCCAGTCGAGCACAAAACGGTTTGGCGCATACAGTGCCAGCGTGTTATCGCTCAGTTCCGCCTGCAATGGGCGGATCCACATGCTGAATTCTGTGGCTGGTAACTCATCCTGCAATCGGGCAAGACACTGCTGCCAAAGCGAAAGTGACACGGCGGACTCCACTCGAACATAAAATCGATATCAAAGAAAAACAGAAACAATCGTGATTGTTGGCACACGTCGACAAGACCCTGCATTAGCCGAAAAGCCCCTGCACTAAAGGGGTGACGTGCGAACCGCTATCTGCGGTTATTACCCGTTGCGGATCCGGGGATCGCGATCGGGACCGGGGATCATAGCCTAAACTGAGAAAGAGATCTTGTGTTTCTCAACAGATTCTTCCCGATTTATCCACAGGAAGGATCGAAACCGGGTAAGTGTAATCGATCCTGGGGAGAGTGAAGCACGATTTCCGCCGCATATTGGAAAAATTAATGAGCTATGCTGGTTTTGGGCGGAAACGATCTAACAAAGATCCTTCCGGATCCTTGCGCTTTACTGGCCAGGCCGTATAATCCCCCACCCGGCGCGTAATGCCCGTTTTCGTCACTCGTCTCAGCTTATTTTTTGTGCGACAAGGTGCGAGAAATAAGGAAAGAGAATTGACTCCGGAGTGTACAATTATTACAATCCGGCCTCTTTAATCACCCACGCTGAGGCGTAAGTCGTTCGAAGTTCGTTCGGGTCTACGCAAAAGTCAGTGAATTTATTCAAGTTTAGGTAGAAATCGCCATGAAACGCACTTTTCAACCGTCTGTACTGAAGCGCAACCGTTCTCACGGCTTCCGTGCTCGTATGGCTACTAAAAATGGTCGTCAGGTTCTGGCACGTCGTCGTGCTAAAGGCCGCGCTCGTCTGACCGTTTCCAAGTAATAAAGCTAACCCTGCGTGGTTAAGCTCGCATTTCCCAGGGAGTTACGTTTGTTAACTCCCAGTCATTTCACTTTCGTCTTCCAGCAGCCACAACGGGCTGGCACGCCGCAAATCACCATCCTCGGCCGCCTGAATTCGCTGGGGCATCCCCGCATCGGTCTTACGGTCGCCAAGAAAAACGTAAAACGCGCACATGAACGCAATCGGATTAAACGTCTGACGCGTGAAAGTTTTCGTTTGCGTCAACATGAACTCCCGCCAATGGATTTCGTGGTGGTGGCGAAAAGAGGGGTTGCCGACCTCGATAACCGTGCTCTCTCGGAAGCGTTGGAAAAATTATGGCGCCGCCATTGTCGCCTGGCTCGCGGGTCCTGATCGGCCTGATTAGAGTTTATCAGCGCCTGATTAGTCCGCTACTCGGGCCGCATTGTCGTTTCACCCCAACCTGTTCTCAATACGGAATTGAGGCCTTACGCAGGTTTGGTGTGATAAAAGGCAGTTGGTTGACAATGAAACGCGTATTAAAATGCCACCCTTTACACCCTGGTGGTGACGATCCCGTCCCGCCCGGACCATTTGATACCAGAGAACACTAACGATGGATTCGCAACGCAATCTTCTTATCATCGCTTTGTTGTTCGTGTCTTTCATGATCTGGCAAGCCTGGGAGCAGGACAAAAATCCGCAGCCCCAGCAGCAGACCACGCAGACTACGACCACAGCAGCGGGTAGCGCCGCCGACCAGGGCGTACCGGCCAGTGGCCAGGGGAAACTGATTACGGTTAAAACCGACGTGCTTGAGCTGACTATCAACACCAACGGTGGTGATATTGAGCAGGCGCTGCTTCTGGCGTATCCAAAAACGCTGAAGTCGACCGAACCGTTCCAGTTACTGGAAACCACGCCGCAGTTTGTCTACCAGGCGCAGAGCGGCTTAACCGGCCGTGATGGTCCGGATAACCCGGCGAATGGCCCGCGTCCGCTGTACAACGTCGATAAAGAGGCGTTTGTGCTGGCTGATGGCCAGGATGAAATCGTCATTCCGCTGACCTACACCGATAAAGCCGGCAACGTCTTCACCAAAACCTTCACCCTGAAACGTGGTGGCTATGCGGTGAACGTCGGTTATAGCGTGCAGAACGCCAGCGAGAAGCCTCTGGAAGTCTCGACCTTCGGTCAGTTGAAGCAGACCGCGGCGCTGCCGACCAGTCGCGATACGCAGACCGGCGGCCTGTCCACGATGCATACTTTCCGTGGCGCAGCGTTCTCCACCGCGGATTCGAAATACGAAAAATACAAATTCGATACCATTCTGGACAACGAAAACCTGAACGTCAGCACCAAAAACGGTTGGGTTGCCATGCTGCAGCAGTACTTCACCACCGCGTGGGTGCCGCAGAATAACGGGACGAATAACTTCTACACCGCCAACCTCGGCAACGGCATTGTGGCTATTGGCTACAAATCGCAGCCGGTACTGGTGCAGCCTGGTCAAACCGACAAGCTGCAGAGCGTGCTGTGGGTCGGTCCGGCTATTCAGGACAAAATGGCTGCCGTTGCGCCGCACCTGGATCTGACCGTCGACTACGGCTGGCTGTGGTTCATCTCCCAACCGCTGTTCAAGCTGCTGAAATTCATCCACAGCTTCCTCGGCAACTGGGGCTTCTCGATCATCGTTATCACCTTTATCGTTCGTGGCATCATGTACCCGCTGACCAAAGCGCAGTACACCTCCATGGCGAAGATGCGTATGCTGCAGCCGAAGATTCAGGCCATGCGTGAGCGTCTGGGCGACGATAAACAACGTCAAAGCCAGGAGATGATGGCGCTGTATAAAGCGGAAAAAGTGAACCCACTGGGTGGCTGCTTCCCGCTGATTATTCAGATGCCGATCTTCCTTGCGCTGTACTACATGCTGAGCGCCTCGGTTGAACTGCGTCATGCGCCGTTTATCCTGTGGATCCACGACCTGTCTGCACAAGACCCGTACTACATCCTGCCGATCATCATGGGCGCGACCATGTTCTTCATCCAGAAGATGTCGCCGACCACCGTGACCGACCCGATGCAACAGAAGATCATGACCTTTATGCCGGTCATCTTCACGGTGTTCTTCCTGTGGTTCCCGTCTGGCCTGGTGGTGTACTACATCGTCAGCAACCTGGTCACCATTATTCAGCAGCAGCTGATTTACCGTGGTCTGGAGAAGCGTGGCCTTCATAGCCGCGAGAAGAAGAAATCCTGATACTCTTCATTCTTCAAGCCGCAGATGCGTTGGCTTCATTAGTTCGCCCCAGTCACTGACTACAGTAAGCTCCTGGGGCCTCACTAACTTGCCGCCTTTCTGCAACTTGAATTATTTCGAGTATCTACGGTAGCGTTAATGCCAGAGAAGGCGGTCAAAGGACCGCCTTTTTTACATCTACATAGAGAGTCACCATGAGCCATAACGACACTATCGTCGCCCAGGCCACCCCTCCGGGACGCGGTGGGGTGGGTATCCTGCGTATCTCCGGCCTCAACGCGCGCGACGTCGCGCAGGCGGTACTGGGCAAGCTGCCGAAGCCGCGTTATGCCGACTACCTGCCGTTCAACGACGTTGACGGTACGCCGCTGGATCAGGGGATTGCGCTGTGGTTCCCCGGGCCGAACTCCTTTACCGGGGAGGATGTGCTTGAGCTGCAGGGTCACGGCGGCCCGGTCATTCTCGATCTGCTGCTCAAACGTATTCTGACGTTGCCCGGCGTACGCATCGCCAGGCCGGGCGAGTTTTCCGAACGCGCGTTCCTCAACGACAAGCTCGACCTGGCGCAGGCCGAAGCCATCGCCGACCTCATCGACGCCAGTTCAGAACAGGCGGCGCGCTCGGCGTTGAACTCCTTGCAAGGAGCCTTCTCCGCGCGGGTTAACCACCTTGTGGAAGCGCTCACTCACCTGCGCATCTACGTGGAAGCGGCGATCGATTTCCCGGATGAAGAAATTGATTTCCTCTCCGACGGCAAAATTGAAGCCCAGCTGAACGGCGTGATGGCCGACCTCGACGCCGTCCGCGCGGAAGCTCGTCAGGGCAGTCTGCTGCGCGAAGGGATGAAAGTGGTGATCGCCGGGCGACCAAATGCCGGTAAATCGAGCCTGCTGAACGCCCTGGCGGGCCGCGAAGCGGCGATCGTCACCGACATTGCGGGCACCACCCGCGACGTACTGCGCGAACATATCCATATCGACGGCATGCCGCTGCATATCATCGATACCGCGGGCCTGCGCGACGCCAGTGACGAGGTGGAGCGTATCGGCATCGAGCGCGCCTGGCAGGAGATTGAGCAGGCGGATCGGGTGCTGTTTATGGTCGACGGCACCACCACCAGCGCCGTTGACCCAGCGGAGATCTGGCCGGACTTTATCGAGCGCCTGCCCGCTAAACTGCCGATTACCGTGGTGCGCAATAAAGCCGATGTCACTGGCGAGGCGCTGGGGCTCAGCGAAGTCAATGGCCACTCACTGATCCGCCTGTCGGCACGTACCGGCGAAGGCGTGGAGGTGCTGCGTAACCACCTCAAGCAGAGCATGGGCTTCGATACCAGCATGGAAGGCGGCTTCCTCGCCCGCCGCCGTCACCTGCAGGCGCTGGAAGAGGCGGCGAACCATCTGCAGCAGGGCAAAGCCCAGCTGCTGGGCGCCTGGGCCGGGGAGCTGCTGGCGGAAGAGCTGCGCCTCGCGCAGCAGGCGCTGAGCGAGATCACCGGGGAGTTCACCTCCGACGATCTGCTGGGCCGTATCTTCTCCAGCTTCTGCATCGGCAAATAACGTTTAGTCCGTAAACGTTCACTCACCCGCATTAACGCCGCGTTAATGCGGGTTTTTTCTTGCCCTTTACGGCGCAACGTTCTCTACTTTTATCTCCCCTTTTACCACGAGACTAAAGCATGACCGTTGAATATACCGTGATCGAGAAGGTGCCCTCCGCCGAAGCGTTTTGCCACCTGCGGGTGGCGGCGGGCATGTCGCCGCGCCCCCTGGAAGGCGCCAGGGCCGGACTGCCGCATAGCTGTTACGGCGTACATATCCTTTGGCAGGAGACGCCGATCGCTATGGGACGCATCATCGGCGACGGCGCGATTAATTTCGATATTGTCGACGTCGCCGTCGATCCGGCTCATCAGGGAAAAGGCCTGGGCCGGCTGGTGATGGAGAAGCTGGTCGCCTGGCTGGACGCTAACGCCTTTGACGGGGCCTATGTCACGCTGGTGGCGGATGTGCCGGAGCTGTATGCGAAGTTCGGCTTCGAAAGCGTCAGACCGGAGAGCGAAGGGATGGCCCGCGTCTGGCGAACCCGGGGTCGTTAGCTCGCATTTCCTGCCAGGAAAAGAGCGTTGTCCAAATGGCAACTCGTCTTGCGGCACGTTCCTCACTATGCTGAACGCCATTCACATCGCGAGGATCCCATGACACGCTTTCTTCTCTGCAGTTTCGCCCTGGTTCTGCTCTATCCCTCTGGCATCGATATGTATCTGGTCGGCCTGCCGCGTATTGCTCAGGACCTGGGGGCCAGCGAGGCACAATTACATATCGCCTTTTCAGTCTATCTGGCCGGTATGGCCTCCGCAATGCTCTTTGCTGGTCGCATCGCCGACCGGTCAGGACGTAAGCCTGTCGCCATTGTGGGCGCGGTGATCTTTGTTGTCGCCTCCCTGCTCTGCGCCCAGGCGCACGCCAGCAGCCACTTCCTCGTCGGACGCTTTATCCAGGGGATCGGCGCCGGCAGCTGCTACGTGGTGGCTTTCGCTATCCTGCGCGATACGCTGGACGATCGCCGCCGCGCCAAGGTGCTGTCGTTGCTCAACGGCATTACCTGCATTATCCCCGTCCTGGCGCCGGTGCTTGGCCACCTGATTATGCTGAAATATCCGTGGCAGAGCCTGTTCTACACCATGACCGGCATGGGCGTCATGGTCGGTTTGCTGTCGGTCTTTATCCTGCGCGAGACGCGCCCGACGGCACACCCGCAGACTGCGACACCGCAGCATGGCGGCAGTGAGTCGCTGCTGAACCGCTTTTTTCTCAGCCGCATTCTTATCACCACCCTCAGCGTGACGGCGATCCTGACCTACGTGAACGTCTCTCCGGTACTGATGATGGAAGAGATGGGGTTCGACCGGGGAACTTACTCAATGGCAATGGCCCTGATGGCGATGATCAGCATGGCAGTCTCCTTCTCGACGCCGTTCGCCCTGTCGCTGTTTAACCCCCGCACCTTAATGCTGACCTCGCAGGTGCTGTTTCTGGCGGCAGGCCTGGCGCTGAGCCTCGCCACCCGCCAGGCCGTCACCCTGATCGGGCTGGGCATGATTTGCGCCGGCTTCTCCGTTGGATTCGGCGTCGCGATGAGCCAGGCGCTGGGGCCCTTCACGCTGCGCGCGGGCGTCGCCAGCTCGGTTCTCGGCATCGCGCAGGTGTGCGGTTCATCGCTGTGGATTTGGCTCGCCGCCATCATCGGACTCAGCGCGATGAATATGCTGATCGGGATACTCATTGCCTGTAGCATAGTGAGCCTTGTTTTGTTACTGGTCGTCACCCCACCGCGGGTTGCGCAATACGATGAAGAAGCCGCTGTCGAGTCTTGATCTTAATTTACTCCTCTGCCTGCAGCTCCTGACCCAGGAGCTCAGCGTTACCCGTACGGCGAAGCGGATGAACGTTTCGCCGTCAGCGGTGAGCAAGTCGCTGGCCAAACTGCGCTCCTGGTTTGACGACCCGCTGTTTGTGAAAACCCCGCTGGGTCTGGCGCCTACGCCGCTGGTCAGCAGCATGGAGCAGGATCTGGCGGACTGGATGCAGATGGGCAACCAGATCCTCGATAAACCGCACCACACCATGCCCAGCGGCCTCAAATTCGAGCTGGCGGCGGAAACGCCGCTGCTGATGATCCTGTTTAACACCCTCTCCCAACGCATCTATCAGCGCTATCCGCAGGCATTGATTCGTTTGCGCAACTGGGACTACGACTCCCTGGACTCCATCATTCGCGGCGAGGTGGATATCGGCTTCTGCGGGCGCGAAAGTCATCCGCAGTCGCGGGAGCAGCTGAGCCTGCTGCCGTGGTATATCGATTTTGATGTCCTGTTCACCGACCTGCCGCAGGTCTGGCTGCGCGCCGATCATCCGGCGCTCAGAGAGGAATGGGATCTGGCGGCATTCTTGCGCTATCCGCATATCACCATCTGCTGGGAACAGAGCGATACCTGGGCACTGGACGATGTGCTGCAGGAGCTGGGGTATAAGCGTAACGTGGCGCTGACCGTGCCGGGGTTTGAACAATCGCTCTTTATGGCCGCTCAGCCGCAGCACACCATGCTGGCCACCGCGCCGCGCTACTGCCAGCACTATAATCAGCAGCACCAGCTACCGCTGGTCTCTCGCCCGCTGCCGCTGGAACCTCAGCTTCTGGAAAAGCTCCGCGTCCCCTTCACCTTGCTATGGCATAAGCGCAACAGCTACAACCCCAAGCTCGTCTGGCTTAGAGATACGTTAAAAGAACTCTATTCCGGTACGCTGTAAGCCTTGTTTCGTGTCCATCGCACCTTATTGCGCAAGAATTTGTAAAATTCAAACAAATTCTCTTTTCAACGGGGCATTTCGGCATTAAAACCTGTTAATACCAGGCGATAATAACGCGCGCAATTTTTACCAGACCATTACTCACGGAGCGACGTATGGCAACGCATTTTGCACGAGGGATACTCAGTACCGGGGAGCCGCTATCGACACGTTTGTCGGCGGCCTGTCATCAATCCGCACGTCTACTCCCTGAATACCGCCAGGCTCGCTTTCGTGCTTCGCGTTCGCTGCTCGCCGAACTGCTGTTTATGCTATACGGCATCAGCGAGCTGCCTGAAATCGTCAACGCCGCCAATGGCAGACCGGTTTTTAGCGATCGTCATCTTCCCCACTTTTCTATCTCTTATACTGGCAATATTGTTGGCGTCGCGCTGACCACCGAGGGGGATTGTGGCCTCGACATGGAACTGCAGCGCACGGTGCGTGGACACGACGCTGACCGGCACAATTTCAGTAACAATGAAAATCTGTGGATTAACATTCAGCATGACCCGGATGAAGCGCGTAGCCAGCTGGTGGCGCTGCGGCGAAGCGTGTTGAAACTGACCGGTGAAACACCGGCGCGTCTGCAGCTGCTGCCGGGCTCTGGCCGCCTGCGTACCGCCGGTAGCCAGCCAATCGAAGCCGTCTGTGACGCCGAATCGCTGCTGGTGTGGTCGATTGCCGCCAGCCCAAATATCGGCTCGCTGAAGGTCTGGGAATATGACGCTAAAGGGGGCGAATGGCATAGTCTGCCGGATGCTCAGCGGCGCGCACGCGAACCGTCGGCCCGCCTGATGCGCTTTACCAGCTTACCAATGGAAAAAACCTTATCCCTCAATTGACCGGTTTTGCCGGCATCATGATACAAAGGAGCAATCATGTCAGATACCTTAAAAGTGGTTACGTTACTCGGCAGCCTGCGCAAAGGGTCGTTTAATGGAATGGTCGCGCGCACACTGCCCGGCATCGCGCCCGCGGGCATGAACATCTCCGCGCTGCCGTCGATCGGTGATATCCCGCTGTACGATGCTGATATTCAGGAGGAAGAGGGGTTCCCACAGAACGTGCAGGATATTGCGCAACAGATCCGCGAGGCGGATGGCGTGGTGATTGTCACTCCCGAGTATAACTATTCCGTGCCTGGCGGCCTGAAAAACGCTATCGACTGGCTGTCACGCCTGCCCGAGCAGCCGCTGTCCGGCAAACCAGTACTGATTCAGACCAGCTCAATGGGTGCCATCGGCGGCGCACGCTGCCAGTATCATCTGCGCCAGATTCTGGTCTTCCTCGATGCGATGGTGATGAATAAACCGGAATTTATGGGCGGTGTGATCCAGAACAAAGTGGATCCGCAGTCAGGTGAAGTAGTCGATCAGAGCACTCTCGACCATCTGCGCGGCCAGTTGACCGCCTTTGGCGACTATATTCAGCGGGTTAAAGCATAAAAAAAGCCCGGCAGCGATGCCGGGCTTTTTCATCATGCGTGCGGATTAATGTGCATCGATAAAGACAATCTTCAGCACAAACAGCAGCGAGACGATCACCACGCACGGGCTGAGCTCGCGCAGGCGGCCGGTACCGATCTTCATCACGCAGTAAGAGATAAAGCCTAAGGCGATACCTTCGGTAATTGAGAAGCTAAATGGCATCATCACCGCGGTGATAAACGCCGGTACCGCTTCCGTCAGGTCATCCCACTTCACGCGCGCCAGGCTTGAGGTCATCAGCACGCCAACGTAAATCAGCGCGCCGGCGGCCGCATAGGCCGGAACCATCCCCGCCAGCGGAGACAGGAAGATAACCAGCAGGAACAGGATCCCAACGACAACGGCGGTCAGGCCGGTGCGCCCGCCCACGGAAACGCCGGAGGAGGATTCGATATAGGCCGTCACCGACGAAGTACCGATGAAGGAACCCGCCACCGACGAGACGCTGTCGACAAACAGCGCTTGCTTCATGCGCGGGAATTTACCCTGTGCATCAGCCAGACCCGCTTTATCGGTGACGCCAATCAGCGTCCCAGAGGAGTCAAACAGGTTGACCAGCATAAACGAGAAGATCACGCCGGCCAGGCCCAGGTTCAGGGAGCCCGCCAGATCGACATGACCAATCACCGACGTCACGCTCGGCGGCGCGGAGACGATGCCGGTGTAGTGCACATCGCCCAGCATCCAGCCCAGCAGGGTGGTGACCACAATAGACACCAGGACCGCGGCATGAATGTTACGTGATGCCAGAATCGCGATGATAAAGAAGCCCAGTATGCCCAGCAGCACACTGTGGGAGGTCAGATGACCAATGCTGACCAGCGTTTCCGGATTAGCGACGATAACCCCGGCATTTTTCAGACCCATCATGCCGATAAACAGGCCGATACCGCTGGTGATACCGACGCGCAGGCTCACCGGAATATTGGCGATCATCCAGTAGCGTACACGGAAAATCGTCAGCAGCAGCAGACCGACGGCGCCCCAGAAAATCGCGCCCATGCCTACCTGCCACGGCAGGCCCATCGCCTGTACCACCACAAAGGCGAAGAAGGCGTTCAGCCCCATCGCCGGCGCAAGAGCCACCGGCAGGTTCGCGAACAGACCCATCAGGATACTGCCGAACGCAGCAATCAGACAGGTGGTCACAAACACGGCGCTGGTATCCATGCCCGCTACGCCAAGAATTTGTGGGTTAACAAAAACGATATACACCATCGTCAGGAACGTGGTGAAACCGGCGATCGCTTCCGTACGCACTGTGGTGCCGTGCTCGCGCAGTTTAAATACGCGCTCCAGCAGACCCTGGCCAGAAGACTGGCTGGTTTGTTGTTGACTCATTATCGGTTTCCGAACGTAAAGGAGGGAAAATTCGAGGCTATCCTATACCAAAACAAGGCACCCGGCGCAGTTGTATGGTAATTTTTTTCATTTATTTTGCTTATACGGCAACGATTGCGTCGCGGCATTGGGCATGACGAAAACGTTAAACTTGTTAATACGGAAAGACTATGACTCAACCAGAAGCAGTATTTTTTGACTGTGACGGCACACTGGTCGACAGTGAGGTGATTTGCTCCCGCGCCTACGTTCACATGTTCCAGGAATTCGGCATTACGCTGGACCTTGCCGAGATTTTTAAGCGCTTCAAAGGGGTGAAGCTGTACGAAATTATCGACACTATCAACGCTGAGCATGGCGTTAACCTGCAAAAAGCGACGCTGGAGCCCATTTACCGTGCGGAGGTCGCTCGCCTGTTTGATAGCGAACTGGAGGTGATTGCCGGAGCCCAGGCGCTGCTGGATGCGGTAAGCGTCCCGATGTGCGTGGTTTCCAATGGCCCGGTCAGTAAAATGCAGCACTCTCTTGGCCGCACCGGCCTGCTGCACCATTTCGCTGACCGCTTGTACAGCGGCTACGATATTCAGCGCTGGAAGCCTGATCCGGCGCTGATGTTTCATGCGGCAGAGGCCATGCAGGTAAAAGCCGAAAACTGTATCCTGGTGGATGACTCCAGCGCCGGTGCTCAGTCGGGGATTGCCGCCGGTATGGAGGTGTTTTATTTCTGCGCCGATCCGCACAACCAGCCGATCGATCATCCCAAAGTGACCACCTTTACCGATCTGGCAGAGCTGCCGGCATTGTGGCAAGCGCGCGGCTGGGATATCACGCGTTAAGGGCCTGGTGAGCGGCACGTTGGCATCGATGTAGCCCCGCTAAGCGTCTGCGCAAGCGGGGGAATAGAACCAGCGACTGGTTATGGCTGCAATTCAGTGACTGCCGCCTTATCGGCAATAATCACCAGTGAAGGGTGTAATTTGAGCACCGACGCCGGCACCTGCTCGCTGACCGGGCCTTCAACCACCTGCTTAAGAGCTTGCGCCTTCGCCGCGCCGCTCACGATCAACAGCAGATTTTTTGCCGCCATCACGCTTCTCGGCCCCATGGTGACATAGCTATCGGGCACGACGGAAAAATCCCCACCCATCTCGCCGTTAGCGACAATATCAATCATTTCCCCATGAATCGGCACTTCGACCGTCTGATCATGAAAGCGGGTAGTATTCGGCAGGTTGCCGCAAAAATGGCCGTCAGCCCCCAGCCCCAGCACCATCAGATCAAGGCCACCAGCCTCTTCCAGCTGGCGATCGTGCTGAGCGGCGTTGTCCAGCGTCAGCTTATGAATGTTCTCTTCTTTGATCTGCGCCGGGGTAAAAAACAGCTGGCGCAGATTAGATATCGTGACGCCTTCTCGCGACTGGCCGCGAAAGGGGATCTCATCGAAGTTGTAATAGTGCACCCGATCATAGAATGCTTTGCCTTTCACGGCGGCGGTTAGATGCTCATACATCCGCTTTGGCGTGCTGCCGGCCGTCACGGCGAGATTCACCCGCCGCGGCGCCGTGATATAGCCCAGAACATGATGGCTGGCGACCAGGCTCATCTCTTCATAATCTTCGGTCACAATCATTTTCATCTTGTCGTCCTTCACAAGCACAAAACGGGGGCTGAACGCCCCCTAACGGTTATTTAAACAGTTTCTGCACAAACTCGGCGTAGGCCGGGCGCCAGACGTCCATTTCATGGTTCAGGCCGGGATACGAGTGATAGTCGAAGTTGACCTTCTGTTTTTCCAGCTCGCTTTTCAGACCAGCGATGTCTTTACCGGTTACGGAATCTTTTTCCCCAACCACCACGGTAAAGTTACGCAGTTGCTTATTGATCGCGTCAGGATGCTTCAGCTGCGCTTCCACGCCGGCATTCGGCACCGTGGTAGTCGTGACGCCGCTAAAGGTGGCGAGCCAGCCAAAACTATCCAGATGGTTCATTCCGGAAACCAGCGCCTGATAACCGCCCTGTGACAGGCCAGCCAGCGCCCGGCCATCGGCATCTTTACGCGCGTTAAACCGGGTATCGATCAGCGGAATGATATCCTGCATCAACTCGTTATCCGCCGCCTGCGCATTGAGCGGATAGAAGTTTTTGCGCCGCTCCTGCGGCGGGAAGTTTTCCGCGACCGCTTCCGGGGTATCGGTTTCGGTATCCGGGACCACCACCAGCATCGGCTTGATTTTGCCCTCCGCCAGCAGGTTATCCATGATCTGCGGGATACGCCCCTGATCGATGGCCGACAGACCGCTGTCGCCAAAGCCATGATAGAAATAGAGCACTGGCAGCGGATCGCCGGTTCCGCTATAGCCCGGCGGCGTCCAGACATAGAGACGACGTTCGGCGTTCAGAGCCTTCGAGTGATAGGTGAGGGTGCGCAGATCGCCATGCGCGACCGCCCGATCGTCGAGAATACTACCAGGTACCAGAATCAAACTGGTATTCACCTGGCGCTGCGGCTTCTGATAGCGACTGCCGGTATCCACCGAGCGGAAGCCATCCACATCGAAATAGTATTCATAGAGATTGGGTTTCATCGGCTCACTTTTCCATGTCCACACCCCCTGAGCCTCTTTGGTCATGTCGTGTGAGACAAAGGAGTCCGGCGTGGCGCCGGTCACTACCGAGACCCGCCGGGCATCGGGAGCAAACAGGCGATAAGTGATACTCTTATCCGCGTTAACCTGGGTAATAAAGTGGCTCACCGGCAGGGTGGGATCCGGCATCGCGGGTAATGGCGCCGCCTGGAGGGTAAACGCCGCGCCCGCCAGCGCCAGTGCGAAATAAATTGCATGTCGTTTCATCGTTATTCCTCTTCCGTAGTGTCCGTTCTGTTATCGTCTTACCACCAGATTTCCGCCTGCGCCCCCACGGCAAACTGATCGTTTTTACCGTCTTCAAAAATGCTGGTGGTATTATTCGCTGCCTTATCCAGGTCGATATCCTTCGCTTTAATATAGGTGGCATAGAAGCGAATTTCCGGGCGCGAGGTCAGCATACTGGTATTGACTTTGAAGGTATGGAACAGCGTGGTCTTGTAACCGGACTCGTTATATTTCTTGCCGGTAACATCTTTGTTTTGCTGTTTGAAGTATCCCAGCTCGACGCCGGTCTGGTTGTATTTATCCCAGATATAAGCCGGTCGCAGGACCGTGCGAATGGATTCAAAATCGGAGTGGGCCCCGGTTTCGTAGCTATAGACGTCGTTACCAAAGGAGTAGACGATGGCATTCGCCATAATAATGTCATCGCGTAAATAGGTTTCTCCCTGCGAGGTTAAGCGCACCGCGGTGCCATTGGTATGATCGCCATAATAGCGGCCGTTAAAAGTGGTATAGGGGCTGGAACCGGCATAGCGCGAGAAGCTGCTGGCAATAGAATTATTCGCCAGTAAGAAAGAGAATTCGTTAAAGCCGCCGCTAGCCCATTTCTGCGTTAACGAGGTGCCTGCCATCCAGGTATCTTTCCACGGATAATAACCTTCATTGCCCTCTTTATATTTCTCCGAGGAACTTTGGTTGGCAGCGACATAGCGCCCGCTGACCATCAGGCTGGCTTTATCCCACAGCGGAATCTCTTTGTAGCGAACGTCCAGGGTGTTGGTGTTGATTTGCTGCTTATTGCTCAAAGAACGGTCGTAATCATCGACATCTTCGCGGATCAATGCGATATCGAATTTCCCGGCGCCCACCTGCCAGTTTTCCAGCCCCACGCCGGCCGCCGCATCGGTTCTCTGCGTTTTCCAGTCCAGCATCTGGATTTCGATTTTTGGCGCCCCGTGTTTGCCGACCCAGAAATCGGCTTCCGGGGCAAACGGCAGGAACCCTTTGGTGTTAACGTACATATCCGAGAACTGGATGTAGTTTTCGCCGCCAGCGTTGTCACCAAACCAGCCGGCGGAATACTGCTGGCCGACGTTACCGTCGAGCATCACGATGGCATCAACGCGTTTATCGCCTTCCTGAAATACCCGCTGCTTCAGCTGCAGATCGAACCAGCCGGAATATTCATTGCCCAGGCGGCCAAGCGAGCCAATCGCCCACGATTTTGGCGAGCCGTGCGAGGCGGTACCCCATCCGGAACGGAAGTAGCCGTTATAGCTAAAGCCAATTTCATCTTTCACGAACGTGCTAAAATCTTTCAGCGTCATCGCGCTGTAGGCTGGCGCGCCGTCCGTGGCTGGTTGTTGATTTTTGACCAGCACCGCATCCGGTTTCACCGCCGTCTTCGGCCCGGCGGCCGCCACCCCGGTCTTGCGCTTCTGACCTTCCGCAGGCGGAGACCATGAGGCCCAAATCTGGTCTCTTTTTCTCTCCTGGTCCTGATATTTTTTGAGTTCTTTTTGCGTGTCTTTGAGCGCTTTTTCCAGCAGCTCAAGCCGTTGCTCCACCGTCAACGGGCTCGCTATCAGAGTGGTGGAATAACAAAGCGGTGCCAGCAATACCATCGCCGGAGCGATCCTGGTTTTTCTCATCATAATATTCCCTTATATAAGTATTGGCGTAAATAAAACACGACAGCAACAAGCATCCCGCGCAGGTTCGAATAGCCGTATCCATACCGTTTGAGGTCGCGGCGGCTGTTATTTTTGCGGTTAGACAAAAGCAAAAAAAAACCTGAAGAAGACGATCTGCCTTAACAGATAATCCTCTTCAGGTTTTGCCCGCGCATCGCGGTAGCAACCCTCATTCAGCCATTATTGGCCCGCATAAAACAAAAAAACCTGATACCGCCGCCGTAGGGGCAATATCAGGTTTTGCCTGCTGTCGCAGTGACAATCCGGTTAAACCACCCTGAGCGTTAAAGCTCAGGAGTGAACGCTGATTGTTACGCGATAAAATGAAGAACTCAAACGGGCAGCCTGTTAATTGTGACGATAATCTCAGCAATCTCGCTGCCGCGGGAAAAATTATATCTAATCCTGATAAATCCATTTACCAGAATTAGACAGAATGATTATTACTCTTTCGGATCTTTGCCGGCGAGCAGTTTATCCAGCTCATCGCCGCCAACGTGACGGAAATCCTGACCTTTGACGAAGTAGAAAATATATTCGCAGATATTCTGGCAGCGGTCGCCGATACGCTCGATCGAACGCGCGCAGAACAGCGCGGTCAGGACGCTCGGGATAGTGCGCGAGTCTTCCATCATGTAGGTCATCAGCTGGCGCACGATGCCTTCATACTCCTGGTCGACTTTCTTATCTTCGCGATAAATACGTACCGCTTCGTCGAGATCCATACGCGCGAACGCATCCAGCACGTCATGCAGCATCTGCACCGTGTGACGGCCCAGCGATTCGAGGCTCACCAGCAGCGGCTGATGCTGCTGGGAAAACTTCTCCAGCGCGGTGCGGCAGATTTTATCCGCCACGTCGCCGATGCGTTCCAGCTCAGCGATAGTCTTGATGATCGCCATCACCAGACGCAGGTCGCTGGCGGTCGGCTGGCGCTTGGCGATGATGCGCACGCAGGCCTCGTCGATCGCCACTTCCATCATGTTGACCTGCTTGTCGCCGTCGATGACGCGTTTCGCCAGATCGCTGTCCTGGTTATGCATTGCGGTGATCGCATCAGAAAGCTGCTGCTCCACCAGCCCACCCATGGTCATCACCTGGGTGCGGATGTACTCCAGTTCAGCGTTGAACTGGCCGGATATATGTTTGTTAAGATTTAGGTTGTCCATGGTGTCTCCTGATTGCCCAACTGGTGAGAGCCTGAAAGCACAAGGGCAAATCAACCGTAGCGGCCAGTAATATAATCTTCAGTTTGTTTCTTCGCGGGCTTGGTGAACAGGTCGTCCGTGTTGCTGAACTCAATCAGCTCGCCAAGATACATAAATGCCGTATGGTCGGAGCAACGCGCAGCCTGCTGCATGTTGTGAGTCACGATAACGACGGTGTAGTCCTGTTTCAGCTCGGTGATCAGCTCTTCGATACGCCCGGTGGAGATCGGGTCCAGCGCGGAGCACGGCTCATCAAGCAGCAGGACTTCCGGACGGATCGCGATACCGCGCGCGATGCACAGGCGCTGTTGCTGGCCGCCGGAGAGAGAATACCCACTCTGGTGCAGTTTATCTTTGGTTTCGTTCCATAATGCGGCTTTGGTCAGCGCCCACTGCACGCGCTCGTCCATATCGGCACGGGACAGCTTTTCAAACAGGCGCACGCCGAAGGCGATATTGTCGTAAATGGACATCGGGAACGGCGTTGGTTTCTGGAATACCATGCCAACCTTGGCGCGCAGCAGGGCGATATCCTGGGTGTTGGTCAGAATATTATCGCCATCCAGCAGGATCTCGCCTTCCGCGCGCTGCTCCGGATACAGTTCAAACATTTTGTTGAACGTGCGCAGCAGGGTGGATTTACCGCAGCCTGACGGACCGATAAACGCCGTCACCTGGTTTTTGGTGATATCCAGGTTGATGTTCTTCAGGGCATGGAATTTGCCGTAGTAGAAGTTCAGGTTACGAACTGAAATCTTACCCGGAGCTGTATTCACCATACTCATCTCAATCTCTTCCTCATTCAGCGCAGCAGCCGCTGCGCCGCAAAAAATTAACCGTGTTTCTTCTTGGCGAAGATAACGCGCGCCAGGATGTTCAGCAGCAAGACGCACAGGGTGATAATCAATACCCCGGCCCATGCCAGTTGCTGCCACTCCGCAAACGGACTCATGGCAAATTTGAAAATGGTCACCGGCAGGTTGGCAATCGGCTGCATCATGTCGGTGCTCCAGAACTGGTTGGACAGCGCGGTGAACAGCAGGGGAGCCGTTTCCCCGGCAATACGAGCGATTGCCAGCAGGATCCCGGTCATAATCCCCGAGACGGACGCTTTCAGGGTAATCGCCGAGATCATCTTCCACTTCGGCGTCCCCAGCGCATAGGCCGCTTCACGCAGGCTATCCGGCACCAGCTTCAGCATATTTTCGGTGGTACGAATAACGATAGGCACCTGCAGCAGCGCCAGTGCGATAACGCCCGCCCAGCCCGAGAAGTGTTGCATCTGCGCCACCACGATGGTGTAGACGAACAGGCCGACCACGATAGACGGCGCGGAAAGCAGAATATCGTTGATAAAACGGATGATTTCCGCCAGTACCGACTTGCGGCCGTACTCCGCCAGATAGATACCCGCCATGATCCCCAGCGGCGTACCAAAGACGGTCGCCCACAGGATCAGCAGGCCGCTGCCGGCGAGGGCGTTGGCCAGGCCACCGCCTGCCGTGTTCGGCGGCGGCGTCATTTCGGTGAACAGCGCCAGACTCATGCCATCGAAACCGCGGGTTATCGTCGCCATCAGGATCCAGATAAGCCAGAACAAACCAAACGCCATGGTCGCTATGGACAGCGCCAGAGCGATACGGTTCTTCATGCGGCGTTTGGCCTGCATCTTGCGACGGGACTCGGCCAGCTCGGTAGTGGTTTGCAATTCAATGGTCGCCATTAGCGTGCCCCCTCATTCTTCGCGAGGCGCATAATCATGAACTTAGACGCGGCCAGAACGATAAAGGTGATAACGAACAGGATCAGGCCCAGCTCCATCAGCGCCGCCACGTGCAGTCCGGTTTCCGCTTCGGCGAACTCATTAGCCAGCGCGGAGGTAATGCTGTTCCCTGGCATATACAACGAGATGCTGTCGAGCTGGTAGGTGTTGCCGATGATAAAAGTGACCGCCATGGTTTCACCCAGCGCGCGGCCCAGACCGAGCATCACCCCGCCGATCACCCCATTCTTGGTGAACGGTAAGACAATGCGCCAGATAACTTCCCAGGTGGTGCAGCCGATGCCATAGGCCGACTCTTTCATCATCACCGGCGTCTGTTCGAAGACATCGCGCATGACCGCGGCGATATAAGGGATGATCATGATGGCCAGAATGATGCCAGCGGCCAGGATGCCGATACCAAACGCCGGACCGGCAAACAGCGCACCGACGAACGGGATCGTTGACAGGACGTTGCCGACCGGCTCCTGGAAGTAAGTCGCAAACAGCGGGGCGAAAATAAACAGGCCCCACATGCCGTATACGATACTCGGGATTGCCGCCAGCAGCTCAATCGCAATGCCCAGCGGACGCTTGAGCCAGGCGGGGGACAGTTCGGTCAGAAACAGCGCGATGCCAAAGCTCACCGGGACGGCGATCAGCAGCGCGATAAAGGAGGTCACCAGGGTTCCGTAAATCGGTACCAGCGCGCCGAAGATTTCGTTGGGCGCATCCCACTCTTTGGTCCACAAAAAAGCAAAGCCAAACTTTTGAATGCTCGGCCAGGAAGAGATGATCAGGGAAACGATGATGCCGCCCAGCATCAATAGCACAATCAGCGCAGCCAGTTTTACCAGCGCACTGAAAATCATGTCACCCTTTTTCCCCGGAGGGGTAAATGCAGGCTTGGTTGCAGCCATAGATTACTCTTTACGTATTAAAACTTGTTCGAATAAATGCCCGGTGGCGTTCGCTCCCGGGCCTACAGTCTGAACCGTAGGGCGGGCAGCGCCTGAACGCCCCCGCCATCTTCGTCAAAAATCTACTGTTAGTACAGCGCTTTACCGCTGCTGTCTTTGACGTTGGTTTTCCATGCTGCACGAACCTGCTCTACCACGCTTTCCGGCAGCGTCGCATAATCCAGTGCATTTGCTTCTTTCGCGCCGTTTTTATACGCCCAGTCGAAGAACTTCAACACTTCAGCGGTCTGTTCCGGCTTGTTGGTCGCCTTATGCACCAGGATGAAGGTGGTTGAGGTGATCGGCCATGCATTTTCGCCTTTCTGGTTGGTCAGGTCCTGTGCGAAGGACTTGCTCCAGTCAACGCCTTTCGCGGCGTTAGCGAAGTTATCTTCAGTCGGGCTAACCGGCTTGCCACCAGCGGACACCAGCTTGGTATACGCGAGGTTGTTTTGTTTGGCGTAAGCGTATTCGACGTAACCAATAGAGCCCGGCAGACGCTGAACAAAGGCGGCGATACCGTCGTTACCTTTGCCGCCCAGTCCGGTTGGCCAGTTTACGGTAGAACCTGCACCGATTTTCGATTTCCACTCTTCATTCACTTTGGACAGGTAGCTGGTGAAGACGAAGGAGGTACCGGAACCATCAGCGCGGCGAACCACGGCAATGTTCTGTGAAGGCAGCTTCAGGCCCGGGTTGAGTTTAGCGATCGCTTCGTCATCCCATTTTTTAATTTTACCCAGGTAGATATCACCGAGGGTTTTGCCATCCAGCACCAGTTCGCCGGATTTCACGCCAGGCAGGTTAACCGCCAGCACCACGCCGCCAATTACGGTGGGGAACTGGAACAGCCCTTCCTGAGTCAGTTTGTCATCAGCCAGCGGAGCATCAGAAGCACCGAAATCAACGGTGTTAGCAATAATCTGCTTAACGCCACCAGAGGAACCAATGCCCTGGTAGTTCACTTTATTGCCCGTTTCTTTCTGATAGGTGTCAGCCCATTTGGCATACACCGGCGCAGGGAAAGTTGCGCCTGCGCCAGTCAGGCTTGCTGCTGCGAAGGCAGAGAAAGCGCTCATCGATAAGGTCGCGGCGACAACTGTTGCGACGGTGGTACGCATAACGTTCATAATGTCTCCTGCTGGGATTCGTAAATCATTGTTTCGAGGCTATGGTGAGCAAAATAGGTCAAAGAGGTGACAGTAAAATGTACGAATTATGACAGTTTTATGACAGGTCGAAAGAAGGGATTTTACAGCAAATAATAGTCATATAACTCAGATGGTTATCTGTAATCATGACCGTGCAATGACAGAATAATTTTCTTTTTATGACAGTAAAATCGAACCGCAAAACGATCGTTTGTCATCTACCGCCAGCCAAAATATTTCGCGCAAGTTCGGTGATGAACAGCAGGTGAAAATAAAAAGGGCTGCCGCCGGCAGCCCTTTGCAAGATATGATGCTTTACTCCACAGTCACCGATTTCGCCAGGTTACGCGGCTGGTCAACGTCTGTGCCTTTAATCAGCGCGACATGATAAGCCAGTAACTGCAGCGGTACCGTATAGAAGATAGGGGCGATCATCTCTTCGACATGCGGCATCTCAATGATGTGCATGTTATCGCTACCGTTGAAGCCGGCGTCACCGTCGGCGAAGACGTACAGCTCGCCGCCGCGGGCACGAACCTCTTCGATGTTGGATTTCAGTTTTTCCAGCAGCTCGTTGTTCGGCGCCACCACAATCACCGGCATTTCCGCATCAATCAGCGCCAGCGGGCCATGTTTCAGTTCACCTGCCGCATAGGCTTCCGCGTGAATGTAGGAGATCTCTTTCAGCTTCAGCGCTCCTTCCATGGCGATCGGGTACTGATCGCCGCGGCCGAGGAACAGCGCATGGTGCTTATCAGAGAAACGCTCTGCCAGCTGTTCAATACGCTTGTCCTGGGAGAGCATCTGCTCGATACGGTTCGGCAGCGCCTGCAGACCGTGCACGATATCGTGCTCAATCGCCGCATCCTGACCTTTCAGACGCGCCAGTTTCGCCACCAGCATCAACAGCACGGTCAGCTGAGTGGTAAAGGCTTTGGTCGAGGCCACGCCGATTTCAGTACCGGCTTTGGTCATCAGCGCCAGATCGGACTCACGCACCAGTGACGAGCCCGCCACGTTACAGATAGCCAATGAACCAAGATAGCCAAGCTCTTTCGACAGACGTAGCGCCGCCAGGGTATCGGCGGTTTCACCAGACTGAGAGAGGGTGATCATCAGACTGTTGCGACGCACCGCGGACTTGCGATAGCGGAATTCCGAGGCGATTTCCACATCGCACGGGACGCCAGCTAATGCTTCGAACCAGTAGCGGGAGACCATTCCGGAGTTATAGGAAGTCCCACAAGCAACTATCTGAATATGTTCAACCTGAGCCAGCATTTCATTGGCGTTCGGCCCCAGCTCGCTGAGATCCACTTCGCCGTGGCTGATGCGCCCGGTCAGGGTGTTTTTAATCGCATTTGGCTGTTCGTAAATCTCTTTCTGCATATAGTGGCGGTAGATACCTTTATCGCCAGCGTCATACTGCAGATTGGATTCGATCTCCTGGCGTTTCACTTCCGCGCCGGATTTATCGAAAATCACCACCGAGCGGCGAGTGACTTCGGCAATATCGCCCTCTTCGAGGAAGATAAAGCGGCGGGTCACTGGCAGCAATGCCAGCTGGTCGGAAGCGATAAAGTTTTCGCCCATTCCCAGGCCAATCACCAGCGGGCTACCGGAGCGGGCCGCCAGCAGGGTTCCCGGGTCACGGGTATCCATGATCACCGTACCGTAGGCGCCGCGCAGCTGCGGAATAGCGCGCAGGACGGCTTCACGCAAGGTACCGCCTTGTTCCAGTTCCCAGTGCACCAGATGGGCGATAACTTCGGTATCGGTCTCGGTGACGAAGACATAGCCGCGAGACTGCAGCAGGGCACGCAGCGGCTCATGGTTCTCGATGATCCCGTTATGGACCACCACAATGTGTTCAGAAACATGCGGATGCGCATTGCTCTCAGACGGTTCACCGTGCGTCGCCCAGCGAGTATGGGCGATCCCGGTACCACCATGTAACGGTTGCTCTTCTACCGCCTGAGCCAGCATCTGAACTTTACCCAGGCGACGCACGCGGGTCATATGACCTTCGCTGTCGACCACCGCCAGACCGGCAGAGTCATACCCACGGTATTCCAGACGACGTAAACCTTCGAGAAGGATTTCAGCAATATCACGCTGCGCGACTGCGCCAACAATTCCACACATAGTTAAATTTCCTGATAATGGCGATATGCCATGCGTTGTCGCTGACCTGTATTTGCCCGTTTTCCGGGCGCCCCGAGCCTTGTAGAGAGTGGGGTTATTGTTATGGTACTGCCTGCGGACGGGGGTCTATATTGACCCTCTCATCCTGGTTCGCCGGGCATATTTCCCCGGCGACAATCCAAATTATTTCTTCTTCACCGGACGCTGCCAGCCCTGCTTGTGGACCTGCGGTACGCGGCTCAACACCAGTTCGTTATCGGCGATATTGCGCGTGACGGTGGTCCCAGCGGCGATAGTAACACCGTTGCCTACCGTGACGGGCGCCACCAGCTGGGTATCCGAGCCGACAAAGACATCATCGCCAATAATCGTTTTGTGTTTATTCGCGCCATCGTAGTTGCAGGTGATGGTGCCGGCGCCGATATTGACGTTATCACCGATCTCCGCATCGCCCAGATAGGTCAGATGACCCGCCTTGGAGCCTTTCCCGAGACGCGCTTTTTTCATTTCCACGAAGTTGCCAACGTGGGCGCCTTCCAGCAATTCGGCGCCCGGGCGCAGACGGGCAAATGGGCCGATGGTGCAGGCAGCCTGCAGCAGGGCATCTTCCACCACGCTATAGGGGCTGATTTCGCAGTCATCGCCGATGGTGCTGTTTTTAATCACGCAGCCGGCGCCGATTTTCACACGATCGCCCAGCACCACATTGCCTTCCAGAATAACGTTAGTATCGATCTCCACATCGCGCCCGTGCTGCAGCGTACCGCGCAGATCGAAACGCGCCGGATCGCGCAGCATCACGCCTGCCAGCAGTAATTTTTCTGCCTGCTCAGCCTGGTAAACGCGCTCCAGGCGCGCAAGCTGCAGGCGATTGTTGACGCCTTCGACTTCGCTCAGGCGCTGCGGATGCACCGCGACGATCTCGTGTCCTTCCTGATACGCCATGGCGATGATATCGGTGATGTAGTATTCGCCCTGAGCGTTGTTATTGGTGAGCTTCGCCAGCCAGCGCTTGAGGTCTGCTCCGCCGGCGATCAGGATCCCGGTGTTGATTTCCTGGATCTGGCGCTGGGCCTCGCTGGCATCTTTGTGCTCAACGATGCCCGTCACCTGGTCATTTTCACGGGTAATGCGGCCGTAGCCCGTTGGGTCATCCAGCTTCACCGTCAGCAGACCAATGCCACCCAGTGGTTTCGCGGCGCGCAGGCGCTGTAGCGTCTCAACCGAGATCAGCGGCACGTCGCCATAGAGCATCAGAATGTCTTCATCATCATTGAAGAAGGGTGCCGCCTGCTGCATAGCGTGTCCGGTTCCGAGCTGCTCAGCCTGCAGCACCCAGTTCAGGTTGTCTTCATGGAGGGTCTGACGTAGCAGATCGCCACCGTGACCGTACACCAGATGCACCGCACATGCGCCTAAATCGTTAGCGGCATCAATGACATGCTGCACCATTGGCTTCCCGGCCAGAGTATGCAGCACCTTAGGAAGATCGGAATACATGCGGGTCCCTTTGCCTGCGGCAAGGATAACCACGCTCATCGCACTATTTGACATACTCATCCTGACGGTAGTTAGAACGGAAAGTAAAAGCCTTTCACGTTGAAATTTCTACATATTTTTCATCATAAAACGAGACGTGGAGAAAACGCCCAGGCTCGCGGTTATACACCATTTTATGACGCTATTTTTAACCACTGCAAATCAGTTTAACGCTGAAAAAGGGGGGTGGGGAGGGTAATTATTGACTATCTCACTGCTTTTGCTGTTTTTTCGCCACCTGAATAAAGCGGCAGAGCGCGGCCCTATTGGCGGAGATTAACAGGAGATGAGCCGACTGAGAGTAAATCAGCCGCAGGCAGGGGAGAGCTGAAGTGATTGGTGGCATCAATAAAATACAAAAGGCCACCGTCAGGTGACCTTCATTTACCGGTTGCACATCGCCAGTGTTGTCGTTTTGATGGGCGATACGTCGTGCAAGCCGGGGAATAGCGCGTGGCTTAGAAGCTCAGTACGCTGAATTTGGCGATGATTTTATGGAACAGTTTCATGATGATTTCCTGACGCAGGTGCAGTTTGATAACGCTCTTTTATGTGACATACATCACAAAAATAGAGTCTACGCCTCATCATTTAACTAATCAATAACAATTAAGGGTGGATCCTGTTTTCACTTTATCCGCTCGCCAGCCGCTGGCCATAAAAAAAGCCAGCCTGGAAACCAGACTGGCTTTTTACGTTCAAGCCGGTGTTACATCGCTTTTTTGGTCAACTCGATAACGCGCAGTTTAGCGATCGCTTTGGCCAGTTCCGCAGACGCCTGAGCGTAATCCACATCGCCATGGGAGCTCTTAATGTGCTCTTCGGCTTTGCGTTTCGCTTCCAGCGCTCGCGCTTCGTCGAGGTCCTGACCGCGAATTGCGGTATCCGCCAGAACGGTCACGCTGCCAGGCTGCACTTCAAGAATGCCGCCAGACAGATAGATAAACTCTTCATGACCGTGCTGTTTAACGATGCGAATCATACCAGGCTTAATGGCGGTGAGCAGCGGCGCGTGTCCCGGGTAAATACCCAGTTCACCTTCGCTACCCGTTACCTGGATTTTTTCGACCAGACCAGAGAACATTTGTAACTCTGCGCTGACGACGTCCAGGTGGTAAGTCATTGCCATATCACCCTCCGATTAAGGCGTTAAAGTTTTTTGGCTTTTTCCACGGCTTCGTCGATGGAACCGACCATGTAGAACGCCTGCTCTGGCAGGTGATCGTATTCGCCTTCCATGATGCCTTTAAAGCCACGGATAGTGTCTTTCAGCGCCACGTATTTGCCCGGAGAACCGGTAAAGACTTCTGCTACGAAGAACGGCTGGGACAGGAAGCGCTGGATCTTACGTGCGCGAGCTACCACCAGTTTGTCTTCTTCAGACAGTTCGTCCATACCGAGGATGGCGATGATATCTTTCAGTTCCTGATAACGCTGCAGGATGGACTGAACGCCACGCGCGGTGTCGTAGTGTTCCTGACCAACAACCAGCGGATCCAGCTGACGGCTGGTGGAGTCCAGCGGGTCAACGGCCGGGTAAATACCCAGGGAAGCGATCTGACGGCTCAGTACTACGGTTGCATCTAAGTGAGCAAAGGTAGTGGCTGGGGATGGGTCAGTTAAGTCATCCGCCGGTACGTATACCGCCTGTACGGAGGTGATGGAACCGGTTTTGGTGGAGGTGATACGTTCCTGCAGAACGCCCATCTCTTCCGCCAGAGTCGGCTGATAACCTACCGCTGAAGGCATACGACCCAGCAGTGCGGATACTTCAGTACCGGCCAGGGTGTAACGATAGATGTTATCGACGAACAGCAGAACGTCACGACCTTCGTCACGGAATTTCTCAGCCATGGTCAGGCCGGTCAGCGCAACGCGCAGACGGTTTCCCGGCGGCTCGTTCATCTGGCCGTACACCAGGGATACTTTATCGATAACGTTGGAGTCGGTCATTTCGTGGTAGAAGTCGTTACCCTCACGAGTACGCTCACCGACGCCCGCAAACACAGAGTAACCGGAGTGCTCGATCGCGATGTTACGGATCAGCTCCATCATGTTTACGGTTTTACCTACACCCGCACCACCGAACAGACCAACTTTACCGCCCTTCGCGAACGGACACATCAGGTCGATAACTTTGATACCGGTTTCCAGCAGTTCCTGAGAGCTGGACAGCTCTTCATAGGAAGGTGCTGCGCGGTGGATAGCCCAACGCTCTTCTTCACCGATGTCGCCTTTCATGTCGACCGGCTGACCCAGTACGTTCATGATACGACCCAGTGTTGCTTTACCTACCGGGACTTCGATTGGGTGCTCGAGGTCTTTTACTTCCAGACCGCGGCGAAGACCATCGGAAGAACCCATGGCGATGGTACGAACGATACCGCCGCCGAGCTGCTGCTGAACTTCCAGCACCAGAACTTCTTTACCATTCTGCACCTCAAGAGCTTCGTACACGCGCGGTACGGCATCCTGAGGGAATTCGACGTCAACTACGGCGCCGATTACCTGGACAATTTTTCCAGTAGCCATCTTGAATCCTCTACGAATTAACCTGGTTATACCGCGGATGCACCACCGACGATCTCGGTGAGTTCCTGAGTAATGCTGGCCTGTCGAGCTTTGTTGTATACCAACTGCAGCTCTTTAATCAGGCTGCCGCCATTGTCGGTCGCGGCTTTCATCGCCACCATACGTGCGGCCTGCTCGCTGGCCAGGTTTTCTACCACGCCCTGATAGACCTGAGATTCGACATAACGACGCAGGAGGGTATCCAGCAGCGCTTTCGGATCGGGTTCGTACAGGTAATCCCAGGATTTACGTTTCAGATCAGCGTCTTCTGATGCCGGTAACGGCAGCAGCTGAGTGATCGTCGGAACCTGAGACATGGTGTTAATAAATTTGTTGCTGACAACGTACAGCTTGTCCAGACGGCCTTCATCATAGGCCTGCAACATCACTTTTACCGGGCCGATCAGTTCGGACAGGGAGGGGTTATCCCCCATACCAGTCACCTGTGCAACCACGTTACCGCCAACGGCGTTAAAGAAAGAGACGCCTTTAGAGCCGATCATTGCGAGGTCGCACTGAACGCCTTTATCGGACCATGCTTTCATTTCCGCCAGCAGTTTCTTGAACAGGTTAATGTTCAAGCCGCCGCACAGACCACGGTCGGTCGACACCACCAGGTAGCCCACGCGCTTAACGTCGCGTTCTTCCAGGTAAGGGTGCTTATATTCCAGATTACCGTTCGCAAGGTGACCAATCACTTTGCGCATAGTATCTGCGTAAGGACGGCTGGCCGCCATGCGCTCCTGCGATTTACGCATTTTGGAAGCGGCGACCATCTCCATCGCTTTAGTGATCTTTTGCGTGTTCTGGACGCTTGCGATCTTACTACGTATCTCTTTTGCGCCGGCCATGAGCTTCTCCTCAATGCCTTGCGGCCTGCCCTAAGACAGACCGCCAGACGTTACCAGGACTGGGTTGCTTTGAAGGAATCGAGGATGCCTTTCAGCTTGCCTTCGATTTCGTCGTTATAGCCACCGGACTGGTTAATCTCTTGCATCAGCGGAGCGTGATCACGGTCGACGTAAGCCAGCAGAGCGGCTTCGAAGCTACCGATTTTCGCCAGTTCTACATCAGCCAGGTAACCACGTTCTGCTGCGAACAGAACCAGAGACTGCTGCGCAACGGACATCGGCGCATACTGTTTCTGTTTCAGCAGTTCGGTCACTTTCTGACCGTGGTCCAGCTGTTTGCGCGTTGCATCGTCAAGGTCGGATGCAAACTGGGAGAACGCTGCCAGTTCACGATACTGCGCCAGTGCGGTACGGATACCACCGGACAGTTTCTTCATGATCTTGGTCTGCGCTGCACCACCAACACGGGATACGGAGATACCCGGGTTAACCGCAGGACGAATACCGGCGTTAAACAGGTTGGTTTCCAGGAAGATCTGACCATCGGTAATGGAGATTACGTTGGTCGGAACGAATGCGGAAACGTCACCCGCCTGCGTTTCGATAATCGGCAGCGCGGTCAGAGAACCGGTTTTCCCTTTCACTTCACCTTTGGTGAAAGCTTCAACGTATTCGGCGTTAACACGCGCAGCACGCTCCAGCAGACGAGAGTGGAGGTAGAATACGTCGCCCGGGAAGGCTTCACGTCCTGGCGGACGACGGAGCAGCAGGGAGATCTGACGATAAGCAACAGCCTGTTTAGACAGGTCATCGTAAATGATCAGCGCATCTTCGCCGCGGTCGCGGAAGTATTCGCCCATTGCGCAACCAGCGTATGGCGCCAGGTATTGCAGTGCAGCAGATTCGGATGCAGTCGCTACCACCACGATGGTGTTAGCCAGCGCGCCGTGCTCTTCCAGTTTACGCACCACGTTAGAGATGGTGGACGCTTTCTGGCCGATAGCAACATAGACGCACTTGATACCGGAATCACGCTGGTTGATGATGGCATCGATAGCCAGCGCAGTTTTACCGGTCTGACGGTCGCCGATGATCAGTTCACGCTGACCACGACCGATTGGGATCATGGCGTCAACGGATTTATAACCGGTCTGTACCGGCTGATCGACGGACTGACGTTCGATTACGCCCGGTGCGATCGCTTCTACGGCGGAGAAACCGTCGTTTTCCAGCGGACCTTTACCATCAATTGGCGCGCCCAGGGTGTTAACCACACGGCCCAGCAGGCCGCGGCCAACCGGAACTTCCAGGATACGGCCAGTACATTTAACCTTCATGCCTTCGGCGAGGTCAGCATACGGACCCATCACCACGGCACCAACGGAGTCGCGCTCCAGGTTCAATGCGATAGCGTAACGGTTACCCGGCAGGGAGATCATCTCACCCTGCATACATTCGGCAAGGCCGTGGATGCGGATAACACCGTCACTTACAGAAACAATAGTACCTTCGTTATGAGCTTCACTCACAACATTGAACTGAGCAATGCGCTGCTTGATCAGTTCGCTGATTTCGGTGGAATTCAGTTGCATGCTCCAGTCCCCTTAAGACTGCAAGACGTCTGCAAGGCGATCAAGACGGCCGCGTACGCTGCCATCAATGACCATATCACCCGCACGGATGATAATACCTGCCATAACAGACTTATCGATTTTGCAATTCAGCTTAACTTTGCGTGACAGACGTTTTTCCATCGCGCTGACGATCCTGGCAAGCTGTTCATCACTCAGTTGGTTGGCAGATATTACTTCTACCTCTGCGATGGCCTCACTGGCCGCGCGCAGGTGAATGAATTGCTCAAGAACGTCCGGGAGCACTTTCAGACGATTGTTTTCCGCCATCACCTTAATCAGGTTCTGGCCGTTTTCGTCGAGTTGCTCACCGCAGATAGCGATAAACGCTTCTGAGAGCGTTTCCGGCGCCAAAGCACCGGAGAGAAGCTCTGCCATTTGGTCGTTTTTGGTCACTTCGGCGGCAAACGCCAGCATATCCTGCCAGCGTTCAACACTGTTGTGTTCGACGGCAAAGTCAAAAGCTGCTTTGGCGTAGGGGCGAGCTACCGTTACAAATTCAGACATCAGCCCCTCCCTCCTTACAGTTCAGCGACAAGTTTATCCACGATGTCGCTGTTAGCAGCTTCATCCACGGAACGTTCGATGATCTTCTCGGCGCCAGCAACAGCCAGGATAGCGACCTGCTTACGCAGCTCCTCACGTGCACGTTTACGCTCAGCATCAATTTCAGCCTGCGCTTGTGCAACGATTTTGGTGCGTTCCTGTTCTGCTTCAGCTTTAGCTTCGTCCAGAATCTGAGAGCGACGCTTGTTCGCCTGCTCAATGATTACCTGGGCTTCCGCTTTCGCTTTTTTCAGCTGGTCGGTCGCGTTGGCCTGTGCAAGGTCCAAATCTTTCTTAGCGCGTTCTGCAGAAGCTAAACCGTCAGAAATCTCTTTCTGGCGTTTTTCGATGGCAGCCATTAAAGGCGGCCATACGTACTTCATGCAGAACCATACGAAGATAACAAACGCGATGGCCTGGCCGAGGATTGTTGCGTTCATGTTCACAGCACAATACCTCTTTAATTAACTCTGTGGCTTAGGTTTCTAACAACTTACTACGCGACGGCGAACATCACGTACAGACCCAGACCTACAGCGATCATCGGGATAGCATCCACCAGACCCATAACGATAAAGAACTGAGTACGCAGCAGAGGAATCAGATCCGGTTGACGCGCTGCGCCTTCCAGGAATTTACCTCCGAGGATGCCGATACCGATCGCAGCACCGATTGCCGCCAGACCCATCATCACAGCGGCAGCCATGTACAGCAGATCCATATTCAGGTTTTCCATGACAGTCTCCAGTTTGTTTCAGTTAAAACGTAGTAGTGTTGGTAAAAATCAATGCTCTTCGGACGCCATCGACAGATAGACAATCGTCAGAACCATGAAGATGAAGGCTTGCAGCGTAATAATCAGGATGTGGAAAATGGCCCAAGGCACATTCAGGATCCACTGTGACCACCACGGCAACAGACCAGCAATCAGAATGAAAATCAGCTCACCGGCATACATGTTGCCGAACAGTCGCAGACCAAGAGAAACCGGTTTGGACAGCAGGCTTACCCCTTCAAGGATTAAGTTGACAGGAATGAACGCCCAGTGATTGAACGGCTGCATGGTCAGTTCTTTAACGAACCCACCTACGCCTTTCATTTTGATGCTGTAGAAAATGATCAGGATGAACACGCCAAGCGCCATCGACAGGGTGATGTTCACGTCGGCAGACGGAACCACGCGCAGTGCAGGCAGGCCGAGTATGTGCTCACCGATCCAAGGTAAGAAATCGATAGGCAAGAGGTCCATCAGGTTCATCAGGAAGACCCAGACGAACACGGTCAGCGCCAGCGGCGCGATAACCTTGCTCTTGCCATGGTACATGTCTTTGACGCTGCCATGGACGAAGCCGATGATCATTTCGATGAAGGTTTGGAATTTCCCTGGTACGCCGCTGGTCGCTTTCTTAGCAACGCTACGGAACATGGCAAGGAACAGCAGACCGAGAACCACCGAGAAGAACATGGAGTCAATGTTGAGCGTCCAGAAGGTGGCTGTGTGGTTGTGCGGATCCACCAGCGAGAATGTACGTAGGTCCAGCTGAAGGTTGTTCAGATGGTGTCCTATGTAATCCTGCGGCGTCATATTTTCTGAAGCCATGATGCCTTTACCCTTTGTTGTTAATTACAGCTGGCGCCAGAACTTGTACCACCAGCACCAAAACCCACGTCACGATCAGCGGCATAAATACCACTTTTAAAACAGCCAGCGCCATCGCCAGAAGGGCGAAGGTCAGCAACACCTTGAAGGCTTCACCGAAGGCGAAGGTCCAGGCCACACGGCCTTTTGCTGGTGTATGCGCCTGATGACGCCAGGCAAAAATCATAAACATCAGGTTTGGCAAAACCACTGCCAAACCGCCGCATACTGCGGAAATGCCCCAGAAGGGGTCTTTGAGGCTGAACAGCAGTCCACTTGCTATTACTACCAGTAACTGAATAAACAGAAGCTTGCGAGCAACGTTTCGACTCAAGAGCGACACTGACATCACGTTTTTACTCCTGCTCCCTTTGAGGTATGTCGCGTGTCGTATAAAACGTCCTTTAAGACGAAGAGTCAAGCATCAAAAAGCGGACAAATTATACGGTGACGCCCCGTGAATTCAAACAATAAGTAGCAAAATAGTGAATAAATGTTTAATTATTTTCCAACGGACAACTTCCCGTGCATTTCAGCGTTCTGTGAGCGGTCATACAAAACTGCAAATAGTGAGTAAACACGGCAATTAAAGCGTGCATTAGATCACATAATAAACATTTCACGTGCCCTTTAATGAATCAAGGACATAAAACACTATTTTTCATGCTTTTGATATTCAAGATAAAAAGTGAGGACATTATCTAAAACAACCCCACATACAATAAAAACCTTTTATTGACATTTATAATAAAAATTTAACATCACTATGCTGTTTATCCGTGTCGATTTTTAGCACACTGATATTTTCAAAGTTGACTATTTTGTCAGTGAATCACTTACGCTAAGTTAACTGCAAGAAAAGCCATAGTAAAAACATGGTTAAATGCAGCCCGATAATATCGGAAGGTGACCTTTATTTTTGTAACATCCGCAGGCCACATTTTTTCCACATTTTTTGATAAAAACTAACGCGATTTTGGCGTGATCACCACCAGGTGCCGCTCCCCTTCCAGCTGAGGAACATGCAGCTCAATCACCTCGGCAATGGCATATCCTTCCGGCAGATTTTCCATTTCTTCTTTTTGCGCTAACCCTTTGAGCGCATAGAAGTGACCGTTCGCCGCCGGCAGATGATGGCACCAGCTCACCATATCATTGAGCGACGCGAAGGCGCGACTAATGACCCCATCAAACGGCGGTTCGGCAGGGAAGGCTTCCACGCGACTTTGCACCGGAGTAATGTTCTCCAGATTCAGTTCATGCTGCACCTGACGCAGGAAGCGCACGCGCTTGCCGAGACTGTCCAGCAGGGTGAAATGCGACTCCGGACGCACGATGGCCAATGGAACACCAGGGAGCCCCGGTCCGGTCCCGACATCGATAAAGCGCGAACCCTGCAGATAAGGCGCCACGATGATGCTGTCGAGGATATGACGCACCAGCATCTCATTCGGATCGCGAACGGAAGTCAGATTATAGGCTTTGTTCCACTTATCGAGCAGCCCGACATAAGCCACCAGCTGGTTTTTCTGGTGATCGGTGAGCGAAATACCCGCTTCATCCAGCAGACGAGAAAGTTTGTTGAGCACGGTCAGTACCTTCAAAAAATAATGAGCCCGGAGGCGCTAACGCTTACCGGGCTATGAATGATAAAGGCGAACGCTGATTATGCAACTGCGAAATCAGCGCTGGCAGGTGGCCGCAATCAGGCGCTGCGGCGCAGCATCCCCTGCTTTTTCAGCCAGACCAGCAAAATAGAGATCGCCGCCGGCGTGATCCCGGAAATGCGTGACGCCTGCCCTATCGACGACGGCTTATGGTCGTTCAGTTTGGCGATCACTTCGTTAGACAGCCCGGTGACCTGGCGGTAATCGAGCGTTGCCGGCAGCACAGTATTCTCATTGCGCTGCTGTTTCTCAATCTCATCCTGCTGGCGAGCGATGTAGCCTTCATACTTCACCTGGATCTCTACCTGCTCGGCCGCTTGTTGATCCTGCAGGCCTGGCGCAAACGGAGAAAGCTGTACCAGCTGTTCATAGGTCATTTCCGGACGACGCAGCAGATCTTCACCACTCGCTTCACGTGACAACGGCGCGGTCAGGTGAGCGTTCACTTCGGCGGCGCTCTCCGCCTGCGGGTTCACCCAGGTCGATTTCAGACGCTGGCGTTCACGTTCAATGCTTTCCAGCTTCTCGTTGTACCGCGCCCAGCGTTCATCGTCCACCAGACCCAGTTCGCGCCCCTGTTCGGTCAGGCGCAGGTCGGCGTTATCTTCGCGCAGCATCAGACGATATTCGGCACGGGAGGTAAACATGCGGTACGGTTCTTTGGTACCCAGGGTGCACAGGTCATCCACCAGCACGCCGAGATAAGCCTGATCGCGACGCGGCGCCCAGCCCTCTTTTTCCGCAGAGAAGCGGGCGGCGTTAAGACCGGCCAGCAGACCCTGAGCAGCGGCTTCTTCATAACCGGTAGTACCGTTGATCTGTCCGGCAAAGAACAGACCCTGAATGAATTTGCTCTCAAGCGTTGGCTTCAGATCGCGTGGGTCGAAGAAATCGTACTCAATGGCGTAGCCGGGACGGACGATCCGCGCGTTCTCCATCCCCTGCATTGAGCGGACGATTTGCATTTGCACATCAAACGGCAGGCTGGTGGAGATACCGTTCGGATAAATTTCGTTTGAGGTCAGGCCTTCCGGTTCAAGGAAGATCTGATGCTGATTGCGATCGGCAAAGCGCATGACTTTGTCTTCGATCGACGGACAATAGCGTGGCCCGATCCCTTCGATCACCCCAGCGTACATTGGGCTGCGATCGAGGTTATTGCGGATCACGTCATGGGTTTTCTCGTTGGTGTGGGTGATATAGCACGGCACCTGGCGCGGGTGCTGATCCGCGGATCCCATGAACGAGAAGACCGGCATTGGGTTATCGCCGTGCTGTTGCGCCAGCACGCTGAAATCGATGGTGCGGGCGTCAATACGCGGTGGGGTTCCGGTTTTCAGGCGGCTTACACGCAGCGGCAGCTCACGCAGACGACGAGACAGTGGAATTGACGGCGGATCGCCGGCACGCCCGCCGCTGTAGTTGTCCAGACCAATATGGATTTTGCCATCGAGGAAGGTCCCGACGGTCAGCACCACCGCTTTGGCACGGAATTTGAGGCCCATCTGAGTGACGGCGCCCACGACACGATCGTTTTCCACAATCAGATCTTCCACCGCCTGCTGGAAGATCATCAGGTTCGGCTGGTTCTCCAGCGCGGTGCGTACCGCCTGACGATACAGCACGCGGTCTGCCTGGGCACGAGTGGCACGTACCGCGGGCCCTTTGCTGGCGTTTAGTATCCTAAACTGAATACCCGCCTGATCGATCGCGGTTGCCATCAACCCGCCAAGTGCGTCCACTTCTTTTACCAGGTGTCCTTTCCCAATGCCGCCAATCGCCGGGTTGCAGCTCATCTGCCCCAGCGTGTCGATATTGTGTGTCAAAAGCAGGGTTTGTTGGCCCATTCGCGCTGCGGCCATCGCGGCCTCAGTGCCTGCATGACCCCCGCCAATGATAATGACGTCAAAAGGATCCTGATAAAACATGGTGATCTGCCTCGCATAACGCGGTTTGAAAATGGATTGAAGCCCGGGCCGTGGATTCTACTCGGCTTTGCTCTTTTGAGAAAGACTCCGGGATCCTGAGTATTAAAAAGAAGATCTTTATATAGAGATCTGTTCTATTGTGATCTCTTATTAGGATCGACTCTCTTTGTGGATAAGTCGGATCCGTGAAGTAAGATCAAATGCTTAAGAAGGATCACTATCTGTGAATGATCGGTGATCCTGGTCCGTATAAGCTGGGATCAAAATGAAGGGTTATACACAGCGCAAAAACCATACGACGGTTATTCTTTGGATAACTACCGGTTGATCCAAGCTTTTAAGCATGGTTATCCACAGAAGATCCGACGATCTTTACAATTCTCAGAGCAAATTTTTCCAGGATCCCAGCCAGATTTCCGCTGGATCCTCCGGAATTTCATGTTCCAGTACGTTAATTTTCAGCGTTTCGCCGATCTGTTTTGCGCCGCTGGCCTTCAAGGCTGCTTCTAATTTATCGATCGCCCCGCAGAAGGTGTCGTATTCGCGGCTGCCGATCCCGATGGCGCCAAAGCGCACGGCGGAAAGATCGGCCTTCTGCTCCAGCAATGCGTCATAGAAGGGAACCAGGTTGTCGGGAATATCGCCGGCGCCATGCGTTGAAGAGATAACTAACCAGATCCCTTCCGCCTGCAGATCGTCAACCAGCGGACCGTGCTGGATTTCAGTGCTGTAGCCAGCTTCTTCCAGCTTTTCCGCCAGATGCTCTGCTACATATTCCGCACTGCCCAGGGTGCTGCCGCTGATAAGTGTAATGTCTGCCATGATCGCCGATCGCCCGCTCAACTGTTCAGAGTGGCGTATTGTACGCTGTGAGCGAGCTGGGATCTACCTGTGGAAAAATGTGGGATTAAAAAAAGCGATCAGGGCTTGATGGTACGCATGATCGGGTTCTGCAGCACGATCAGAGTCTCGGTGGACTGAATTTCATCAATTGTTTGGATCTTGTTGATAAGTACCTGCTGCAGGGCATCGATGGATTTACACATCACCTTAATAAAGATGCTGTAGTGGCCGGTGGTGTAATAAGCCTCGGTGACCTCCTCCAGGCTTTCCAGGCGAGCAAGGGCGGAAGGGTAGTCCTTGGCGCTCTTGAGAATAATGCCGATAAAGCAGCCGACATCATAGCCCAGCTGCTTGGGGCTAACGTCAATGCGCGCGCCGGTAATGATGCCCGCCTGCTTCATCTTCTCAACACGTACGTGAATGGTGCCTGGGCTGACGCTGAACTGTTTGGCCAGTTCGGCGTAGGCGGTACGAGCGTTGGCCATCAGTGCATCGAGAATGCCGCGGTCCAGATTGTCGATCTGATAATTTTCCATATCTTTTTCTTATGAAGTTTGAGGGTTCTTACTATTTTAGCGTCATATTTTGATGAATTAAAAGTTGATGAGGCTTTTTATTGATTGATTATTGTATTACTGGCCTGTTTTGTTGCTTAATCAATGGCAACAGGACGCAGGAGTCATAAAAAATGAAAACCGCATACATCGCAAAACAACGCCAGATTAGTTTCGTTAAATCCCATTTTTCCCGTCAGCTGGAAGAGAAGCTTGGCCTGATTGAAGTCCAGGCGCCAATCTTAAGCCGCGTAGGAGATGGGACACAGGACAACTTGTCCGGCTGCGAGAAAGCGGTTCAGGTAAAAGTGAAAACACTGCCCGACGCCCAGTTCGAAGTGGTTCATTCGCTGGCGAAGTGGAAGCGTCAAACCCTGGGACAACACGACTTCAGCGCGGGCGAAGGGCTGTACACGCACATGAAGGCCCTTCGCCCCGATGAAGACCGTCTGACGCCTATCCATTCTGTCTATGTCGATCAGTGGGACTGGGAGCGCGTGATGGGGGATGAAGAGCGTCACGTCGGCACCCTGAAGGCAACCGTCGAGGCGATCTACGCCGGGATCAAAGCTACCGAGCTGGCGGTCAGCCAGGAATTTGGCCTGAAGCCGTTTCTGCCGGAACAGATCCATTTTGTTCACAGCCAGGAGCTGCTGAGCCGCTATCCCGATCTTGATGCCAAGGGCCGTGAGCGAGCCATTGCCAAAGAGTTGGGGGCCGTTTTCTTAATTGGTATCGGCGGCAAACTGTCTGATGGTAAGCGCCACGACGTGCGTGCGCCGGATTACGATGACTGGAGCACAGAGGTTTCTGAAGGCTTTGCCGGTCTGAACGGCGATATCCTGGTGTGGAACCCGGTGCTGGAAGATGCCTTCGAGATCTCCTCAATGGGGATCCGCGTTGACGCCGAAGCGCTGAAGCGCCAGCTGGCCGTGACCGGCGATGAAGATCGCCTACAGCTTGAATGGCACCAGGCGCTGCTGCGCGGCGAGATGCCGCAGACTATCGGCGGCGGCATCGGCCAGTCTCGTCTGACGATGCTGCTGCTGCAGCTTGACCATATCGGCCAGGTGCAGTGCGGCGTATGGCCGGCCCAGGTTCGCGAAAGCGTTTCCGCGCTGCTGTAATGAATTAGCGCCGCCAGCGTCGGAGCAGGCGGCTACGCAGCCCGGTATCAAAGCGCCAGATATGATCGAAGATGCGCATGATGCCGGGTTTGCCGTGTACTGACATCGCCACCGCATGAAAACGGTGCTGATGCTTACGCTGTAGTTCCCCCACCTGAGCAATCACCTCATCCGGCAACCGCTGGGCAATAAAGTCAGAGATCACGACGGCATCCGCATCCACCCACTGTGGGTTTTGCAGACGTTCAATGATGGCGCGAAAACAGCTGGCCAGATCGGTACCGCCGCGAAAGCGCTGGCTTAAAAAGCGGATCGCCTGCTCCAGCCCGCGCTCGCTGGTCAGTTCGTAATGCACCACTTCGCTGGAGAACAGCATAATAAAGCAGCGACGGTTATCGGCCAGCGCGACGCGCATCAGGGCCAGACAAAAGGCCTTAGCGCACTGCTCGTTAAAACCGCCCATCGACCCTGACGTATCGACGCAGACAATAAAGGGCCCGCGCGGCTGTTCATCAAAATCCTGTCGTGTTACCGGGCGTTCGGTGATTTTCTCACGCCAGGCGTCGCCATGCAGTCGGTAGGTGAGCAGCTGCTTCTCCACCAGCTTGCGATAAAATTCAAACTCCAGCTCCGTGATGCCGAGCGTCGCCAGCTCCGGCGGCAGCAGGCGAAGAATGTCGTCACTCTGCTGGAGGCCGTCGACTTGCTCCGGCACTGTCGCTGGCTCGCGCACCAGGCTGCGAAAGGTTTCCATCGGGGCGTCTTTCTTCGGCACGGATTTCGCTTCCCGCGAACGTCCGAGCTGTTCCGCCAGCTGCAGCAGTTCTGGCTGCTGGTTGAGAAAATCGCCATAGCGCACGATCAGCTGATAGTCGCCGCGTTTGAGTTCGCCAGCGCTCATATCCCATAGACGCCCGGCGGCAGTGTCATTTTCCGCCAGTACCGGATCGAGCTGACCGCTGAGCGTCATTCGTTCCTGAACCTCACTGAGTAACTGATCGCGTTCTTCATCCAGCAGCTGCTGGTTAAGGCTGGTGGCTTGCACCACCAGGCTCAGGCGCCAGCGCTGTAAAAACAGCGTATGCAGCGCCGGAGTAAAGGTGGCATTGTCATCCACCAGCTTCTGCGCCTGAGCGGCAAAAGGAGACTGTAGCTGGTGCAGTTTGCCGAGGATCTGCGGGAGCTGGACGATAAACTGCGAGGTAGAGAGTACCTGAGCCTGCTGATAGGTTTGCACTTCGGCGTCCAGATCCGGCGGGACGTTTACCTCTTTTAAACGGGCGCGAACGGCTTCACGCCAGCGCGGAATATCCGCCGCGATGATGTTTTTCAGGCGGGGAAATTTTTCAAAGAACACTGCCAGCTGAGGAGAGGCCAGCAGCGCCAGCAGCATCTCCTCGATCATTCCCTCTTCGCTGACTGCCAGCATGACATTCAGCATATCGAGCGTCATGGCTGCTTCGCCTGTTTAATCTGCGCGCCGACGTCCTGCAGGCTGGCTTCGATTCTTCCCAGCCACTCGACCGGGATAAACAGACACTTTTGCTGCTCGCTGAAGCGGTTGTGTTGCTGGTGCCACTCATCATCGAGCGCCTCCAGCTGTTGGCGAATTTCTGCCGGCATGTTCTCCTGCGATGCGCTACCGGGCAGCGCGAGGCGTGAGCCCTGCAGGCTGACGTCGCGGACGACCAGGTGCTGGCTGGTGTCGACATCCATATTGAGCAGTTGGGCAAAGCCGATCCCGTTGAGCTTACCGCGGATCTCACCGCCTTTTTCCAGCCAGTTGGCTAACGCCTCGCGTTCAAAAGTAATGTGGATCACTTCCATATCGTGAAGTTTGAGCGGCTGCTGCAGCAGCAGCGTCAGGGTGGTCCCCTGGATCTCCGCCGGCAATTCATAATGCGGTTTGCGGCTAAACATCCCGCCAAGGCGGGTGACCTTCAACGCCGTTTTGTCGCTTTGCTGCTGTTGGATCTGAATGCGTCTTTGGACAATGGCCCCCAGCCGCGTCAGCATCGCCTGCTGTTGCCAGGCGTGACAGGTCATGAGCGTTTCCAGCTGCTGCGACATCAGGTTCATGCTCTCGACGTTGTGCCACAGACAATCTTTCAGCAGGATCAGATCTATCGGCGCGATGCTGTCGCGCCCGCTGAAGAAGGCGCTGGCCTGCAGCAGGCGAATGGCCTTTTTCCAGCGACGATCCGAGACGTACGGCGCATTTGGCAGGGCATCCAGCTGCTGGCGGAGCTGGAATATCAGCTCAAACACCGCGTCTGGCAGTTTGATATTGCCGATCTGCTGCTGCCATTGGGTAAACTCTTCGTCGCTAACCTGCAGCGCGCTGGGCACTGGATTGATGTTTTCATCCTGCTGGCTGAGCAGCATTGAACGGAAATTACCTTTATCCTGCACTTTATCAAGCCACAGACGGATCAGCATTCGGTCATACAGCGCTTCCAGACTGCTGTCGGCTTCGGGGAGTTCGTTCGACGCGGCCACCAGCAGGCGCATCGGGATTTTCTCTTCGTGCGCGCCATTGCGGAAGTGACGTTCGTTAATCGCCGTCAGCAGGGTGTTGAGGATGGCCGGACCCGCTTTCCATATTTCATCGAGAAACACGATTTCTGCTTCCGGCAGGTAGCCGGCGGTTAAACGTTCGTAACGGCCTTCATCTTTCAGCGCCTGAATGGACAGTGGCCCAAAAACCTCTTCCGGGGTGGAGAAGCGGGTCATCAGGTATTCAAAAGCGCGCGCCTGCTGGAAGGCGAACTTGAGGCGGCGGGCAATCAGGCTTTTGGCGATCCCCGGTGGGCCGAGCAAAAAAACGCTCTCACCGCTGAGCGCCGCCAGCAGGCAGAGGCGTATTGCGTGGCTGCGTTCAAAGAGTCCTTTTTCGAGTGCCGCGCTGAGCCGGGAAATTCTTTCAGCCAGTAAATGTGTTTGAGCCATAATTGAGTTGCGTGCTTTGTCATGTATCGTTATTGGGTCGAGTATAGATGTTAGAGCAGGGGCGGTAATAGCCTGAAGAATCGATTTATTTTTTTTGAGCCAGGTTAATATGGTGTCTGTTAGGGGTACGATTTCGCAAATAATCGTGCATACTGTGCGCTTTTTGTGGGCCAAGGGACTAGGCACACATTTGTTTTATAAACGAAAAGACTAGTCTATGAGCACTGATAATAAACAATCGTTGCCGGCATTAACGTTGGCGGCCATCGGCGTGGTGTACGGCGATATCGGTACCAGTCCACTGTATACCTTGCGCGAATGCCTGTCAGGTCAGTTCGGCTTTGGCGTTGAGCGCGATGCCGTGTTTGGCTTTTTGTCGCTGATTTTCTGGCTGTTAATCTTTACCGTATCGATTAAATACATCACCTTCGTAATGCGGGCGGATAACGCCGGGGAAGGGGGGATCTTAACGCTGATGTCGCTGGCCGGACGTAATACCTCGGCCCGAATGACCTCCGTACTGGTGATCCTCGGCCTGATCGGCGGTAGCTTCTTCTATGGCGAAGTGGTGATTACGCCGGCGATTTCCGTTATGTCGGCGATAGAGGGGCTAGAAATTATCGCTCCGCAGCTTGATACCTGGATTGTCCCTATTTCCATTATCGTGCTGACCCTGCTGTTTGTGATCCAGAAGCACGGGACCGGAATGGTCGGCAAGCTGTTTGCGCCGATTATGCTGATTTGGTTCCTGTTGCTGGCAGTGCTTGGCGCGCGCAGCATCCTCGATAACCCGGAAGTTCTGCAGGCGCTAAACCCCTACTGGGCGGTGCACTTTTTCCTGCAGTACAAAACGGTTTCCTTTATTGCGCTCGGTGCGGTGGTGCTGTCGATTACCGGGGTGGAAGCGCTGTACGCCGATATGGGGCACTTTGGCAAACTGCCGATCCGCGTGGCCTGGTTCTCCGTCGTGCTGCCCTCGCTGGTGCTGAACTACTTTGGCCAGGGCGCGCTGCTGCTGAAGCACCCGGAAGCGATTAAAAACCCGTTCTTCCTGCTGGCGCCGGAGTGGGCGCTGATCCCGATGTTGATTATCTCCACTCTGGCGACGGTTATCGCCTCGCAGGCGGTGATCTCCGGGGTCTTCTCCCTGACCCGTCAGGCAGTGCGTCTGGGCTATCTGTCGCCGATGCGCATTATCCACACCTCGGAAATGGAGTCCGGGCAGATTTACATTCCGTTCATTAACTGGCTGCTGTACGTTTCTGTGGTCATCGTCATTGTCAGCTTTGAGCACTCTTCTAATCTGGCGGCGGCGTACGGTATCGCGGTAACGGGCACCATGGTGCTGACCTCCATTCTGTCGGCAACGGTGGCGCGCAAAAACTGGCACTGGAATAAGCTGTTTGTCGGCCTGATGCTGGTGGCCTTCCTGTGTATCGATATTCCGCTGTTCTCGGCGAACCTCGATAAGATTGTCTCCGGTGGCTGGCTACCGTTGTCTCTGGGGCTGGTGATGTTTACGGTGATGACCACCTGGAAGAGCGAGCGTTTCCGCCTGCTGCGCCGGATGCACGAGCACGGTAACTCGCTGGAAGCGATGATCTCTTCGCTGGAGAAGTCACCGCCGGTGCGTGTGCCGGGTACCGCGGTGTATATGTCCCGCGCCCTGAACGTGATCCCGTTTGCCCTGCTGCATAACCTGAAGCACAACAAGGTGCTGCATGAGCGAGTGATCCTTCTGACCTTGCGCACCGAAGACGCGCCTTACGTGCATAACGTTCGCCGGGTGCAGATCGAGCAGCTGTCGCCGTCGTTCTGGCGGGTGGTGGCCAGCTACGGCTGGCGGGAAACGCCAAACGTTGAAGAAGTATTCCATCGCTGTGGCCTGGAAGGACTCAGCTGCCGGATGATGGAGACCTCGTTCTTTATGTCGCATGAGTCGCTGATTATCGGCAAACGACCGTGGTATCTGCGTCTGCGCGGCAAGCTTTATCTGCTGCTGCAGCGTAACGCCCTGCGCGCGCCGGATCAGTTTGAAATCCCGCCAAACCGGGTTATCGAGCTCGGTACCCAGGTCGAAATATGATGTAAAAAAAGCCCTTCCATTGCGAAGGGCTTTTTGTTTCTCACTCCGGCTGTAACGTCCTGTCTATGCTTCGCGAAACGTTTCGATGGCGATCACATTTCTCTTCTCTGATGATGGTTTTCTGCTCACACATTGATAATAATTATTTTAGCGAAACGTTTCGCTAGTGGAGCAAAAGAGAAAAAATGAAAAAAGGCACCGTACTTAACGCTGATATTTCCGCGGTCATTTCCCGCCTGGGCCACACCGATACGCTGGTGGTCTGCGATGCCGGATTACCGGTTCCCCGCAGCAGCACGCGCATTGATATGGCGCTGACGCAGGGCGTACCTTCATTTATGCAGGTGCTGGAAGTGGTGACGACGGAAATGCAGGTTGAAGCGGCTGTTATCGCGGAAGAGATTAAAACCCATAATCCGCAGCTCCACGCGACGTTGCTCACTCACCTTGAGCAGCTGCAGCAGCACCAGGGAAATACCATTGAAATTCGTTACACCAGTCATGAGCAGTTCAAAAAACAAACCGCAGACAGTCAGGCGGTAATTCGCAGCGGGGAGTGTTCCCCGTTTGCGAATATCATTCTCTGTGCCGGCGTCACGTTCTGAGGTCGCCGTCATGGAAGCCTTATTGCAACTGAAAGGGATCGATAAAGCGTTCCCTGGCGTCAAGGCGCTCTCCGGCGCGGCGCTGAATGTCTATGCCGGTCGGGTGATGGCGCTGGTAGGGGAAAATGGCGCCGGCAAGTCCACTATGATGAAGGTGCTGACCGGGATCTACACCCGTGATGCCGGCTCTTTGCTGTGGTTAGGCAAAGAGACGACCTTTAACGGCCCAAAATCCTCCCAGGAAGCCGGGATCGGCATCATCCACCAGGAACTGAACCTGATCCCGCAATTAACGATTGCCGAGAACATCTTCCTTGGCCGCGAGTTCGTTAACCGCTTCGGCAAAATCGACTGGAAGCAGATGTATACCGAAGCCGACAAGCTGCTGGCAAAGCTGAATCTCCGCTTTAACAGCCAGAAGCTGGTGGGCGATCTGTCGATTGGCGATCAGCAAATGGTGGAGATCGCCAAAGTGCTGAGCTTCGAGTCAAAGGTCATCATTATGGATGAACCGACCGATGCGCTGACCGATACCGAAACCGAATCGCTGTTCCGCGTCATCCGCGAACTGAAGTCACAGGGGCGCGGCATTGTCTATATCTCCCACCGTATGAAAGAGATCTTCGAGATTTGCGACGATGTCACCGTCTTTCGCGACGGGCAGTTTATCGCCGAGCGCGAAGTGGCTTCTCTGGATGAAGACCGTCTGATCGAGATGATGGTTGGCCGCAAGCTGGAGGAACAGTACCCGCATCTTGATAAAACGCCGGGTGCGGTACGCTTGAAAGTCGACAATCTCTGCGGCCCGGGCGTGGAAAATGTGACCTTTACCCTGCGCCAGGGAGAAATCCTGGGTGTTGCCGGGCTGATGGGCGCCGGACGGACCGAACTGATGAAAGTGCTGTACGGCGCGCTGCCGCGCAGCAGCGGCTCCGTGACGCTGGATGGCCATGAAGTGGTGACTCGTTCGCCGCAGGACGGTCTGGCGAACGGCATTGTCTATATCTCCGAAGATCGTAAGCGCGATGGCCTGGTTCTCGGGATGTCGGTAAAAGAAAACATGTCCCTGACTGCGTTGCGCTACTTCAGCCGGGCGGGTGGCAGCCTCAAACATAAAGATGAACAGCAGGCGGTCAGTGATTTCATTCGGCTGTTTAACGTAAAAACGCCGTCCATGGAGCAGGCAATCGGCCTGCTTTCCGGCGGCAACCAGCAAAAGGTCGCCATTGCCCGCGGGCTGATGACCCGGCCGAAGGTGCTGATCCTTGATGAACCGACCCGCGGCGTCGACGTCGGAGCGAAGAAAGAGATCTACCAGCTAATCAATCAGTTCAAAGCCGATGGTCTGAGCATCATTCTGGTCTCCTCTGAGATGCCGGAGGTGTTGGGCATGAGCGATCGCATCATTGTGATGCATGAAGGGCATCTCGGCGGTGAATTCACACGCGAGCAGGCCACCCAGGAAGTATTGATGGCTGCCGCTGTGGGCAAGCTTAACCGTGTGAATCAGGAGTAAGAAAGATGACAACCCAGGCTGTTACTGGTCGCCGTTATTTCACGAAAGCGTGGCTGATGGAGCAAAAATCGCTGATTGCCCTGCTGGTGCTGATCGCGGTGGTATCGACCATGAGCCCCAACTTTTTTACCGTCAATAACCTGTTCAATATCCTGCAACAGACCTCCGTTAACGCCATCATGGCGGTAGGGATGACGCTGGTCATACTGACCTCGGGGATCGACCTGTCCGTCGGCTCCCTTCTGGCGCTCACCGGTGCGGTGGCGGCGTCGATTGTTGGCATTGAGGTTAATGCGCTGGTGGCGGTCGCTGCCGCCCTCGCATTAGGTGCCGCGATCGGCGCAGTCACCGGGGTGATTGTGGCGAAAGGCCGCGTGCAGGCCTTCATCGCCACCCTGGTGATGATGCTGCTGCTGCGCGGTGTGACCATGGTGTATACCAACGGCAGCCCGATCAATACCGGCTTTAGCGATAACGCCGATCTGTTCGGCTGGTTTGGCATCGGGCGTCCGCTGGGGATCCCGACGCCGGTATGGATCATGGCGATTGTCTTCCTGGCGGCCTGGTACATGCTGCACCATACTCGCCTGGGCCGTTATATTTACGCTCTGGGCGGTAATGAAGCGGCGACGCGTTTGTCCGGGATTAGCGTCAATAAAGTCAAAATTATCGTCTACGCCTTGTGCGGGATGTTGGCGTCGCTGGCTGGGATCATCGAAGTGGCGCGTCTCTCCTCCGCGCAGCCGACGGCGGGGACGGGCTATGAGCTGGACGCCATTGCGGCGGTGGTGCTCGGCGGCACCAGCCTCGCGGGCGGTAAAGGACGCATTGTCGGCACGCTGATTGGCGCGCTGATCCTTGGCTTCCTGAATAATGGTCTTAATCTTTTAGGCGTTTCTTCCTATTACCAGATGATCGTTAAAGCGGTGGTGATTTTGCTGGCGGTACTGGTAGATAACAAAAAGCAGTAACTGAGAACTCTACAGGACATCTTAACTATGAATATGAAAAAACTGGCGACCCTGGTCTCTGCTGTTGCGCTAAGTGCGACCGTCAGCGCGAACGCGATGGCCAAAGACACCATCGCTCTGGTTATCTCTACCCTGAATAACCCGTTCTTCGTGTCGCTGAAAGACGGCGCGCAAAAAGAAGCTGACAAGCTGGGCTACAACCTGGTGGTGCTGGACTCCCAGAACAACCCGGCGAAAGAGCTGGCGAACGTCCAGGATTTGACGGTGCGCGGCGCCAAGCTGCTGCTGATCAACCCCACCGACTCTGATGCCGTCGGCAACGCCGTGAAGATGGCAAACCAGGCGAAAATCCCGGTCATCACCCTTGACCGTCAGGCCACAAAAGGTGATGTCGTGAGCCACATTGCGTCTGACAACGTGCAGGGCGGAAAAATGGCTGGCGATTACATCGCGAAAAAAGTGGGTGAAAGTGCGAAAGTCATTGAGCTGCAGGGCATTGCCGGGACTTCTGCGGCGCGCGAGCGCGGCGAAGGCTTTAAACAAGCCGTGGTGGCGCACAAGTTCAATGTCCTGGCCAGCCAGCCGGCTGATTTTGACCGTACCAAAGGGCTGAACGTGATGCAGAACCTGCTGACCGCACACCCTGACGTTCAGGCGGTGTTCGCGCAAAATGATGAAATGGCGCTCGGCGCTCTGCGTGCGCTGCAGACTGCAGGCAAATCCGATGTGATGGTGGTTGGATTTGACGGCACTCCGGATGGCGAAAAAGCAGTAAACAGTGGCAAACTGGCGGCGACCGTCGCACAGTTGCCGGAGCAGATCGGCGCGAAAGGCGTTGAGACGGCTGATAAGGTACTGAAGGGCGAAAAAGTGGAAGCTAACTACCCGGTTGAGCTGAAGCTGGTCGTTAAGCAGTAATATGCGATTCGGACTGGCAACGGTCCGAGGGACAATATAAAAAAAGAAAAGCAGGGCATGCGCCACCGGATCCCGGTGGCGCGCTTTCCCGGGAACAGAAATGATGAAAACTGCAGGCAAACTTGTCGTCCTTGGCAGCATCAATGCCGATCACATTCTTAACCTTGACACTTTCCCGACGCCGGGTGAGACCGTCACCGGCAACCACTATCAGGTGGCGTTCGGTGGTAAAGGGGCTAACCAGGCGGTGGCCGCCGGGCGCAGCGGAGCGGATATAGCGTTTATCGCCTGCACCGGCGATGACGATATCGGTGAACGCATCCGTCGTCAGTTGGCGAGCGACAAAATCGACGTGGCGCCCGTGCGCGCGGTCGCCGGGGAAGCGACCGGCGTGGCGTTAATCTTCGTTAACGCCGAAGGTGAGAATGTCATCGGTATTCATGCCGGCGCCAATGCGGCGCTTTCCGTCTCCCAGGTTGAGGCCGAAAAAGAACGTATCGCCAGCGCACAGGCACTGTTAATGCAGCTGGAGACGCCGCTGGAGAGCGTGCTGGCGGCGGCGAGAATCGCTCATCACCATCAGACTACCGTGGTGCTGAACCCCGCGCCAGCGCGTGAGCTCTCAGATGAGTTGCTGGCGCTGGTGGATATCATTACCCCCAACGAAACCGAAGCGGAAAAGCTGACGGGTATTCGCGTTGAGAGCGACGAGGATGCGGCAAAAGCCGCCGACGTGCTGCATGCCAAAGGCATTGGTACGGTGATGATCACCCTCGGCAGCCGCGGCGTCTGGCTCAGTGCCGAAGGCGAAAGTCGTCGGATCCCGGGCTTTCGTGTGCAGGCCATTGATACTATCGCGGCCGGTGATACCTTTAACGGTGCGCTGGTAACCGCGTTGCTGGAAGGGACTTCCCTGCCAGAAGCGATCCGCTTTGCGCATGCCGCGGCGGCGATCGCCGTGACCCGCAAAGGCGCACAGCCGTCCGTGCCGTGGCGCACAGAGATTGATGAATTTTTAGCGCAACAGGGGTAATGCTTGGCTACGATGAAAGATGTGGCCCGCATCGCGGGCGTTTCCACATCGACGGTGTCACACGTCATCAATAAGGACCGTTTTGTCAGCGAGGCGATTACCGCCAAAGTAGACGCTGCGATCAAAAGCCTCAACTACGCGCCCTCTGCGCTGGCGCGTAGCCTCAAGCTTAATCAAACCCGCACCATCGGCATGCTCATCACCGCCAGTACCAATCCGTTTTATTCGGAGCTGGTGAGGGGCGTGGAGCGCAGCTGTTTTGAGCGGGGTTATAGCCTCGTACTCTGTAATACGGAAGGTGATGAGCAGCGAATGAATCGTAATCTGGAGACGCTAATGCAAAAACGCGTCGATGGACTACTGCTGCTGTGCACGGAGACCCATCAGCCTTCTCCGGAAATTATGCAGCGCTATCCGTCGGTACCGACGGTCATGATGGACTGGGCTCCCTTTGATGGCGATAGCGATCTGATTCAGGATAACTCGCTGCTTGGCGGCGATATGGCGACCCAGTATCTGATTGACCAGGGGCATTCGCGCATTGCCTGTATTGCCGGCCCGCTGGATAAAACCCCGGCGCGTCTGCGTCTTGAAGGTTACCATGCTGCGATGGCGCGCTGCGGCCTGCCGGTTGCCGACGGATACGTGGTGACCAGTGATTTTGAGTTTGGCGGCGGGTTTAGCGCGATGCAGCAGCTGCTGGTTTTGCCGCAGCGGCCGCAGGCGGTATTTGTCGGCAACGATGCCATGGCGGTTGGCGCTTATCAGGCCTTGTACCAGGCCGGTTTGCAGATCCCGCAGGACATGGCGCTGGTGGGCTACGATGATATTGAGCTGGCACGCTATATGACGCCGCCGTTGACCACCATTCACCAGCCAAAAGATGAGCTGGGAGAACTGGCCATCGATGTGCTGATCCATCGAATGGCCGATCCGCAGCAAAAACAGCAGCGCGTTCAGTTAACGCCGGAGCTGGTGGTTCGCGGCTCCGCTTAGCGTTTGTGCCGCTCGCTAATCAGATTACGGCCATCCTTCGCTCTTAACAGCATAAACATCAACGCCGACACGATGGTGATCACGCCCATGGTTATAAAGGTATAGTGAAACTGCTGTACCGTGCTGGCATTGTCAAAACCTTCATAGAAGCGCAGCACCGCAGCGCTGATGGCCACCCCGAGACTGATTGAAAGCTGCTGGGTCACCGCCAGCAGGCTGTTACCGCTGCTGGCATTGTCATCCGTCAGGTCGGCCAGCGTAATGGTATTCATCGAGGTGAACTGCGTGGACATCGCCATCCCCAGCACAAACAGTGGCAGAAGAAGCATCCACAGCGGCATCTCTGGCGACTGCAGCGAGAACTGGGCAATCATGAGGCCAATAAATACCGTGATCCCCACCAGGGTCTTACGATAGCCAAACCAGCGCAGCACCTGGGTAACGGTAGATTTCGCAATAATGGAGCCGATAGCGGTAGGGGCAATCATACAGCCGGCGATAATGGCCGGATAGCCGAAGCCAACCTGCAGCATCAGCGGCATCAGAAACGGCACACAGCCGGTACCTAAACGCGTGGCAAGGTTGCCAGCAATGCCGACTGAGAAAGTATGCGTCTTAAATAAAGAGAGCGAGATAAGCGGCGCAGGATGGCGGCGCGCGTGGCGAACATAGGCCACGAGCAGTAACAGACTGACGGCAATCACGGCCAGCGCCAGCCATGTCGCCACGATTTTTTCTCCAAACAGTTCAATACCGCTGGAAAACAGTACCAGGCTTAAGCCAAATAACAGAAAACCGGTTATATCGAAGCGCCTGCGCGGCGTCGTGAAATTTGGCATGAATTTGCGGGCATAGAGAATACCGATGATGCCGATGGGAATGTTTATCAGGAAAATCCAATGCCAGCTGGCCCAGGTGACAAACACCCCGCCGAGCACGGGGCCCAGTATCGGCCCCACCAGACCTGGCATGGTCACAAAGTTGAGTACCGGAAGCAGCTCGCTGCGGGGATAGGCGCGCAGCAGCGCCAGTCTCGCCACCGGCATCATCATCGCCCCGCCGATCCCCTGAATCACCCGAAAAATGACCAGCTCCATTAATGAGCTGGAGAGCGCGCAGGCGAGGGACCCCAAAGTGAACAAGCTAACAGCGATGATAAAGACCCGGCGCGTGCCGAAGCGATCGGCCAGCCAGCCGCTGACCGGGATCAGCATCGCCACCGTCAGCGTATAGCTGATAATGGCCGACTGCATTGCTAAGGGGGAACGATTAAGACTGTGGGCAATAGCCGGGAGGGCAGTGTTAAGAATGGTGGCATCCAGTGCCTGCATAAAGAAGGCCATCGCCGCGATCCACGGCAGGCCGGCCATGCTGCGCCCTTTTTTTCTGCTCATGCCAATTCCTTGTTATTGATTTACGTGGTGAGGGGCGTTCAACAACGCCTGACAGGCGAGCAAGGCACCTGGCGCATCACTGTTGAGAATGGCATCGACAATCGCCTGGTGGAGATCGAGCTTCACCACTTCATTTTGCGTAATCGACGTGAAGTAGGTGTGGTAGACCGAATGAAATAAAGAAGCGAATGAGCTGAGGAAAGGATTACCGCTCATTTCATAGATGTGTTCATGCCAGGCCATATCGACATCTATCCAGCGATCGCGCTGAAAATGACGTTTCAAGGCAATCATCTCTTCCATTAAGGTATTGAGCTGCGCTTTTTGCTCTGCGGTGCCGTTAGCGGCAGCGAGAAAACAGGCCTGGGGCTCCAGGCTGCTGCGCATGACGAGAAAGTGGCTCACCACTTCTTCGAAGTTATCTTCTGTTAGCCACCAGGACAGCAGTTCCTTATCCAGGAAGTTCCAGCTGCTGCGCGGCATCACCCGGGTGCCAATGCGAGGGCGAGGCAGCAACATGCCTTTTGCCGTTAGCGTCTTCACCGCTTCACGGACGGCGGTACGGCTCACACCGAACTGCTCCCCCAACTCCATCTCGCCGGGAAGAATGCTTTCCGGCTGATATTCGCCAGTCAGTATTTTTTGGGCGAGCTTCTCGGCCAGTACCCAGGAGATGTTCTTTTGTGCCGCCAGTTGCTGTGCGCTTAAAGACATAAATGCCGTTCCTTTCTTTTCTTTACTCTAACAGTATGCCACCAGGCGCCCCGTTTCGTCGGTTAAAACAGCAAAACGGCGGTTTTTTGCGACATTCCTCGCCGCTTTGTTGAAAAAAGAGACGGTTGAAAAGTTTTTTTGAATTTCCTCTTGTCACCTCAGAATTACTCCCTATAATGCGCCTCCACTGACACGGAACAACGGCAAGCAAGCCGCCGGGTCAGCAGGGTTTCGGCGGTGAAGTTCAACGCTGAAAACCGACAGAGAAAAGCAAAATAAGCGCTTGACTCTGC
>NZ_PIOK01000013.1:0-86124 GCF_002810515.1 Klebsiella sp. D-Nf1
AGCAAGCTCTCTGTGCTACCGCTCGACTTGCATGTGTTAGGCCTGCCGCCAGCGTTCAATCTGAGCCATGATCAAACTCTTCAATTTAAGTTTGATGCTCGTGAATTAAACTTCGTAATGAATTACGTATGTTCACTCAGAGACTTGGTATTCATTTTTCGTCCGAGGACGTTAAGAATCCATGTCACTTTGAGTGCCCACACAGATTGTCTGATAAATTGTTAAAGAGCAGTGCCGCTTCGTTTTTCGCTGCGGCGCGGGGTGTGCATATTACGCTTTCCCGCTGCAGAGTCAAGCATTTATTTTTGCTTTTCTCTGCGAGGTTCTCACCGGAACCCCGCTGACCCGGCGGCTTGCTTGCCGTTGTTCCGTGTCAGTGGAGGCGCATTATAGGGAGTAATTCTGAGGTGACAAGGGGAAATTCAAAAAAACTTTTCGTTCGCTCAATTCTCCACCACAACGCGAGTTTTACGCGCTATTTGCTCGCCATTTGAGCGATTTCTCGAGCAAACCGGGATACCTGTTGCCAGTCGGTATAAACCACCTCTTTCCGGATATCCGTTTCGCCTCCAGTCATTTTCATAATCAGGCGGATCATAAACCGATCGTACCAGCGGTAGCGCGGGTAGCGCAGCGCGCCGGCAAACACCGCGCAGCTCTGCGGCTGCCACGGCGAGTTCAACAGAAACTTACGCGTATAGCTGTTGGTCTGCGGCGTACGCTTCTCGGGTTTACGGGCTACCAGGTTGACCGAGAAGAATGCTCCCGGCAGCGCCTGCAATGATGCCAGATGCTTTTTCACAAAGCGGTCCACCGCCGGATGAAAGTGCCCGTAGCGAATCGACGCGCCAATGACCACCCGATCGTAGTGATGCCATTCGACGACATCGGTACGATTCAGGTTCAAGGTATCCGCATCAATGCCCAGCTCTTTTAGCTCGGAGGCCAGAAACGAAGCGATTTCACGGGTCTGCCCGTCGCGGGTGGAGAAGAGTATTAAAGTTTTCACGAGCACTCCTGTTATTCGCGCCAGAAAGTGGGAGTAAAGAGCACCAGTAAGGTGAACACTTCCAGACGACCAAACAGCATATTAGCAATCAGGATCCATTTCGCGACCGGGTTCATGGTGGCAAAGTTGTCCGCGACAACGCCAAGCCCAGGCCCGAGGTTGTTCAACGTCGCCACTACGGAGGCGAAGGCAGAGAAGTCATCCACCCCGGTGGCAATAATCGCCAGCATACTAATGATAAAGACCAGCGCATAGGCGGAGAAGAATCCCCACACGGCTTCAAGAATACGTTCCGGCAGCGCGCGGTTACCTAACTTGATGCTATACACCGCATTCGGGTGTACCAGACGCTTAAGCTCACGGTTGCCCTGCTTGAACAGCAACAGGATACGGATCACCTTTAAGCCACCGCCCGTGGACCCGGCGCAGCCGCCGATAAATGCGGAGCAGAGCAGCAGCACCGGCAGGAACAGCGGCCAGCGCGCAATGCTATCGGTGGTGAACCCCGCGGTGGTCGCCATCGACACCACCTGGAAAAATGCCTGATTCAGCGTCGTCAGCACCGATCCGTACACGTTATGAAGCCATAGCACCAGCGTACAGATGATGACCAGCGTCAACTGGACGCCAATGAACATCCGAAATTCTGGGTCGCGCCAGTACACCTTCAGGCTGCGTCCGCTCAATAATGAAAAATGCAGACCGTAGTTACAGCCGGAGATCAGCAAAAAGATCGCGATGATGGAGTTAATCATCGGGCTATTGAAATAGCCGACGCTGGCATCATGAGTCGAGAAACCACCGATAGCGATGGTGGAAAAGCTATGACCAATCGCATCGAAGGCCGGCATACCGGCAAACCAGAGCGCCAATGCGCAGGCTATCGTCAATAACACATAGATAAGCCACAGCGTCTTCGCCGTCTCGGCGATACGCGGGCGCATCTTGTTGTCTTTCAAGGGGCCGGGCATTTCCGCACGGTAGAGCTGCATCCCCCCAACGCCGAGGATAGGCAGAATCGCCACCGCCAGCACAATGATCCCCATACCACCGAACCATTGCAGCATCTGCCGGTAAAAGAGAATTGCATGAGGTAACGAGTCCAGCCCCACCAGCGTGGTCGCCCCGGTCGTCGTCAGGCCGGAAAATGACTCGAAGAAGGCATCCGTCACCGTCAGGTTCGGCTGCTCGGCGAAAATAAAGGGCAAGGCCCCCACGCTCCCCAGCACGGTCCAGAACAGCACCACGATCAGAAACCCTTCGCGGGATTTCAGTTCGCCTTTTTGCTTACGATTCGGCCACCACAGCATGGAGCCAATCGCCAGCGCAACAAAAAAGGTTTGAGTGAAGGCCCGCCCCGCGCCATCGCGATATATCAGGGCCACTAATCCCGGAACGATCATCGTCCCCGAAAATAAGATGACCAACAGTCCAACGATTCGGGTTATGGCGCGAAAATGCATCTCTGGCGCTTCCTTTGATAGGCAAAAAAACAGAGGGGATTATTCGTCAATCTTCAGTAATTGCAATGAACCGCGACTAAAATCAGCCAGTTTTGCTGAAAAAGCCGCCACTTCGGCCCGGGGAAGCGCCACGCGAAGCCGAACCGACGCCAGATATTCGCTTTCGACTACGCTCCCGGAGAATTGGGCAAGCAGCGATTCGACGCCAGCCAGTTGCCCATACTCACATTGCAAAGTATATGCCGTTAGCGGCGTCTTGCGCTGCGTTGTCAACTGCGCCAGCGCCTGATGAACACCGCCGCCATAGGCTTTGACCAGGCCGCCGGTGCCCAGCAGGATACCACCGTAGTAACGCACGACGACAGCGGTTATCTCACCCACACCGCACCCCATCAACTGTGCCAGCATCGGTTTGCCCGCCGTCCCCGCCGGTTCGCCATCGTCAGAAAATCCCAGCTGTTGCGAATCATCAGGCGGCCCGGCGACCCACGCCACGCAGTGGTGACGGGCATCAGGGTGATCCGCTCTGACGGACTCGACAAAGGCTTTAGCCGCCGCCACGCCGTCGGTATGCGCCAACAACGTGATAAAACGGCTTTTTTTAATCTCCTCAACGACGGTAACCGGCGCCGCCGGGATTAACCAACTTTCCATTACGCCAGCTTCAGATCGCGCGTCATATTTTCAATGCTGTTTTCGTGGACCACCACGTTATCTTCGATACGGATCCCGCCAAACGGTTTCATGGCGTCAATTTTCTGCCAGTTGAAGTGCTTGCTGAACGGGCCTTCACGCCACGGCGCCAGTAACGACTCGATGAAGTAGATGCCGGGTTCAATGGTCAGCACCATGCGCGGCTCGATAATACGGGTGCAGCGCAGATACGGATATTTCGACGGCGCCGCCAGATGCGTACCGGTGTCATCCTGCATAAAGCCAGCAACATCATGTACCTGTAGACCCAGCGGATGGCCAATCCCGTGCGGCATAAACGGACCGGTCAGGTCATTCTCCACCATCGCCTCTTCGCTCATATCGGAGACTAACTGATGTTTACGCAGCAGCTTTGCGATGCGCTGATGGAACTGGATATGGTAATCAACATAACGGGTCCCGGCCTTCATGGTGCTAATCAGCGCCAGCTGCTCGTCATTAACGTCTTTAATCAGATGGGCAAAGTCGTTGTCGCCGTGTGCCGCCCAGGTTCGCGTCAGATCTGCGGCATAGCCGTTATATTCTGCACCGGCGTCGAGCAGGAAGCTGCGCATCTCCGCCGGGGCGCGATGATCCAGTTTGGTGTAGTGCAGGACGGAAGCATGCTCATTCAGCGCCACGATGTTGCTGTAAGGCACATCGGTATCACGATGGCCGGTGGCGGTGAGATAGGCCTGGTTAATATCGAATTCGCTCATTCCGGACTGGAACGCTTCATAGGCCGCGCGATGGCCATTGACCGCCGATTTCTGCGCTTCACGCATGCAGGCCAGTTCGTAATCCGTTTTGTAAGCCCGATAGTAGTGCAGGTAATCGATAACCCCTTTCGGGTTGATCTTATCCGCAGCGATACCCAGCCCCAGCGCGCGCTCCGGTACCGGCCCAATATAGCCGATATTACCGCGAGCGGCAGGCAGCTGGCTGCCGATGCCATCGGCCTTCGGCAGAGCAATGACGTCAACCTCTTCGGTCCAGAATGAGGTCGGCAGCGGCTCGACGTTGTGCCAGTAATCGACCGGCAGATAGAACCACAGCTTCGGTTTGTTGACGCCATCCACCAGCAGCCAGCAGTTAGGCACCTGGGTCACTGGCACCCAGGCTTTGAACTGCGGGTTGACCTTGAACGGATACGGATGGTCGTCAAGGAAGACGTTAACCAATTCACCGGAGTGAATCAGCAACGCATCCATTTGAAAACGGGTCAGCACGTCACGGGTACGTTCTTGTAGGGTAACAATATGATTTTTATAGAGCGCGGACAGGGATTCCATCTTTCATCCTTTGCTTTTATGGGATCGTGATACTCCGCATCTTAGCACATCACCCTGCGTGCGGGTGATTTCCGCCGGATGTGATCCGACCAGCAATTATTTAAAGAGTAATTTGCAATTCTTTAACATAAATTCCACACTCCGTTTCATCTGGTATGACCAGATCATATTGCTGGATTCAGGAGACTGACATGCTCTACAAAGGCGACACCCTGTACCTCGACTGGCTGGAAGATGGCATCGCCGAACTGGTGTTCGATGCCCCAGGTTCGGTCAACAAGCTTGATACCGCAACCGTAGCCAGCCTCGGTCACGCGCTGGACGTACTGGAAAAACAACACGATCTCACAGGTCTGCTGCTGCGCTCTGAAAAAGCGGCTTTTATCGTCGGCGCGGATATCACCGAATTTCTCTCGCTGTTCCTGGTCCCTGAGGAGCAGTTAAGCCAGTGGCTGCATTTTGCTAACAGCGTTTTCAATCGTCTGGAAGATCTTCCCGTCCCGACTATCTCTGCCGTCAATGGTTACGCGCTGGGCGGCGGTTGTGAATGCGTCCTGGCGACCGATTACCGCCTGGCGACGCCGGATCTGCGTATCGGTCTGCCGGAAACCAAGCTCGGCATTATGCCAGGCTTCGGCGGTTCCGTGCGTCTACCGCGCCTGCTCGGCGCCGATAGCGCGCTGGAAATTATTGCCGCCGGAAAAGACGTCGGCGCCGATCAAGCGCTGAAAATCGGCCTGGTGGATGGCGTGGTCGCAGCGGAAAAACTGCGCGATGGCGCGCTGGCGATCCTGCGTCAGGCCATTAATGGCGACCTGGACTGGAAAGCTAAACGTCAGCCAAAACTGGAACCGCTGAAGCTCAGCAAAATTGAAGCCACCATGAGCTTCACGATTGCCAAAGGCATGGTCGCGCAAACTGCCGGGAAACATTACCCGGCGCCGATCACCGCGGTGAAAACCATTGAAGCCGCCGCGCGTCTTGGTCGTGAAGAAGCCCTGGTGCTGGAAAATAAAAGCTTTGTCCCGCTGGCCCATACCAATGAGGCCCGCGCGCTGGTTGGTATCTTCCTGAACGACCAGTACGTCAAAGCGAAAGCGAAAAAGCTGACCAAAGATGTCGAGACGCCGAAGCATGCTGCTGTCCTGGGCGCTGGCATTATGGGCGGCGGTATCGCATATCAGTCAGCCTGGAAAGGCGTGCCGGTGGTGATGAAAGACATTAGCGACAAATCGCTGACCCTGGGCATGACCGAAGCGGCGAAGCTGCTGAACAAGCAACTGGAACGCGGCAAAATCGACGGACTGAAACTGGCCGGAGTGATCAGCACCATTCAGCCAACTTTGGAATACAGCGGCTTTGATCGCGTCGACGTGGTTGTTGAAGCGGTGGTGGAAAACCCGAAAGTGAAGAAAGCGGTGCTGGCCGAAACCGAGGCAAAAGTGCGCCCGGATACCGTGCTGGCGTCTAACACCTCTACAATCCCCATCAGCGAACTGGCCAGCGTGCTGCAGCGCCCGGAAAACTTCTGCGGTATGCACTTCTTTAACCCGGTGCATCGCATGCCGCTGGTTGAAGTGATCCGCGGCGAAAAAACCTCAGATAAGACCATCGCCACAGTTGTGGCCTGGGCCAGCAAAATGGGCAAGACGCCAATCGTGGTGAATGATTGTCCCGGCTTCTTCGTCAACCGCGTGCTGTTCCCCTACTTCGCCGGCTTTAGCCAGCTGCTGCGTGACGGGGCGGATTTCCGCAAAGTCGACAAAGTGATGGAAAAACAGTTTGGCTGGCCGATGGGCCCGGCTTATCTGCTGGACGTGGTCGGCATCGATACCGCCCACCATGCCCAGGCCGTCATGGCGGCGGGCTTCCCGCAGCGGATGCAGAAAGATTATCGCGACGCCATCGACGCCCTGTTTGACGCCAGCCGTTTCGGTCAGAAGAACGGCCTCGGCTTCTGGCGTTATAAAGAAGACAGTAAAGGCAAGCCGAAGAAAGAAGAAGATGCCGCAGTCGACAGCCTGCTGGCCGACGTCAGCCAGCCGAAGCGCGATTTCAGCGATGAAGAGATTATCGCTCGCATGATGATCCCGATGGTTAATGAAGTCGTCCGCTGCCTGGAAGAAGGCATTATCGCCAGCCCGGCGGAAGCGGATATGGCGCTGGTATACGGCCTGGGCTTCCCTCCGTTCCACGGCGGCGCATTCCGCTGGCTGGACACCATTGGCAGCGCGAAGTATCTCGATATGGCACAGCAATACCAGCACCTTGGCCCGCTGTATGAAGTGCCAGCCGGTCTGCGTGACAAAGCGCGCCATAACGAAGCGTATTATCCCCAGGTAGAGCCAGCCCGTCCGGTTGGCGCTCTGAAAACGGCTTAAGGAGTCACAATGGAACAGGTTGTCATTGTCGATGCAATTCGCACCCCGATGGGCCGTTCGAAGGGCGGCGCCTTTCGCAACGTGCGTGCGGAAGATCTCTCCGCGCACCTGATGCGTAGCCTGCTTTCGCGTAACCCGTCGCTTGAGGCGAGCGCGATTGACGATATTTACTGGGGCTGCGTGCAACAAACGCTGGAGCAGGGTTTCAACATTGCGCGTAACGCCGCGCTGCTGGCAGAAATCCCGCACTCGGTACCGGCGACGACGGTTAACCGTCTTTGCGGTTCCTCCATGCAGGCGCTGCACGATGCGGCCCGTATGATCATGACCGGCGATGCCAGCGTCTGCCTGATTGGCGGCGTTGAACACATGGGCCATGTGCCAATGAGCCACGGTGTCGATTTCCATCCGGGCCTCAGCCGTAATGTGGCGAAAGCCGCCGGCATGATGGGGCTGACCGCGGAAATGCTGGCGCGTCTGCACGGCATTAGCCGCGAAATGCAGGATCAGTTCGCCGCACGCTCTCACGCTCGCGCCTGGGCGGCGACGCAATCAGGCGCCTTCAAAGCGGAGATTATTCCCACCGGCGGCCACGATGCCGATGGCGTACTGAAGTCTTTTAACTATGACGAAGTGATCCGCCCGGAAACCACCGTCGAAGCGCTGGCGGCGCTGAGACCGGCATTTGATCCGGTGACCGGCACGGTAACGGCAGGCACCTCTTCCGCCCTTTCCGACGGCGCGGCGGCGATGCTGCTGATGAGCGAAAGCCGCGCCCGCGAGCTGGGGCTGAAGCCACGCGCCCGCGTCCGTTCGATGGCGGTGGTCGGCTGCGACCCGTCCATTATGGGTTATGGCCCGGTTCCGGCCTCAAAGCTGGCGCTGAAAAAAGCGGGCTTATCCACCAGCGATATTGACGTCTTTGAAATGAATGAAGCGTTTGCCGCGCAGATCCTACCGTGTATTAAAGATCTGGGGTTAATGGAGCAGATTGACGAGAAGATCAACCTCAACGGCGGCGCGATCGCGCTCGGACATCCGCTGGGCTGCTCCGGGGCGCGCATTAGCACCACGTTGATCAATCAGATGGAACGCAAAGACGCGCAGTTCGGTCTGGCGACCATGTGTATCGGTTTAGGTCAGGGTATTGCCACTGTGTTTGAGCGGATTTAATCGAAGGGTTATCTCAACGCCATTGCGACCAGAAACAGGCAGCAATGGCGAAGAGAGCAGGTTTAGTTGCCGTTCTTCCCGCCTGTCAGGGGCGGGTTTTTTCTTTTCAGATAAAGGCAAACGCATCGCCAAACAGGCGATCTTCGCGCGCGCCGCGTTCGTTGCAGAACAGGTCGCGGGCAATCTTGGCCATCTCAAAACGACCGGCAATGTAAATATCATGCTCGGCCAGCGTACCGTAATCCTGCAGCACGGCGGTGAGTACCGTACCGGAGCGACCACGCCACCCTTCTTCCGGTTGCTCGACCACCGGCTCGATGCGCAGATTCGGATGCTTGATGCTTAACGCTTCCAGCTCGGCCAGATCGTACAGATGCTTAGCCTCGCGGCCGCCCCAATAAATGGCGATATCGCGATCCGGGTTACGCGCCAGCGCGGTTAACAGAATAGAACGCACATAAGAGAAACCGGTGCCGCCGGCGATCAGAATCAGCGGACGTTCTTCGTCATCGCGCAGCCACGCTTCGCCATGCGGAATATCAACCTCAATTTCACGCTCTTTCAGAATGCGATCCATGACCGCCATCGCATACAGATTGAGTTCAGAAGCACCAATATGCAGCTCGATAAACGCGTGTTCCGACGGCGTGGAAGCCATAGAGAATGGACGCTTGTCGCGCTCGTCCATTACCACCATCAGATACTGGCCAGCGCGGAAAGAGAATGCCGCTTCCGGTACTAATCGAACGCGATACACGGTATCGGTAATCGCCTCCACTGAGGTCACTTTACAGCTTAAGGTTGTCATGCGTCCCCTCTGTCGGGTCTATAGAGCAAAACAGCGGCGTTAGCCCCGCTTACTGTTATTTAAAGATGGCCAGTTCATCCCAGATGGCGTCGATGCGCGCCGTCACCTGAGGATCTTTTTTGATTGGACGACCCCATTCACGCTGGGTTTCGCCAGGCCATTTATTCGTGGCATCCAGCCCCATTTTTGAACCCAGGCCGGAAACCGGCGAGGCAAAATCCAGATAATCTATTGGCGTATTTTCTACCAGTACCGTATCACGAGCCGGGTCCATACGGGTAGTGATCGCCCAAATCACATCGTTCCAGTCGCGTGCGTTGACATCGTCATCGCAAACGATCACGAATTTGGTATACATGAACTGGCGCAGGAACGACCAGACGCCCATCATCACGCGCTTGGCATGACCCGCATACTGTTTTTTCATCGTCACCACCGCCAGGCGGTAGGAACACCCTTCCGGCGGCAGATAGAAGTCGACGATTTCCGGGAACTGCTTTTGCAGAATGGGCACAAAGACTTCGTTCAGCGCCACGCCCAGCACCGCAGGTTCATCCGGCGGACGACCGGTATAGGTCGAATGATAAATCGCGTCTTCGCGCTGGGTAATGTGGGTTACCGTAAACACCGGGAAGCTATCCACTTCATTGTAGTAGCCAGTATGATCGCCATACGGGCCTTCCGGCGCCATCTCACCGGCCTCAATGTAACCTTCGAGCACAATTTCCGCGCTGGCTGGCACTTCAAGGTCATTGGAAACGCACTTCACCACTTCGGTCTTGGTGCCGCGCAGCAAGCCTGCGAAAGCGTATTCCGACAGCGTATCGGGCACCGGCGTCACCGCGCCAAGAATGGTCGCCGGATCGGCGCCAAGCGCTACGGAAACCGGGAAGCGCTCGCCGGGATGCGCCGCGCACCACTCCTGGAAATCCAGCGCGCCGCCGCGGTGGGACAACCAACGCATGATGAGTTTATTTTTGCCGATCAGCTGCTGGCGATAAATACCCAGATTTTGCCGCTCCTTGTGCGGGCCGCGGGTCACCGTCAGCCCCCAGGTAATCAGCGGCGCGGCATCTTCCGGCCAGCAGGTCATAATCGGGATTTTATTCAGGTCGACGTCATCGCCCTGGATGATTTTTTGCTGGCAGGGCGCGCCGCGCAGGCGTTTGGTCGGCATATTCAGCACTTGCTTGAACTGCGGCAGCTTATCAAACAGATCGCGGAAGCCTTTTGGCGGTTCCGGCTCTTTCAGAAAAGCTAACAGCTTACCCACCTCGCGCAGAGAACTGACCTCTTCCTGCCCCATCCCCAAGGCCACGCGACGCGGCGTACCGAACAGGTTGCACAGCACCGGCATGGTATAGCCTTTCGGATTTTCAAACAGCAGCGCCGGGCCACCGGCGCGAAGGGTCCGGTCGGCAATTTCGGTGATTTCCAGGTGAGGATCGACCGGCAGAGTGATACGTTTTAGTTCGCCCTGTTGTTCCAGGAGTGTCAGAAAGTCGCGAAGATCGTGGTATTTCATGAAAGTGTTATAGACCTCTCTACAGGCGGCTAATTATACGGTGTTCGGCGGCGCGATGCTGTAATTTTGTTAAATTAGCGTGAAAGAACGCTGAAATTTGGATTTCAATTATAATGGCTTTCGCGATTACACCAGCCATTTGTTATGCTTGCCGTTATTAGAAGTGGAATGAGTCATTATGCAAGCCTGGTACTTACTGTATTGCAAACGTGGGCAGCTACAACGAGCCCAGGAACATCTGGAACGTCAGTCAGTTAACTGCCTGATGCCGACGATTGCGCTGGAAAAAATCATTCGCGGTAAACGCACCATGGTCAGCGAACCGCTGTTCCCGAACTACCTGTTTATTGAGTTCGATCCAGAGGTGATTCATACCACTACCATCAGCGCCACCCGCGGGGTTAACAACTTCGTGCGCTTTGGCGCCCTGCCCGCTGTCGTTCCCTCGGCGGTGATTCATCAGCTCTCTATCTACAAACCAGAAGGCATTACCGACCCGGAAACGCCGCATGAGGGCGATAGCGTGCTAATCACCGACGGCGCGTTCGAAGGCTTACAGGCTATCTTCACCGAGCCGGACGGCGAAGCTCGTTCTATGTTGCTGTTAAACCTGCTGAATAAGCAAGTCCTGCAGAGCGTTAAAAATACCGACTTCCAGAAAATCTAAACGCCGTTAACGTCGATGCCAAACAGCGTCCTGACGTTTGCGTCCGTTTGCGCCTCCAGCCATTGCGTCTCTTCGCCCCGCCAGCTCGCGACGCTGGCCAGGATATGCGGCAAATACGCGGGCTCGTTACGCCGCGAGGCCGGTCTCGGCTTGAGGTCGCGCGGCAGCAGATAAGGCGCATCGGTCTCCAGCAGCAGACGTTCCGCCGGGATCGCCGGCAGCAGCTCGCGCAGCTCCAGTCCCCGCCGCTCATCGCATACCCAACCGGTAATACCGATAAACAGGCCCAGATCCAGGCACTCCTGCACCTCGCTGCGGCTGCCGGTAAAGCAGTGCAGCACCGCGCCCGGGATCTTCTCAAGCCAGGGTTTAAGCAACGCCAGAAACCGGTCGTGAGCGTCGCGGCAGTGTAAAAACACCGGCATCGCCAGCTCAGCGGCCAGCGCCAGCTGGGCGCTGAACGCTGCCTCCTGCGCCTGCGGCGTGGAGAAATTACGGTTGAAATCCAGACCGCACTCACCTATCGCCACCACCTGTGGCTCGCGGGCGAGGGTATAAATCGCCTCGGCGACCGCTGGCGACCAGCTGCTGCCGTCATGGGGATAAACCCCTGCCGTGGACCAGCAACCGGAATAATGGCTCGCCATTCTCTGGGCCTGCTGGCTCTCCGGCAAATTTGTGCCGGTCAGCAGCATGCCGTGAACCCCCGCCGCCCGGGCGCGCGCCACCACCTCATCATGGTCGCGGGAAAACTGCGAACTGGTGAGATTAACGCCGATATCAAACATGATCGCTCCCATATGACAACCGCCCTGACGGGCGGTTGGCGGTATTACTCTTCTCTGTGCTGTGCGGCTTCAGCTTCGGCCGCAGCGTCGTCATCACGCGTCAGGCGCTTCCCGGTGTAGAAGCGGGCGAAGAACACCCCGACTTCAAACAGACAGTACATCGGAATGGCCAGCAGCGTCTGCGAGAATACGTCCGGCGGCGTCAGCAGCATACCCACCACGAAGGCGCCCACCAGCACATACGGCCGTTTTTTGCGCAGCTCTTCCGGCGTGGTAACGCCCATCCAGCAGAGCAGCACAATGGCGACCGGTACCTCAAAAGAGACCCCGAAAGCCATAAACAGCGCCATCACGAAGTCGAGATAGCTGCGGATATCGGTCGAGACCAGCACCCCCTCCGGGGCAGCATGGGTCAGGAAGCCGAACGCCAGCGGAAACACGACAAAATAAGCGAAAGCCATGCCGATATAGAACAGCAGCGTACTGGATACCAGTAAAGGCACCACCAGCCGGCGCTCGTGCTTATACAGCGCCGGCGCGACGAAGGCCCATACCTGGTAAAGAATAATCGGTACTGACAGGATCACCGACACCATGAAGGTCAGCTTTATCGGCGTAAAGAAAGGTGAAGCGACATCGGTGGCGATCATCGTCGCGCCCACCGGCATCTTGCTGATAAGCGGGGCCGAGACCAGCTGATAGATATCGTTGGCGAAATAGACCAGCGCCAGGAAGATCACCAGGATAGCAATGATGCTGTTGAGCAGACGCTTGCGCAGCTCAATCAGATGCGAAATTAACGGTTGAGTATCGTCTACGCCCATGTTTACGGTTTATCACTCGATGCGGGGGAAGAATGCGGAGCTGCCGCAGTCGCGGGGGTTTTCTCTGCCGGAAGGTCAGCCGGTGAAGCGGGTTGCTCATCGAGAACCGCCTCCGGCGCATGAGCCGGAGCGCTGGCCTGATGCTCTGCCGTCGCCGGCGTGACGTCCTGCCGTTGCGCTTCGCTGCCTTTCACCACCGGATTATGGATGGTATTGGCTTCGTCGCTGGCCTTTTCAGGATCGTGGGCGCTATAGGAACGCTTCATCGACTCTGCGGCCTCGCGCAGTTCATCCATGGAGGCTTTCAGCTCCGGCGTCAGGTTGTTCAGGCTGGCCTTTTCCACCTTTTTGAGGCTCTCCTGGAACTCCTGCAGTTTTAGCTCCTGGGCCAGCTCATTTTGTACCGTGGTCGCCAGCGACCGTAGCGTACGGATCCAGCCAACTACCGTTTTAACCGCTACGGGGAGCCGCTGTGGCCCCAGAACAATGAGGCCAATCACAAACACCAGCAGTAGTTCACTAAAACCAATATCGAACACGAGTTACACCTGCTCTTTGTCGTGGCGTTTTGTCTCGTCTTTTTTTGCATCATCCTGTTTATCGGCGATGGTTTTCGCCGTGAAATCTGCGTCTGGTGCCGACTTTTCGGGTTTATCATCATCACTCATGGCTTTTTTAAAGCCTTTGATCGATGCCCCTAAGTCTGACCCCAGTGAGCTCAGCTTCTTCGTCCCAAAAAGCAGAACTACGATGACGACAACAATTAATAACTGCCAAATACTGATACCACCCATACACGTTCCCCTATGACAGATGATGATTTGTGTGGACGCATTATACACGCCATCCTGCAAGCCGCCTCTTCGTCAGGCGACTGGCATGATTTTGCGCAAATTAGCCTGCGTCATGAAGAGGCGAACCGATCAGTGGGTTTTCCGCCAGCCAATCAGCCAGGTGACGATACCGCCGGCCATCAGCCAGCCGGGCATCATTCCCCACTCAGGGCGATGGATAAAGAGCAGCGTACCACTGAGCAATAAAACCGCGCCTATACCAAACAGATAACGGGACTGCCCCTGGCGGACATGACGCACATGCATATCCCGCACGATGGTATCGACGCTGGTCTGCAGCTGTTTGCTCTGCTGCAGGCTCTGATACACCAGCTCAGGTATTTCGGGCATTCTTTCGATCCAGAACGGCGCTTTGTCTTTAAACGCGCGCACCAGCGCCGGAATGCCGACCTGATCTTTGATCCACGACTCGAGGAAAGGCTTCGCCGTTTTCCACAAGTCTAACTGAGGATAGAGCTGCCGGCCTACCCCTTCTACGTAAAGTAATGTCTTCTGCAGCAAAACGAGCTGCGGCTGGACTTCCATATTGAAGCGCCGCGCAGTGTTGAACAGGTTAAGCAGCACGTGGCCGAACGAGATCTCCGCCAGCGGCTTCTCAAAGATCGGCTCGCAAACCGTGCGGATCGCGAACTCAAACTCTTCGACGTTGGTATCGGGCGGTACCCAACCGGAGTCCACGTGTAACTCGGCAACCTTACGATAATCGCGGTTGAAGAAGGCGATAAAGTTTTCCGCCAGATAGCGCTTATCTTCTTTGTTCAGCGAGCCGACAATACCGCAGTCGATGCCGATATACTGCGGATCTTCCGGGTGCTCGTAGCTGACGAATATGTTGCCAGGGTGCATGTCGGCATGGAAAAAGCTGTCGCGGAACACCTGGGTAAAGAAGACCTGCACGCCCCGCTCCGCCAGCAGCTGCATATTGGTCCCCTGGGCCTCCAGCGCTTCCACGTCGGACACCGGGATACCGTAGATGCGCTCCATCACCATCATGCTTTCGCTGCAGTAGTCGGGGTAAACCTCCGGCACATACAGCATCGGGCTGTCTTCGAAATTACGCCGTAGCTGAATGGCGTTGGCGGATTCCCGCAGCAGGTTCAGCTCGTCCAGCAGCGTTTTTTCATACTCGCGGACCACCTCCTGCGGGCGCAGACGACGGCCGTCAGGCAGCAGACGAGGCACCCAGCGCGCCAGGCGGTAGATGAGCTTCATGTCCGCTTTAATGATCGGCAAAATATCCGGGCGGATAACCTTGATAACCACCTCTTTGCCATTCTCTTTCAGACGCGCGGTATGCACCTGGGCGATGGACGCCGAGGCTAACGGCTCTACGGAGAAATCATCAAACCAGGCTTCCACCGGCAGGCCACCCATCGCTTTCTCTATCTGCTGCTGCGCGAGCTTTCCTTCAAAGGGCGCCACGCGGTCCTGCAACAGCGCCAGCTGATCGGCGATTTGCGGCGGGAAGAGATCCCGCCGCGTGGAAAGCATCTGGCCAAATTTGATCCACACCGGCCCCAGCTCCTGAAGCGCCAGGCGGAGACGGGTGCCAAGAGGTTGGTCTTGATGACGATTTGGCATCCAGAACAGCATCCGCCGCCAGATACGCAGCGGCAGCGTGAGACGAATTTTGGGGATGAGCTCATCGAGCCCGTAGCTCAAAAAGGTGTGGATGATGAAATACAGGCGCCGTAATTCTCCTGGCGTCATTTGCCCTCCAGCGTTTCCAGCCGTTTTTCCAGTGCGGCCAGCGCGCGTTCAATAGCCGTCGTTTCTTCCGCAAACCATGCCAGCTCCAGCGGCCCAGGCGCCAGTCGCCACTCTTCAGTGATCGCTTCCGCGACATAGCGCTGCTGGCGCTGCGCACCCTTCAGTAGAAACTGAGCGCCGCCGCGGAGGGCTTTGCCGACACCTTCGGCCACGATATCGCCGGTATAAGGCGCCAGCAGTTCAGCGGGATCGAACTCCGCCAGATCGCACAGGGAGACCATGTTCTGCACCACCTGCAGATCGCCCTGCACTTCCAGATCGCCGCTACGAATAAGCGCCGTGAGCTGCTGACGATTACGCAGTTTGGGCAGCACGCTGAGCCGGGTAATCACAGTGCAGTCGGCCTCACCCTCCCAGGCACTCAGGACATCTATCTGGCGTTCGCTGAACGCCAGTACGATCGGGGTGGAAAAGTCCTGCAGTTGAACTCGCAATACCTTACCCAGCAGGCGCTGACGGGCGGGTTTTAGCGCCTTGTCGCGCCAGAGAAAAGTATTCAGCGCCGTTTCAATGCCAGCGGTCACCAGAGGTGTGAAAGGCATAGCGTCCCTCCTGTCAGAACTTGTAACCGCGATGCAAGGCAACGATACCCGCCGTCAGGTTGTGATAGTCGACACTTTCAAAACCGGCATCCTGCATCATCCCTTTCAGGGTTTCCTGATCCGGGTGCATACGGATAGATTCTGCCAGATAGCGATAGCTGTCGCCGTCTTTTGCCACCAGTTCCCCCACCTTCGGCAGGATATGGAAGGAGTAAGCGTCGTAGGCTTTGCTGAGCGGTTCGATAATCGGTTTAGAAAACTCCAGCACCAGCAGACGTCCGCCCGGCTTCAGCACGCGGTACATCGAACGCAGCGCTTTTTCTTTATCGGTCACGTTACGCAGACCGAAAGAGATGGTGATGCAGTCAAAGGTATTATCAGCAAACGGCAGGGCTTCCGCGTTGGCCTGAACATACTCAACGTTACCCACGATGCCGATATTGCGCAGCTTTTCGCGGCCCATTTTGAGCATGGAATCATTGATATCAGCAAGCATGACGCGACCGGTTTCCCCTACCAGACGGGAGAACTTGGCCGTCAAATCGCCGGTCCCCCCCGCCAGATCCAGCACGGTCTGCCCGCGACGTACGCCGCTGCAGTCGATGGTGAAACGCTTCCACAAACGATGGATACCGAACGACATCAAGTCGTTCATCACATCATACTTTGCCGCGACAGAATGGAATACATGCGCCACCATGTCCTGTTTCTGCTCTTTAGCGACCGTCTGAAAGCCAAAGTGCGTCGTTTCTTGTGAATCCTCAACCATCTCTATGCCTGCTTGCTTTTCAAGAAAATGTTCACTGAGTGTATCAGATTCAGCGCATTTCCCATACGTTTCAGCGTGGCGGAGCCGCCTCCCGATTATGCAACGCCTCGGCAGAGTCGGGTGAAAACGCGTCATTTTCCGGGAGGTTATCCTCCTCTTCGAGACGATATTCATCGTCCTGGGCAGTGGCTTGTTCGACTAAATCAGGATTTATCCCGCGCTTCACCTCCACCCCCAGGCCGCGAAAGGCCTCCGCCTGGGCCAGCAGATTCCCGCGCCCGGAAGCGAGCTTTTTCATCGCCTGGCGATAGTTCTCTTGCGCCTTATCCAGACTCTGGCCAATGGCGGACATATCATCCACAAACAGGCGCATTTTGTCGTAAAGGCGCCCCGCCCGCTCGGCGATCTTCTGCGCGTTGCGGCTCTGATGCTCATAGCGCCACAGATTGGCGATAGTGCGCAGGGCTACCAGCAGCGTCGTCGGGCTGACCAGCATGATATTATTTTGCAACGCCTCGCTGATGAGCTCGGGCTGACGGTCGATGGCCACCAGGAACGCCGGCTCGACGGGAATAAACATCAGCACGTAGTCAAGAGATCGCAGGCCCGGCAGCTGTTGATAATCCTTGCGCCCCAGCAGGCGAATATGGTTTCGCACCGAGGCAAGGTGTTCCTGCAGCGCGGCTTCGCGGGTGTAGTCGTCTTCGGCGTTAAAATAGCGCTCATAGGCGACCAGGGTCATTTTGGCATCGATAACGACGTCTTTGCCCTGCGGCAGGCGCACGATAACGTCCGGCTGCATCCGCGAGCGGTTGTCGGTCTCGATGCTAACCTGAGTCTGGTACTCATAACCTTCGCGCAGGCCGGAGGCCTCCAGCACGCGGGTTAAAACTACTTCCCCCCAGTTGCCCTGGGTTTTGTTATCACCCTTCAGCGCTTTGGTCAGGTTCAGCGCCTCCTGCGCCATCTGCGCGTTCAGCTGCTGCAGATTGCGGATCTCATGCGCCAGGGTGTGCCTTTCCCGCGCCTCCTGGCCAAAGCTCTCCTGCACCTGGCGACGGAACCCGTCGAGCTGTTCGCGCAGCGGGGTCAGCAGGCCATGCAGGCTCTGGCGATTTTGCTCATCGACGCGCCGGTTGCTGTGTTCGAAAATGCGGTTGGCGAGGTTTTCAAACTGCTCGCTCAGGCGCTGCTCGCTGTTAACCATCTGACGGATCTTATCTTCCGCATGCAGTTGGGTGGATTCGAGCCGGGTGGTGACTTCACGCAGATCGGCCTCCAGCGAGGTATTGATATCCCGCAGGCTGCGCAGCTCATTGTTCAGCAGCTCGCACTCCTCCCGCCAGTGGGACTCCTGCACCAGCTGCTGGCGGGCGGCGCTCAGCTCAATATCCAGCTCTCGCCGCTCCTCAATGAGATCGGCCCGGATTTGGTCCGCGCGCGCTTTGGTTGCCAGCCAGCCGACAATTAACCCGGCAGCCAGTGCGATAATCGCGCTGATAATGATTGAGAGATCCACGACGCCCCCTGCGATAACCTAATGGCACAAAATAGAATTGTGCTGTACAAACGTCCAGTTTAAAAGGGATTTCCTGCGAGGAGCAACGCAAAAAAGAAAGGCCGGAGGACCCGGCCTGACAGAGAAGGGGTTGAATTACAGCAGACGGCGCGCCGCTTCCACGACGATTTTGACCGCGTGGCTTTCGGTTTGCTTCATGGTTTCGGCGTTAGGGATCTCTTGCTGGGTACGGTTAACGATAACCCCAGCAACCATCCCGGCACGCAGGCCCTGGCTGGCGCACATGGTCAGCAGCGTGGCGGATTCCATTTCATAGTTCATCACGCCCATTGCCTGCCACTCTTCCATTGAGCCCTTGAAGCGGCTCACCACGCGGCCGGAGAAGGTGTCGTAACGCTCCTGACCCGGGTAGAAGGTATCCGAAGAGGCGGTCACGCCGATATGGGTGGTGGCACCAATAGATTTCGCCGCTTCCACCAGCGCGGTGGTGCAGGCGAAGTCTGCGACGGCCGGGAATTCCATCGGCGCAAAGTGCAGGCTGGCGCCGTCCAGGCGAACGGAAGCGGTCGTGACCAGCACATCGCCAACGTTAATGTGCGGTTGAATCGCGCCGGTGGTGCCGATGCGCAGGAAGGTACGCACGCCCAGCTGCGCCAGCTCTTCCACGGCGATAGAAGTCGACGGGCCGCCGATGCCGGTAGAGCAGACGATCACCGGTTTGCCGTCCAGCTCCGCGCGCCAGGAGGTAAATTCGCGGTGGGATGCCAGCTTAACCGGCTTATCCATCAGCGCGGCGATCTTTTCCACACGCTCCGGATCGCCAGGGACGATAGCCAGCGTAGCCCCTTGTAAATCGTTCTTGGTGAGGCCGAGATGAAAAACATCAGACTTGGACATAAAAAACTCCTCTGTGGGTCGAATTATCAGCAGAAGCAAAACGGTACTGTACCGAAGCCCCTGGCATCTTTTTGTGATGATAGTCACCAAGACCAATAATGATTGCAGTTGTTTTTCAGTAAATAGTGATACACATCACATTAACAAGTTATATTCATCGTCACAGAACAAAAGATAGCCGCTTTCAGGCACTGTGCTTTATTACCGCCCGCACTAAAGGCAAAGGGTCTATAGTTACTGATGCGCTAATAAATAAGGGTACGGAGAATACCATGACCACCACCAAACAACCTGGATTCGCACCTGCTGCTTCACCACACGCCGCCACCGCCGTTCATACGCCGGAAGAGCATATTATCGCCGGAGAGACGTCTATTCCCTCCCAGGGTGAAAACATGCCGGCCTACCACGCCCGCCCGAAAAATGCCGACGGTCCGCTGCCGATCGTTATCGTGGTACAGGAAATTTTCGGCGTGCATGAACATATTCGCGATCTTTGTCGCCGCCTGGCGCAGGAAGGCTATCTGGCTATTGCGCCTGAATTGTACTTCCGTCAGGGCGATCCGAATGAGTACCACGATATCCCGACCCTGTTCAAAGAGCTGGTTACCAAGGTGCCGGACGCGCAGGTGCTGGCGGATCTCGACCATGTCGCCAGCTGGGCGGCGCGCCACGGCGGCGATGCCCATCGTCTGCTAATCACCGGCTTCTGCTGGGGCGGACGCATTACCTGGCTGTATGCCGCGCATAACCCGCAGCTGAAGGCAGGCGTGGCCTGGTACGGCAAGCTGGTGGGAGAAAAATCGCTGAATTCACCGAAGCATCCGGTGGATATCGCCGTTGATCTCAACGCCCCGGTGCTTGGTCTGTATGGCGCTAAAGACGCCAGTATTCCGCAGGACACCATCGAGACCATGCGTCAGGCGCTGCGGGCGGCGAATGCCACAGCGGAAATCGTGGTCTATCCCGAAGCCGATCATGCCTTTAACGCCGACTATCGCGCCAGCTATCACGAAGAGTCAGCCAAAGACGGCTGGCAGCGGATGCTCGCGTGGTTTGCTCAGTATGGCGGTAAAAAAGGGTAATAACCCGATGCAAAAAAAGGAGGCAAATGCCTCCTTATTATTTTTCGCCTGACTATCAGGCGGATTCGCGCAGATTCTGCGCCGCTTGCACCATATTCGCCAGCGCGGCGCGGGTTTCCGGCCAGCCGCGAGTTTTCAGACCGCAGTCCGGGTTAACCCACAGCCGCTCCGCCGGGATACGCTGCGCGGCTTTTGCCAGCAACGCTTCAATCCACTCCACGCTCGGCACGTTCGGCGAGTGAATATCATATACCCCCGGCCCGATTTCATTGGGGTACTCAAACGCTTCGAACGACTCCAGCAGTTCCATATCGGAACGCGAAGTTTCAATAGTGATCACGTCGGCATCCAGCGCGGCAATGGAGTCCATGATGTCGTTGAACTCGCAATAGCACATGTGGGTGTGGATCTGAGTGTCGTCTTTGGCGACCGCAGCGTTAAGGCGGAAGGCTTCCACACCCCACTGCAGATAGGCATCCCAGTCGCTGCGCTTCAGCGGTAACCCTTCGCGTAAAGCCGGCTCATCAATCTGGATGATGCCGATCCCAGCCTCCTCCAGATCCGCCACTTCATCACGCAGCGCCAGCGCAATCTGTTTCGCGATGGTTTCACGGCTGACGTCTTCCCGCGGGAAGGACCAGCACAGAATGGTCACCGGTCCAGTGAGCATCCCTTTCACCGGTTTGTCGGTCAGCGACTGCGCGTACTTCGCCCAGTCGACGGTGATCGCCTGCGGACGGCTGACGTCGCCGATCACCACCGGCGGCTTCACGCAGCGGGAACCATAGCTCTGCACCCAGCCGTTTTGCGTGAAGATGAAACCGTCCAGGTGTTCGCCGAAATACTCCACCATATCGTTACGCTCGGCTTCCCCGTGCACCAGTACGTCTAAACCTAACCGCTCCTGCTCGACGATCGCCTGCTTAATATGTTCCGCAATCCCGGTACGATAATGACTGGCATCCAGGTTGCCCTTTTTGAAGTCCAGGCGCAGGCCGCGGATCTCGGTCGTCTGCGGGAATGACCCGATGGTGGTGGTCGGCCATGCCGGCAGGTTAAAGCGTTGACGCTGTGCCTGAGCGCGAACTTCATAAGGGCTGGCGCGCTGGCTGTCCTGAGCGGTGATCGCCGCCAGCCGTTTTTCTACTTCCGCGTTGTGTACACGAGTCGAATGGCGACGGGCCTGGATTGGCGCGCTCCACTCGGTAATCGCCGCCGTATCGCCGCTGTTCAGCGCATCGCGCAGCAGCGCCAGCTCGCCGCATTTCTGCAGCGCGAAAGCAAACCAGCTCTTCACTTCCGTATCAAGGCGCGTCTCCACGCTCAGATCGATCGGGCTATGCAGCAGAGAGCAGGATGACGCGACCCAGAGGTCGCGTTTACCGACGAGGTCTTTAATTTGCGCATACTTTTCGGTGAGATCGGCGCGCCAGACGTTGCGCCCATTGATCAGACCCGCGGACAGCAGCCAGTCGGCCGGCAGGCGGTTATGCAGTTCAGCAACATCATCTTTGCCGTGCACCAGATCGACGTGCAGCCCCTGGACCGGTAGCGCAGCAATGGTCGTGAGATTGTCGCTAATGCCTTCAAAATAGGTGGTCAGCAGCAGTTTCACCTGGCCCTGCAGGGCGTCATAAGCCGGTTTAAAGGCCTCCCGCCACGTTGGCGGCAGCTCCAGCACCAGCGCCGGTTCATCAATCTGCACCCACTCGATGCCACGCTTCGCCAGTTCGGCCAGCACCTGCTGGTAAACCGGCAGGATGTCACTCAGCAGGCTCAGACGGTCAAACGGTTCACCTTTCACTTTGCCCAGCCACAGGTACGTTACCGGCCCCAGCAGCACGGGCTTGATCTTGTGGCCCAGCGCCAGCGCTTCGTCTACTTCATCCAGCAGTTGGGTCCAGGTCAGTTTGAACTGCTGGCCCTTCACGAACTCCGGCACCATGTAGTGATAGTTGGTGTTAAACCATTTGGTCATTTCCGCAGCGGCGGCCGGTTCGCCAGTCGGCGCGCGGCCGCGGCCAATGCGGAACAGGGTGTCGATATCGATGGATCCGTCTTTGTTCTGATGACGAGCCGGCACGTTGCCCAGCAGCAGGCTGGTAGTCAGAACATGGTCGTACCAGGCGAAATCCCCCACCGGTAACAGGTCTACCCCCGCCTGTTTCTGCTGCTCCCAGTGCCGGGCACGCAGCTCACGGCCTACTGTCAGCAGTTCCTCGCGAGTGGCGTTGCCCGCCCAGTAGCTCTCTTGCGCTTTCTTCAGCTCGCGACGCAGGCCAACGCGAGGAAAACCGAGGGTGTGGTTAATAATTGTCATGTGTTCTTCCTCTAATTAATTATTAATCCAAGGGATTTTGTATTTAGGGAAGGCGGCAAGTTTGCTCATCCCCAGGAGCTTACTGAAGTAAGTGACTGGGGTGAGCGAACGCAGCCAACGCACCATAAATTCAAAAGACTAAGGATTTTAGCCATCCAGATGTTTACACATCCATAATTGGCAGTTACTGTATATTCCTCAAGCGCAAATTGCTCATGGCGAAGTGAAGGACTTTCATGATCGAAATTAAACACCTGAAAACGCTGCAAGCGTTGCGGAACAGCGGTTCACTGGCGGGCGCGGCAGCGGCCCTGCACCAGACCCAGTCCGCCTTGTCTCACCAGTTCAGCGATCTGGAACAGCGCCTTGGCTTCCGTTTGTTTGTGCGTAAAAGCCAGCCACTACGCTTCACGCCGCAAGGGGAAATTCTGCTGCAGTTGGCCAATCAGGTGCTGCCGCAGATCGCTCGCGCCCTGCAGGACTGTAACGAACCGCAGCAGACCCGGCTGCGCCTGGCTATCGAATGTCACAGCTGTATTCAGTGGCTGACGCCGGCGCTGGAGAATTTCCGCGCCCGCTGGCCGCACGTGGAGGTCGACTTCCATTCCGGAGTGACCTTTGACCCGCAGCCTGCGCTGCAGCAGGGCGAACTGGATCTGGTGATGACCTCTGATATCCTGCCGCGCAGCGGTCTGCACTACTCGCCGATGTTTGATTATGAGGTGCGTCTGGTGCTGGCGCCCGAGCACCCGCTAGCCATGAAGACCCTGATTACGCCAGAGGACCTGGCCGCGGAAACGCTGCTGATTTATCCCGTGCAGCGCGGGCGCCTCGATATCTGGCGCCACTTCCTGCAGCCGGCCGGCATCAATCCCCAGCTGAAAAGCGTCGATAACACGCTGTTATTGATCCAGATGGTGGCCGCCAGGATGGGCATCGCTGCGCTGCCGCACTGGGTGGTGGAAAGCTTTGAACGCCAGAGTCTGGTGGTCACCAAAACCCTGGGTGAGGGATTATGGAGCCGGTTGTACGCGGCCGTCCGCGATGGCGAACAGCGTCAACCGGTCACTGAAGCGTTTATTCGCTCTGCGCGGAATCACGCCTGCGATCATCTGCCGTTTGTCCGGAGTGCGGAGCGACCCAGCGGCGATGTACCCACAGCGAGGCCAGGATCACCAACGCTCCGCTAATAAAGCTCGGCCAGTGCGGCTGCTCCTGCCAGATGGCAAGGTTAACCAGTAGCCCGGCGGGGACATGGACGTTATTCATGATCCCCAACGTGCCGGCATCCACCTGCGTGGCGCCATAGTTCCACATAAAGTAGCCCAGCCCTGAAGCCACCACGCCGAGCCACACCAGCACGCTCCACTGCAGCGTGGTGGTCGGCAGCTTCTGGGGGTTGCCCAGCATAAACCACGCCGCCACCGCCACGATAAAGGCCCCGACATAGAACCAGGCAAAGGCATTGTGCTGCGGCATCGGACGCACCTCCATCAGACGCTTATACCCCACCATACCGATGGCGAAGCAAAGATTTGACAGCTGTACCAGTAACAGCCCGGTCCAGAAATGATCGCTGACTTTGTCATAGCGGATAATCGCCGCCCCCAGCACCGCCAGCGCGGCGCTCAGCAGATAGCCCCAGCGCAGCTTACGTCCGCTGAGCAGGTCGTAGATCAGCGTGATATACAGCGGGGTAAATACGGTAAACAGCAGAAATTCCGAGACCGTCAGATAGAGATAGGCACGGAAAGCCAGCAGATACATGATGCCAAGCTGCATCGCGCCCACCAGCATATAGAGCACGATCGTGCGCGGAGACTGGCCGCGCGTGCGCAGGAAAGGCAGGAACACCAGCGCCGCCAGGCCCACACGCATCAGCACCGAAAAATAGCTGTCGACGCTACCGGCCAGGTATTCGCCAATCAGGCTAAAAGAAAAGGCCCACAGGATAGTGGTGATAATTAACAGCGCCACAATGATCGTCTCGTTGGATAAAGAACAGGCATTGTAGCGAAGAGTTAGGTTGACGACTGAACACTAATTAATCAGTCGTCAATCTTTTTCAGTCGAGGTATAGCTTACGCAGGTAGTGCGGGACCGCATCGTCGGCGTTGCTGCCGATCACTTCCAGTTCCGGATGCAGATCCTTCAGCCGTTGATGGGCGTTGGCCATGATGCAACCCTTGCCGGCCATCGACAGCATCTCAGCGTCGTTCATACCGTCGCCGAAGGCGATGCAATCGGAAAGACTGTAGCCAAGCATTTTCGCCACCGCCTCCAGCGCATGTCCCTTCGATACCCCACCCGCCATGACTTCCAGGCAGGTTAAGGTGGAGAAGCTGACGTTCACGCGATCGCCCCAGCGGGCGTTCATCGCCTGTTCAAGCGGCAGAAGATGCTCGTGATCCTCGCAGGTAAAGAACACTTTGCTGATCCCCTGCGGATCCAGTTCGCCCGGCTCATAAAGCTTGTAGTTAAACACCGCCTCCTTGAAGAAGCGCATCTCTTCCGGACGATGGCGGTTCATATACCACTCGTCTTCCCGATAGACGTTAGTGACGATTTTCGGGTCGTTACGCACGATCTCAAACAGGTCGGCGGCAATATCGCGGTCGAGGTTATGGGCGAAGATTTGCTGGCCATCGCTATCGTGAACGCGGGCGCCGTTAGAGGTGATCATGTACGACCGGATGCCGAGATTATCGCGGATCTGCCCGACGTCGATGTAGTGACGGCCAGTGGCGAAGACGAAATTGATCCCACGGGCGGTCAGCAGCTTCAGCGTCTCTTTGGCATACGGGGTCAGGAAATGATCGGGGGAAAGCAGCGTGCCGTCTAAATCAGACGCAACAACCTGGTACATAAAAAAGTTAACCTCTAAGCAGGGCGACGAGCGTTATCGTCGGATTAAGTATGTCGATTGAAAAACTCGACGATGGCATTTAGCGCGACTGAGCGCATATCGTCCTTTTCAAAAAGGATCTCATGGTATGCCCCTTTGATGACGAGCGGCTTACCGCCCTCACAGGGATGGCCAGCAGTGGCCCGTAATTCACAATAGCGGTCGTGCATCAGATTATCGACCACCCGCTCCTCCTCTGCCTGCAAAAGCAGCGTCGGAGCCGTATCTTTCTCGACATTCGCCAGTACTTCCTCGCCGGCAAGCATGCCCTCACGCACCCAGTGCCAGGTAGGGCCGCCGACCTGCAGTCGCGGTTCATCGGCATAGAAGCGCAAGTTGCGACGATAGCGTTGTCGACTGTGCGTCAGCACGTTAACGGCAAAAGGCAGCGCCCGCCAGCGCCCGGTGCCGATGGCATACTCTTCACGAATGCGCTGATGGCCCTCAGCCCAGTCGAGAATATGGCGCACCATCCAGTCCGGAAGCCGAATGATAATCCCGAACATCGGCGCGCAGAGCGCAATCGCATCGCAATGCGCCTGGTAACGTTGCAGAAAAAGCGTGGCAATCGCCCCGCCCATAGAGTGAGCGAGGATAAACCGTTTTCGCCAGTGTCCGGGGACCACCTGCTGCTGCCAGAGCGCCGCCAGGTCATCGACATAGTCGCTGAAGTTAACGACGTGTCCGCGGTGGGTATCAGAGAGCAGGCGGCCCGAGCGTCCCTGGCCGCGATGGTCAATAATCATCACGTCAAAGCCGCTGTGAAAGAGATCGTAGGCCACTTCGGCATACTTCACGTAGCTTTCAATGCGCCCGGGGCAAATCAGCACCAGACGATCGTTATTTTGCGCGCAAAAGCGAACAAAGCGTACCGGTACATCATCGACGCCTTTAAATTCAGCCTCTTCGCGCTGTCGCCAGAAATCCGTCAGCGGCCCCATGCTAAAGGCCGCAAACGCGTTTTCTCGTGTTTCCCAGTCCTTTTTCTGCCCAAACATCGGGTTTACACCCCTGTTAACCGCTGAAAATCGTTTTTTTGCCGTGTATCACACAATGCTGACACAATAGCGTATTGTGGCATAAAAACAGACAATCAGGGAGTTTCTCATGACCATTGAGTGGTGGTTTGCCTACCTGCTGACATCAATCATTCTCAGCCTGTCGCCGGGTTCCGGCGCGATTAATACCATGACCACCTCCATTAACCACGGTTACCGCGGCGCGGCGGCGTCGATTGCCGGTTTGCAGACTGGTCTGGTTATTCATATCGTGCTGGTTGGCGTCGGTCTCGGCACCCTGTTCTCCCGCTCGGTGCTGGCCTTTGAAGTGCTGAAATGGGCCGGTGCAGCCTACCTGATCTGGCTGGGTATCCAGCAATGGCGGGCAGCTGGGGCCATCGACCTGAATACGCTGGCGAAGGCGCAGACGCGCGGCAAACTGTTCCAGCGCGCAGTTTTCGTGAATCTCACCAATCCCAAAAGCATTGTTTTTCTGGCCGCTCTGTTTCCACAGTTTATCCTGCCGCACCAGCCGCAGCTGATGCAGTATCTCGTTCTGGGTATCACCACCATTGTCGTCGATATCATTGTGATGATTGGCTATGCGACCCTGGCGCAGCGCATTTCAGCGTGGATTAAAGGTCCAAAGCAGATGAAGGCACTGAACAAAGTCTTTGGTTCACTGTTTATGCTGGTCGGGGCGCTGCTGGCCTCCGCCCGTCACGCCTGAATATAAGCTGGCACAGCGCGTGCCGCAGCATGGAGGATTACTGATGACGCTGGCGGAAACATGGCTTGCAGAAGGTATGGAGAAAGGCGTACAGCAGGGCATAAAAGAAGGTAAACACCAGGCCTTGCTGCAGGTTGCCGAAGCAATGCACAAACGCGGTATTGATGACGCAGCCATTATGGAAATGACCGGTCTGGCTGAGGATGAGCTGCAGCGGCTTCGCCACTGACACTCTCTCCACCCGGGTTTGTCCGGGTGGAGGACCACATACAGATTAACGCGAGATAATCAGGTGGATGCCGAAGCCCGCAAACAGCGTACCGGCGATACCATCGATCCACTTCGCCATCCGCTGATAGCCGCGGCGCATCCCCGGCAGGGCGAACAGGCTGGCAACCACCATAAACCAGGCCAGCGTCTCAACGATAATCAGCAGGAAAATACCCCAGCGCGCACCAGCGCCGACGCTGTCACCCACGAACAGCGAGAACACCGAGCCGAAATAGATAATCGCTTTCGGATTCGCCAGATTGGTCAGCAATCCCTTCACGAAGCTGCGTCCACTGCGGGCCAGCTCCACCTGCGGCTCCGCCGAGGCCACCGCCTCTTTTTTCAGCGCGCCGCGCAGCATCTGGTAGCCCATCCAGCACAGATACAGACCGCCACCAACCATAATGATGTTATGCAGCCACGCCATCTGCGCAAGGATCAGGTTCAGGCCGAGCAGGGCAACCCCCGCCCAGACCATTACGCCGCAGGTGATCCCCAGCACACCCATCATCGCCTCTCTGCGCGAGCGGCTGATGGCCGTTTGTGAGACAAAGAAAAAGTCCGGCCCCGGGCTCATCAGCGCAATGATATGCACCAGCGCCACGGTGAGGAAAAGCATCAGCATAGTTAACTCGCAGGAAAATAGTGAAGAGGGAAACTATTCTGGCACCTTTTCCCGCGGCTGACTACTCATCATCACCATCGACATGAGCACGTATCAATGCCATGAATTCTTTACCGAAGCGCTCAAGTTTGCGCGTCCCCACGCCGTTGACGCTGAGCATCTCGCCGGCGGTGAGTGGCGACTGTTCCGCCATCTCGATCAGCGTCGCGTCGTTGAAGACCACGTATGGCGGGATATTCTCTTCGTCGGCGATCGCTTTACGCAATTTGCGCAGCTTGGCAAACAGCTTGCGGTCGTAATTGCCGCCAAAGGATTTCTGCATCGCCTTCGGCTTCAGCGCCACGATACGCGGCACGGCAAGCTGCAGCGGCACCTCGCCGCGCAGAACCGGTCGTGCGGCTTCGGTCAGCTGCAGTGCGGAGTGCTGGGCGATATTCTGCGCCACCAGCCCAAGGTGAATCAGTTGGCGGATCACGCTCACCCAGTGCTCGTGACTCTGCTCCCGGCCGATGCCGTAAACCGGCAGCTTATCGTGGCCCATGTCACGGATGCGCTGGTTGTTGGCCCCGCGCAGGACCTCCACCACGTAACCCATCCCGAAACGTTGATTCACCCGGTAAATCGTTGAAAGCGCCTTGCGCGCATCCATTAAGCCATCGTACTGCTTTGGCGGATCAAGACAGATATCGCAGTTGCCGCACGGCTCCTGGCGCCCTTCGCCAAAGTAGTTCAGTAGCACCAGACGACGACAGGTTTGCGCTTCGGCAAACGCCCCCATCGCATTCAGCTTATGCCGCTCGATATCCTGCAGCGGCCCGGCGGGCTTTTCTTCCAGACAGCGGCGCAGCCACGCCATATCCGCCGGATCGTAAAACAGCATCGCTTCCGCCGGCAGGCCATCACGCCCGGCGCGGCCGGTTTCCTGGTAGTAGGATTCAATATTGCGCGGGATATCGAAGTGCACCACAAAACGGACGTTCGGCTTGTTGATGCCCATCCCGAAGGCCACCGTCGCCACCACGATCTGCAGATCGTCGCGCTGGAATTTCTCCTGCACGTCGGCGCGGACGGCGTTTTCCAGACCAGCATGGTAAGCCGCTGCGCTGATGCCGCGGCTCTGCAAACGCGCTGCGGTATCTTCCACTTTCGAGCGGCTGTTGCAGTAGATGATGCCCGATTTGCCGCGCTGATCCTGAACGTAGCGCATCAGTTGATCGAGCGGTTTGAATTTCTCCATCAGCATATAGCGGATGTTCGGCCGATCGAAGCTGCTGACCTGAATCAGCGGATCGTTAAGCCCGAGCAGACGGACGATATCACGGCGGGTGGTGTCATCGGCGGTGGCGGTCAATGCCATAAACGGGATCTGCGGCATCCGCTGGCGCAGCTGGCCCAGCGCGGCATATTCCGGACGGAAGTCATGGCCCCACTGGGAGATACAGTGCGCTTCGTCTACCGCCAGCATCGCCAGGTTCCAGTTCGTCAGATGCTCAAGAAAGTTATCCAGCATCAACCGTTCCGGCGCGATATACAGCAGACGAACCTGCCCGCTGCGACAGCCGGCCATCACTTCCTGCTGCTGCTCGCGGCTTTGCGTCGAGTTCAGACAAGCCGCCGCCACGCCGTTGGCCAGCAGTTGATCGACCTGGTCCTTCATCAGCGAGATCAGCGGCGAGACCACCACCGTCAAACCGCCCATGACCAGCGCCGGCACCTGATAGCACAGCGACTTGCCGCCACCGGTCGGCATGACCACCAGGCAGTCCCGGCCCTCAAGCACCGTCTCGATAATCGTTTCCTGGCCAGGACGGAACTGCTGGTAGCCGAAGGTCTCTTGTAAAACCTGCTTAGCCAGCGATTCCTGATTTAATACTTCCGCCTGTGCCACGTTGACCCCATTTGCCTGAAAAGAAAACAGGCGCTATTTTCAGCGCCTGTGAGCCAGAGTGCAACGATTAAAACAGATCGTTGAGCATTAGCCCGATGCCGACGCGCGTTTGATTAAAGTTGTAGTCGATAAGCGATTCGCCGTAACCGCTGTAGATCTGCGTATAGGCGCGAACATGTTTAGTAATGGGATAGCTCACGCCGAGCTCCGCCCCGCCATAGCCGGTGTTCCAGTTATATTGCCCCTGCGCGCTGAGGATCGCCTCTCCCAGCTGGTAACCCACCTTCAGCCGGTAATAGCCCATATATTTGGTGATATCCGGGTTATCATCGGTGTTGCCCACCACGTACCAGGGCTTCACTTCCACCAGCCAGTTGCCGTTTTGCGCCATCAGGCGGGCATAAAGCCGGTTCCAGCTGCGCGAGGTAGGGTCGGAACGACCATTCGAGTCGTGGTTATACCCCATCTCGATGTCGCGCAGCGTCCAGCCAGCAAACTGATAGTCAGTCGCAAAGCCCAAAAACAGCTGTGGTTCGTAATTAGTCTCGCGAAACGGCGCCGACTCTTTGCTGTTGGAAAGCTGCCACCAGGATTTCTGGGTGTACGATGCGCCGAGCAGCGAATTATCGCCCAGGATGCCACGCCACAGCGGGACCGCCAGACTCAGCTGAAATTTCACTTCATCTTTACGGGCGTTTTCGGCCCAGTCATAGCTGCGGATCGCCTCTTTATTGAGGTCGCTGGTCCAGGTGTAGAGCAGATAGTTGCTCTCATAAGGATAGAGCAGGAAAGGATTATCATGGTCCTGGAGCAGGTTGGCGATAATGCTGCCGCGCACGGCAGGTTTGTCGTGAACCGACGCATCCTGCGCCATAACACCGGCCGGTAACGCGCACAGCGCCACCAGGCTGGCCAAAGAGATACGCATGCTGGTCTCCTGATAAATAGTTTTTATTTTTGTTTAACCCGAAGCCATTCTACCTGTTTATTAATCACCTGCCCCTTAATCCGCTCCGAAAGTGGAAATCAATATTTTAGAAGCATAAAATCAACATTTTGTTAACGAATGGAACCGGTGTTATGTCTGAACTTACTGCCGAAGCAGCGCTGAAACTGGTGGGGGAGATTTTCGTCTATCACATGCCGTTTAACCGCGCCCTCGGCCTCGAACTGGATCGCTATGAAAAAGCGTTTGCCCAGCTCAGCTTTAATAATCAGCCGATGATGGTCGGCAACTGGGCGCAGAGTATTTTGCATGGCGGAGTGATCGCCTCCGCGCTGGACGTCGCCGCTGGCCTGGTCTGCGTCGGTAGCACCCTCACCCGCCATGACACCATCAACGAAGAAGAGCTGCGCCAGCGCCTCTCCCGCATGGGAACCATCGACCTGCGCGTGGACTACCTGCGTCCGGGCCGCGGCGAACGGTTTACCGCCACCAGCAGCCTGCTGCGCGCCGGCAATAAAGTGGCGGTAGCCCGCGTGGAACTGCATAACGAAGCTCAGGTATATATTGCCAGCGCTACGGCCACCTATATGGTGGGTTGATTGGCCAAAATCGAGTAACATCACTCTCTTTGGCAATGGATTTTACCGATGGATGCGAAACAGACGCGGTTAGGGATCATTCTGGCCCTCGCCGCCTACTTTATATGGGGTATCGCGCCAGCGTACTTCAAACTTATCTACTATGTTCCCGCCGATGAAATTCTGACCCATCGCGTGATCTGGTCCTTCTTCTTCATGGTGGCGCTCATCAGCGTCAGCCGCCAGTGGCCGCAGGTGAAAAAGCTGCTGAAGACGCCGCGCAAGATCTTCCTGCTGGCGCTCTCTGCGGTGCTGGTCGGCGGCAACTGGCTGCTCTTCATCTGGGCGGTGAATAACCACCATATGCTGGAAGCCAGCCTCGGCTACTTTATTAACCCGCTGGTGAACATTCTGTTAGGCATGATTTTCCTCGGCGAACGCTTCCGTCGTCTGCAGTGGCTGGCGGTGATCCTCGCCTTTTGCGGCGTGCTGGTGCAGCTGTGGACCTTTGGTTCGCTGCCGGTAATTGGCCTTGGACTGGCCTTCAGCTTTGCCTTTTACGGCCTGGTGCGGAAGAAAATTGCTGTCGACGCGCAGACCGGTATGTTGGTGGAAACACTGTGGCTTCTGCCGGTGGCGGCAATCTGGCTGTTCGGCATCACCGATAGCCCGACCAGCCATATGGGGGAAAACCCCTGGTCGCTCAATCTGCTCCTGATGGCCGCGGGCGTGGTAACCACCATTCCCCTGCTGTGCTTCACCGGCGCGGCAACCCGCCTGCGCCTGTCGACGCTGGGTTTCTTCCAGTACATCGGTCCGACACTGATGTTCCTGCTGGCGGTGACGTTCTACGGCGAAGTGCCGGGCAAGGATAAAATGGTGACCTTTGGCTTTATCTGGGTCGCGCTGGCGGTGTTTATCGTCGATGCGCTGTATACCCAGCGCCGGCTGCGCAGAGGCTAAGCCTCCCTCAGCCAGTAAAAAAGGGAGCCGGCGCTCCCTTTTTTTACAGCCAGTTTTTACGCTTGAAGTAGAGATACGGCGCCAGGCCGGCCAGCATCATAAAGACGATCGCCCCCGGGTAGCCGAAGCTCCAGTGCAGCTCCGGCATAAATTCAAAGTTCATCCCGTAGCTGGACGCCACCAGGGTCGGCGGCAGGAACACCACCGACACCACCGAGAAGATCTTGATGATGCGGTTCTGCTCGATATTGATGAAACCCATCGCCGCCTGCATCAGGAAGTTCACCTTCTGGAACAGCGATTCGTTGTGCGGCAGCAGGGATTCGATATCGCGCAGGATCTCCCGCGCCTGCTCCAGCTGGCCCGCCGGCAGGCGCGCCTTACGCACGAGGAAGTTCAGCGCGCGCTGGGTATCCATCAGACAGAGGCGCACCTTCCAGCCGATATCTTCCAGTTCAGCCAGCGTCGACAGCGCTTCGTCGTACTCGTCGCCCTGATGGCCTTCCATAATCACGCGGCTCAGCTTTTCCAGGTCGCTGTAGATGTTTTCAATTTCATCCGCCAGCTGCTCGATTTTGGTTTCGAACAGGTCGAGCAGCAGTTCATAGGCGTTACCGTCGACCAGCGTCTGGTTACGCACGCGCATACGGTACAAGCGGAAAGCGGGCAGTTCGCGCTCGCGCAGCGTGAACAGGCGGCCTTCGCGGATGGTAAACGCCACGGTAGAGTTGCCGGCGTGATCTTCGGCATCTTCAAAAAAGAAGAAGGAGTGGATGTGTAACCCATCTTCATCTTCAAAGAAACGCGCGGAGGCTTCGATATCTTCCAGTTCCGGGCGCGTCGCCAGGTTCTGACCCAGTTCCGTCTGCACGCGGCTTCGCTCATCGTCGTCAGGCTCGACCAGATCGACCCACACCGAGCTGGCGAGGTGCTTGATCTCATCGGCTTCCAGGCGCGTTAAACGATTGTTTTCCAGTTGAAATGCGCTCAGCATGACCGGGACTCCCAATGCAAAAAAATTATCGGACAGTTCGGTGGGCACACAGAAACAAATTGGGTTTCAGACCATTAAGCCTGACTCAGCGCGACGGGAATGGGGCAGGTCGCTGACAACCGCTAAGGCTATCAGCATAAGAGGATAGCCTTAGGAGTTGTTCCTGAATGACAGGAAGTTGAGCCAGCATCTACTGGGTGTGTCCAAGGCGAATGTCCTCTTAGCGTAATCGTGCGCGCATGTTACGCCAGCGCAAAATCGGCGTCAACACGCAACGGAACGCGAAAGCGCAAATCAGGCGCCTTAACGTATAAAGGTAGCAGATTATTACAAAATAATGATATTTTTCTTAATGTTACACTTCCTCAAGCCGTGCGTAAGCCGCCACCAGCCATTTGATTCCCTGGCCCTGAAAAGCCACCTGCAGCCGGCTGTGCTCGCCGCTGCCTTCGAGGTTGACAATAGTGCCTTCGCCAAACTTCGGATGACGCACCCGCTGACCTAACTTGTAGCCGGTATCGCTCTCGGCAATCGGCGCGCCCAGCCGCTGATGGTTTACCGGGCGGCTCACCGTAGCCCGCAGACGCACTTCTTCTACGCACTCCTGCGGCAACTCCCCGATAAAGCGCGACGGGCGGTGATAAACCTCTTTGCCGTACAGACGGCGGGTTTCGGCGTAAGTCAGCGTCAGCTTCTGCATGGCGCGCGTTACGCCAACGTAGGCCAGACGACGCTCTTCTTCCAGACGGCCACCTTCATCAAGCGCCATCTGGCTCGGGAACATCCCTTCTTCGACGCCGACGATAAACACCTGCGGGAACTCCAGCCCTTTCGCCGAGTGCAGGGTCATCAGTTGAACCGCGTCCTGCCAGGTATCCGCCTGCCCTTCGCCCGCTTCCAGCGCGGCGTGGGAGAGGAACGCCTGCAGCGGCATCAGGTCTTCATCTTCTTCGTTGTAGCTGAACTGGCGCGTCGCCGTCACCAGTTCCTCTAAGTTTTCAATACGGGTCTGGCCCTTCTCGCCTTTCTCCTGCTCATACATCGCGCGCAGCCCGGAGTCTTTAATCACCCGATCGGTCTGGACATGTAGCGGCATATCGGCGGTTTCCTGCGCCAGCGCGTCGATAAGCTCCATAAAGCGCTGCAGAGCGCTGGCGGCACGGCCAGCCAGCACTTTCTCTTTCAGCAGCTCGCGGCAGGCCTGCCATAGCGTCAGCTGACGATCGCGCGACGTCTGGCGCACCACGTCCAGCGTACGGTCGCCGATGCCGCGAGTCGGCGTATTGACCACCCGCTCAAACGCTGCATCGTCGTTACGGTTGGCAATCAGGCGCAGATAAGAGAGCGCATCTTTGATTTCCTGACGTTCGAAGAAGCGCATACCGCCGTAGATACGGTACGGCATGCTGGCCTGCAGCAGCGCTTCTTCCAGCACGCGCGACTGGGCGTTACTGCGATAGAGAATGGCGCATTGCTCCAGCGCGCCGCCGTTCTCCTGCCAGGTTTTAATTCGGTTCACCACGAAACGCGCTTCGTCGAGATCGTTGAAGGCGCAGTACAGCGAAATCGGCTCGCCGTCGGCGCCGTCGGTCCACAGTTTCTTGCCCAGGCGCCCGTTGTTGTTTTCAATCAGGGCGTTGGCAGCGCTAAGAATATTGCTGGTTGAACGATAGTTCTGCTCCAGGCGAATAGTTTCCGCGCCGGGGAAGTCGTTGAGGAAGCGCTGAATGTTCTCGACCTGCGCGCCGCGCCAGCCGTAAATCGACTGGTCATCATCGCCAACGATCATCACTTTGCCGGTATCGCCCGCCAGCAGGCGGATCCAGGCGTACTGGATGTTGTTGGTGTCCTGGAATTCATCGACGAGGATATTGGTGAAACGCTCACGGTAGTGCTGCAGGATATGCGGCTTGTTCAGCCATAGCTCGTGCGCACGCAGCAGCAGCTCAGCGAAATCCACCAACCCGGCGCGGTCGCAGGCTTCCTGGTAGGCCTGATAGACCTTCTGCCAGGTCTGCTCCACCGGGTTGCCGTAGCTCTGAATGTGATGCGGGCGCAGCCCTTCATCTTTCTGGCTGTTGATGTACCACATCGCCTGACGCGGCGGCCATTGTTTCTCGTCCAGGTTCATCGCCTTAATCAGACGCTTCAGCAGACGCAGCTGGTCTTCGCTATCGAGGATTTGAAAATCCTGCGGTAGATTGGCGTCCAGATGGTGCGCACGCAGCAGGCGGTGCGCCAGCCCATGGAAGGTGCCCACCCACATGCCGCCCTGGGTAGTGCCCATCAGTTGGCCGATACGGTGGCGCATTTCCGCCGCCGCTTTGTTGGTAAAGGTCACCGCCATAATTGAGTACGGCGAGCAGTTCTCCACGCTCAGCAGCCAGGCAATACGGTGCACCAGAACGCGCGTCTTGCCACTGCCCGCCCCTGCCAGAACCAGCATATTGGTGCGCGAAGCGGCTACGGCTTCACGCTGTTTGTCATTAAGGCTGTCGAGCAGGTAAGAAACGTCCATTGGCACCGCCGGAAGAGAAGGGGTTCCACGAACCCCTGTTAATATATACAGAGTTACTGGTGATTATATCAGCGAGGTCAGAGATGCCAACCGTGAAATTTCAATATGCGGCAGCAGACGGCTGTCCGCGGTGTGCATCAGGTCCGCGCCTTGCGGTTTGATCCAGCAGGCCTGCATCCCGCAGCGCAGCGAACCGGCAACGTCGGTCGTCAGGTCATCGCCGACGTGCAGAATGTGCCCGAGCGGTAAATCCAGACGCTCCGCCGCCAGGTGGTACATATCGGCAAATGGCTTGGAACGACCATCCGGACCGGCACGCAACACGAAGCGGAAATAGTCGCTCAGGCCGAACAGCTCCGGGCGGGCGTTACCATTGGTGATGGCCACCAGCGGCCACTTCTGTGCCAGCTTCGCCAGCGTATCGTGGGTCTCCTGCGGAACATCGACCCGACTGCGCCAGTGCGCGAAGTTTTCCATCGCCGCCTCAGCGCCCGCTTTCGCCGCTTCGGCAGAGAGTCCGGCGTTACGCATCCCTAACTCCAGCGCGCGGTGGCGCCAGAGAGTGACGTCGTGGTAGATCTCAGGCTCGGAAGCCAGCAGCGTCTGGCGCAGCTGGTTAAGCTCATGGGCGTCAAACTGGCTGAGCGACGGATGGTAATTGCGCACAAAGGCCAGCGATTCGTGCATCGTCCGGTCAATCACCGGGCGGTTATCATAAAGGGTGTCGTCCAGGTCAAACGTCAGCGCGGAGATCGGGCCCAGAGGTCGGTAAAAACGCATTATTTCCCCCGTTTAGCGCGCGGATGCGCGGCATCGTACACCGAGGCAAGGTGTTGAAAGTCAAGATGGGTATAGATTTGAGTGGTGGAGAGGTTAGCATGGCCCAGCAGCTCCTGCACGCCGCGCAGATCGCCGCTGGACTCCAGCATATGGGTGGCAAAGGAGTGGCGCAGCTTGTGCGGGTGCACATGGCTGTTCAGCCCCTGTTTAATCCCCCACTCGGCAAACCGCTTCTGCACGTTGCGAGCCGAAATGCGTTTACCCAGCTTCGACAAAAACAGCGCGTCGTCGTCAGTGCCGAACAGGCCGCGCAAATCCAGCCAGTGCTCAATCCACGCCACCGCGTTGCGACCGATCGGCAAACGACGTTCTTTGCTGCCTTTGCCCATCACCCAAACCTCTCCACTTTCAAGGTCGAGGTGCTTAATATCAAGGTTGACCAGCTCGGACAGACGCAGACCTGCGCCGTACATCACTTCCAGCATCGCCCGGTCGCGCACCGCAAGTGGGTCGTTGAGGTCGATATCCAGCAGCCGATTGACGTCATCGACATCAATATTTTTCGGCAAGTGGCGGGGAATTTTCGGCGCCGCAATCCCCTTCGCCGGGTTCGCGGCCAGCTCGCCCTGACTGACCATCCAGTCAAAGAAACTGCGCAGGGCGGAAAGCCGCAGCGCCAGGCTAGCCGGGCCTAAACCCGCACGGCGGCTGCGAACCGCAAAGCTACGCACCTGAGCGGCATCGCACTGCTGCCAGCTTTTCAGCCCAGCCTCATCCGCCAGGGCGATCAACGCGTCCAGCTGACGCTGGTAGTTAGTCAGCGTAATCGGGCTAAGCTGACGCTCAACGCCGAGATAGCGCAGGAAGCGGTCGACGCAGGCGAACAGCGGAGAGTCGGTCATGCGCGTTCAATCCAGCGCTCCAGCAGGCCAGGGAGCATCTGCGCAATTTCCTGCAGCAACTGCGTCCCCTGCCCTGACTGATAATGCTGCGCATCGCGGCTGCTAAAGAGCATCACGCCCGGAGCGTTATCACCGCCCAGCATCGACATCGCCACGGATCCAATGGCCTTCGCTTCCGGTAGCACCACCAGCAGCTCCGGACCGTTCAGCGGCCCAAGATAGTGGCGCGCCTGGCCCAGACGTTGAATACGGATCGGCTCAAACGCCTGCCGGTTTAACGCCAGATGGGTAAACTTCGAGGGCGCGCCGAGGCGCCAGCTGTCAGGGAACAGGCGCACCGTAGCGCCAGCCAGCCCCAGCTCGCGAGCCCAGCGATGAAGGCGGTTGAGCATATCGTCGAGGCTCTCCGCAGCCGCCAGCCGCGTTTGTAGCTGCAGCAGGCGCTGGAACAGACTTTCATTGGTGACCGCCTGCTCCATCAGCAGCGACATATTCTCTTCCAGCACATGAATATGGTTACGCGCCCGCATCATGTGCCACTCCACCAGCGAAATCGAACCGCGGACCGGATGCGGGACGCGGATATGTTCGACCTGGGCGGCATTACGAATAAAAAATTCAGGATGTTGCAACAGATAGTCCACCACCGCACGATCGTTCAACGCGCTGGCAACCTCCTGCTGTTCTTCCCCGATTGGTTTCATAAATGAATAAATCCATCATAGACATGGGCCGCCGGGCCGGTCATAAACAGCGGCTGGCCCGGGCCTTTCCAGGCGATATCAAGACGACCGCCGGGTAATTCCACACGTACTGTTTCAGCCAGCAGCCCCTGCTGGATCCCCACCGCCACCGCGGCGCAGGCGCCGCTGCCGCAGGCCTGGGTTTCCCCCGCCCCGCGCTCGTAGACGCGCAGACGGATATGGGACCGGCCGACCACCTGCATAAAGCCGATATTGGCGCGCTCCGGAAAACGCTCGTGGCTTTCCATCACCGGGCCCAGCGTTTCCACGGCCGCCGTATCCACGTCATCCACCTGGATGACGCAGTGCGGGTTCCCCATGGAAACCACGCCGCACAATACTGTCTGCTCGGCGGCACGCATGATATAGGTCTTTTCCGCTTTGTTGGCGCGGAACGGCACCTGGGACGGCTCAAAGTTGGGCTCGCCCATATTCACCCGCACCAGATCGTCTTCCGTTACGCTTAATACCATACGCCCGTTGGCCGTACTCACGCGGATATCACGTTTATTGGTCAGGCCTTTCAGCCGGACAAAGCGGGCAAAACAGCGCGCGCCGTTGCCGCACTGCGACACTTCGCTGCCGTCGGCGTTAAAGATCCGGTAATGGAAATCCAGATCGGGATCGTAGGGCGGCTCGACGACCAACAGCTGATCGAACCCGACGCCAAGGTGGCGATCCGCCAGGCGGCGAATCAGCTCCGGCGAGAAAAAAACATTCTGCGTTACCGCGTCAACGACCATAAAATCGTTGCCAAGGCCATGCATTTTAGAGAACTGCATCATCTACTCCAGTTGCGCGGAACAGAACGTTATCGTTAGTAATTGACCTGGCTCGGACCACCGGTATCGCCACGATCGTTACGATCCGGCGTTGCGCTCTGAATGCCTGGGTTAACCGGTTTGGTCGGCGGCGGCGCGGTTTTGTCCGCCGGCGGGAAATAAAGAGGCCCTTTCAGACCGCAGCCGGTCAGGCTGAAGATCGCAAACAAAACGGCAAGCGTAGGAAAAACGTTTTTCATTGATAGTTGCCCGTGATTCATTCTTTCTGCTTTCTATCATCGCAGGAGAAGACGTAAAAGCAAGCGTTTAGCATCCGACTGCGCGCGCTTTTGTTTCGCGCTATGCTGCCGCCATCTTCAAAAAAGCAGGCTATACCCGTTATAATTCAAGCTGCATGTACGTTGGCTTTCCTCGCTCGCCCCAGTCACTTACTGGAGTAAGCTCCTGGGACTCCCTGCGTCGCCGCCTTCCTGCAACTCGAATTATTTAGGGTATATAACCATGAACGACAGTGAATTCCATCGCCTGGCCGATAGCCTGTGGATGACCATCGAAGAACGTCTGGACGACTGGGACGGCGACAGCGACATCGACTGCGAAATCAACGGCGGCGTACTGACCATCAGCTTTGAAAACGGCAGCAAAATCATTATTAACCGTCAGGAGCCGCTGCACCAGGTGTGGCTGGCCACCAAACAGGGCGGCTACCACTTCGATCTCAAAGGCGACGAGTGGATCTGCGATCGTAGCGGCGAGACCTTCTGGGATTTGCTGGAGCAGGCGGCGAGCAATCAGGCCGGTGAGACGGTGAGCTTCCGTTAATGACGTGTTTCCCGGATGGCGGCGCATCGCGCCTTATCCGGGCTACCCGACGACATAGAACCGTAGCCCTGCTAAGCACAGCGCCAGCAGGGAATATCTCCGGATAGCGGCTCACGCCTTATCCGGGCCAAATCTACGAGTAGCGCTGCTGCAGTACCGGCGAGGCGGTAACGTCCTGGCTGGTGGGTATCGCAGCGGCAATCGCCTGGGTGCGGAATGGGATCACCTGGGTGCGCCCGTCTACCTCGACAATCTGATAGAACTGCGGCAGGTTGAAGTTGATAAAGCTGGAGCCGTAGGTGAAACGATCGTGCGATGACGAATAGAAGCGGCTGACGTCGCGCACCAGCTCCTCTTTGCTGCCCTCGCAGTGGTGATACACCTCCGCGCGGTTGCTCTCATCAAGAATATAGATGTTAAAGCCGCTGTCGTTGTTATCCGCGTCTTCAAAGAAGAACTGAATAATCCCTTCGCTGGCGAAGCCGTCCACTACCGCCGGCAGCTTAACGTGATTGGTTTCCACCTGTACCGACAGGCCATGAAGCTTGTTGTGCGAGATAGCGCCGTAGAACTCAATGGCGTTTTCCAGCTTCTGCACCGAAACGTTAAGACGCTCGAAGAACAGCCCCCAGGTCTGGCCGGAGACGCGCAGCGCTTTGAAGCGTCCGGTATCCTGGCGGGTACTGGAGAGACGCAGTTCGATGCATTCGGAGATCATCTGCTGCACGCGGGTACGGATCAGGCCGCGCAGGTGCTGGCTATAGCAGAACACCTCCACGCTGTCCGGCGGCGCGGCGTCCTGATGCATTTTGCCGAGAATCGTCTTCAGCGCTTCGATCATCGCCTGCTCGCCGTTAAAGTGCAGCGTACGCACTTCGTTCCACGAGTTGCGATACAGCAGGTCGACGCTGCCGATCAGGCATTTTTGCTCTTCGCCAAAGCTGAAAACATCCAGCTTACGGAAATCGAAGTGCACCACCTGGTTGCGAAAAGCCGCGGTCGGGTCATATTCGAGGTTGACGATAATCGCCAGATGGCGGATTTCGCACGGGCTGTACAGCGCTTTTGGCGTCGGCGCCGGCAGGCGCAGCGGGAAGTGGTGCGACACGTCGGCCACCATCTCCTGCAGCTTCGCCAGATCGACGATGCCGTTGCCCTTAATAAACAGGCGGGTGCGTGAGGTCAGCAGGCCGTTAAACCAGGCCCAGGCCACCAGCTTATTAAGATAACGGTTATATTCCAGCGGCTGATGGCTGATGATCGATTCCATATCCGGCGCGCGGTTATACAGATACCAACCGGTACGGTTGGCGCGACCCGGCGGCACGTGGATAAAGGTCAGGTTCGGTTCCGACAGATCCGGCGAAATTTGCGGGTTCACCAGCGTCACTTTCCCCGGCAGCGCTTCAAAGGCTGCATACAGCTTACGCGTCAGCACGCCAATATCCTGAGGGCTGGCGGAGACGCTGAGATTATTGCGCCGCGCGAAGCGGATCAGATTACGATAGCTCTGCATCATGGCGTCGAGCAGTTCGTTGTGCGCCTTGCGCACTTCATCAATTTTCCAGTTGGCGCGGTTGTCGAGCATCATCAGACGCTTTTCGTCCCAGCCCCAGGCATTCACCAGCTGGCTGACGACTTCGCGACGCCAGCCGACGCAGGCGCGTTCGCGGCTGAGTTTTTCACAGACTTTCAGATAGAAGCAGCGGCGCACCAGGTCGAGGCGGGTTTCATCTTCGATGGCCTGCAGATAGGTAGTCACGCGCTCCAGCATCATGCAGTACGGGTCGAGGCCGAAGGAGACAATCTCGCCGTCGTGCAGACGCTGTTTGATATCTTTCGCCAACAGCCGGTTATTAGGATATTCCCAGGAGTAGGCTTCCAGCAGCAGCGTTTTCAGCACCGCTTTATAGGGGGAGTCGATACTCTTATACAGCTGCCACAGGCTGGCGCCGAAGTACTCTTCCGCCGACAGTGAACTGAGGCCGCCGAGATCGAGCCATTCGTTAGGCGTCAGCACGCCCTGAGCATACAGCCCCATGACGTAATCATCGTAATGCTCTTCTTCATCGCACGGCACCATATTCCACAGAATACGCTTGCCGGCGAGACGCACCGCGGTGCGATAGAACTCATCGAGCAACAGGATATGCTGAGTCGAACCGCAGTCTTCGCCGCCGAGGCTGCCACTTTCATTATGACGGAAGCGGTTTTCGTCGATCAGGAAGAAGCTGACTTCCACGCCGAGCGATGCCGCCCAGCTCTCAAGCAGGCTGCATTTTCGCTGCAGCAGCTGGCGCTCTTCGCTATCCAGCCAGGCCTGGTGACATACCCAGATATCAAGATCGGAAGAACAGCTCTGACCAACGGAGGAAGTACTGCCCATCGAGTAGACGCCGGTGATCGGCAACTCGCCTTTCGGCGGCTCCTGGGTCTGCATGCCGCGATGCAGTTCCAGTTCTTCAAGATAGTGGCGTTGGGTTTCATCAGGCGTGTAGAGGCAAATGCCACGGGGAACGTTACCGTCAAGGTAACCCGGCATCAGCGGGTGATGATAATGTAGTAACGTTGGCAGTAGACTGTAAACCTGCTGGAAAGCGGGTCCCATGGCAGCAAGCGCGCGATCCACGCGCAATTGGTTGATGGCATCCAGTCTCTGTTTCAGTGTCTCAATATAGAGGTACAAGACATATCGCCTGATGTTCAAAAACCCGAAGTACAATAGTACGGAGGATTTCAGTATTTCAACAAAAACCGTCACCATTCGTCGTCGGTGTGGTTGTGATGAGCAGCGGACGGACAAATGGTTTAAAACGTGATCAATTTAACACCTTGCTCATTGACCGTAAAGAAAGATGCGCTACATACAAGTGTAGCACCGTTTATTAGCTGTAAATTCCTCACTACGCCTCCGGCAACCGCCACGCGCATGAAAGGTTAAAAAAAGAGTCGGCCGGAGCCATCTCCCACATAAACCGTGAAAACTAACATCCGTAAGACAACAATGTTAGGATGGATAGTGGTCGACAATGACGGTAACAAGCATGTTAGACAAAGTTTTGAAAATTGCCACACGGCAAAGCCCGCTTGCGCTATGGCAGGCGCAGTATGTTAAAGCACGCCTGGAACAAGCGCATCCTGGACTGAACGTCGAGCTGGTGCCGATGGTCACGCGCGGTGATGTCATCCTTGATACGCCCCTGGCAAAAGTGGGCGGCAAGGGCTTATTTGTGAAAGAGTTAGAGCTCGCCATGCTCGAAGGGCGGGCCGATATCGCCGTCCATTCGATGAAAGATGTCCCGGTGGAATTCCCGGAGGGGCTGGGGTTGGTCACCATCTGCGAGCGCGACGATCCGCGCGACGCGTTTGTTTCCAATCACTATGCCTCAATTGACGAACTGCCGGCTGGCAGCATCGTTGGCACGTCAAGTTTACGTCGCCAGTGCCAACTCGCCGCCGAACGCCCCGATCTGGTGATCCGCTCCCTGCGCGGCAACGTTGGCACCCGATTGGGCAAACTCGATAACGGCGAGTATGACGCCATTATCCTTGCCGCCGCCGGGCTGAAGCGCCTGCAACTGGAGGCGCGAATTCGCCAACCGCTGTCGCCTGAGCAATCCCTGCCGGCCGTCGGCCAGGGCGCGGTGGGTATCGAATGCCGTCTTGACGATGCATGGACCCAGGCGCTGTTAGCGCCCCTCAACCATGCGGAAACCGCGGTACGCGTGCGCGCCGAACGGGCGATGAACACCCGCCTCGAAGGCGGTTGTCAGGTGCCAATTGGCAGCTATGCGGAACTCGTCAACGGCGAATTGTGGCTGCGGGCGCTGGTTGGCGCCCCGGATGGTTCGCAGATGGTACGCGGCGAACGGCGCGGGCCAGCAGAGCAGGCCGAAGCGCTCGGCATCTCGCTGGCGGAAGAGCTCCTGGATAACGGCGCCCGCGACATTCTCGCGGCAGTTTATGATGGAGAAGCCCCACGATGAGCATCCTGGTCACTCGTCCACTTCCGCAAGGAGAAGCGTTGGTCAGCCGTCTGCGGGCCATGGGACGCGTGGCCTGGAGCTTTCCGCTGATAGAATTTACGCCTGGCCGGGAGCTTCCCGCGCTGGGCGACCATCTTGCCCATCTGGGGTCCGACGACCTGCTGTTTGCGCTATCCCAGCATGCGGTGGAATTCGCCCATGCCCGTCTGCAGCAGCAGGGCCTGTCCTGGCCCACTTCTCCACACTATTTTGCCATTGGCCGAACGACGGCGCTGGCCCTGCATACGGTCAGCGGGCAGCACATCCGTTATCCGTTAGATCGGGAAATTAGCGAAGTCTTGCTACAATTACCTGAATTACAAAACATTGCCGGGAAAAATGCGCTGATCTTACGCGGCAATGGTGGGCGGGAACTCTTAGGCGCCACGCTGGCTGAACGCGGCGCCAGGGTCACATTTTGTGAATGTTATCAACGTAGTGCAAAACATTACGATGGCGCAGAAGAAGCGATGCGCTGGCAGTCTCGCGGGGTCACCACGCTGGTGGTCACCAGCGGCGAGATGCTGCAGCAGCTGTGGTCGCTGATACCGCAATGGTATCGCGAACAGTGGCTCCTGCACTGCCGCCTTGTCGTTGTCAGCGAACGTCTGGCCCTTCAGGCCCGGGAACTGGGCTGGCAGGAGATTCAGGTTGCCGATAACGCTGACAACGATGCGCTGCTACGCGCATTACAATAACTCTCAACATTGGAAGCCATAATGACGGAACAACAAAATCAATCCGCCGTGGTTGAAGAGACCAGGGAGGCCGTGGAAACCACACCACAGCCAGAAAACAATAATAAGAACAAGGCTGGCAACAAAACCAGCCTGGCGCTCAGTGCGATCGCTATCGCCATTGCGATAGCCGCCGGCATCGGCCTGTATGGCCTGAACAAACAGCAGGTCACGCGGCAAAACGCAACCACGTCTGAGTTATCAAGCCAGCTTGCGGCACTGCAAAAAGCGCAGGATAGCCAAAAGAGCGAACTGGAAGGCATTATCAAACAGCAGGCCGACCAGCTGAGCCAGGCCAAACACGAGCAGGAAACCCTGACTAAACAGCTTGATGAGTTGCAGCAGAAAGTCGCCGTGATCTCCGGCAGCGATGCCAAAACCTGGCTGCTGGCCCAGGCCGACTTCCTCGTCAAGCTGGCGGGACGTAAGCTGTGGAGCGATCAGGATGTCACCACCGCCGCCGCGCTGCTGAAAAGCGCCGACGCCAGCCTCGCCGACATGAACGACCCCAGCCTGATCGGCGCCCGCCGGGCCATCACCGATGACATCGCCACCCTCTCCGCGGTGAGTCAGGTGGATTACGACGGCATTATTCTCAAGGTTAATCAGCTGGCAAACCAAATCGACAACCTGCGGCTGGCCGATAATAACGATGACGATTCGCCGATGGATTCTGATAGCGATGAGCTCTCCAGCTCTATCAGCGAATGGCGCGTCAATCTGCAGAAAAGCTGGCAGAACTTTATGGACAGCTTTATTACCGTGCGCCGCCGTGATGAAACGGCAGTCCCGCTGCTGGCGCCGAATCAGGATATCTACCTGCGGGAAAATATTCGCTCCCGCCTGCTGGTCGCCGCGCAGGCGGTGCCACGCCATCAGGAAGAGACCTGGAAACAGTCACTGGATAACGTCTCGACCTGGGTACGCGCCTACTACGATACCGAAGACGCGACCACCAAAGCCTTCCTCGACGAGTTGGACAAGCTCAGTCAGCAAAGCATTACCATGACGGTACCGGAAACGCTGCAGAGCCAGGCGTTGCTGGAAAAACTGATGCAGACCCGGGTGCGCAACCTGATGGCGCAGCCCGCCGTCACCGCGAGCAGTGCGCCCTCACCCGCGCCTGCTGCACCGGCCGCCCCTGCTGCGCCGCAAGGAGAGTAACGCATGCTGAAAATTCTTTTACTCTTCGCACTGTTGATCGCCGGGATCGTCCTTGGCCCGATGATCGCCGGGCATCAGGGCTACGTCCTGATCCAGACCGATAATTACAATATCGAGACCAGCGTGACCGGGCTGGTGATCATCCTGATCCTCGCCATGGTGGTGCTGTTCGCCATTGAATGGCTGCTGCGCCGCATTTTCCGCACCGGGGCGCATACGCGCGGCTGGTTTGTCGGCCGTAAACGCCGTCGCGCGCGTAAGCAAACCGAGCAGGCGCTACTCAAGCTGGCGGAAGGTGATTACCAGCAGGTTGAAAAACTGATGGCGAAAAATGCCGATCACGCCGAACAACCGGTGGTGAACTATCTGCTGGCGGCGGAAGCGGCCCAGCAGCGCGGCGATGAAGCGCGGGCCAACCAGCATCTGGAGCGCGCCACCGAGCTGGCGGGCGATGACCTGATCCCGGTGGAAATCACCCGCGTTCGCCTGCAGCTGGCACGTAATGAAAATCACGCCGCACGCCATGGCATCGATAAGCTGCTGGAAATTACCCCGCGTCATCCGGAAGTGCTGCGCCTCGCCGAACAGGCATACACCCGCACCGGCGCCTGGCAGTCGCTGCTGGACATCATTCCGTCTATGGAGAAAGCTAACGTCGGCGATGAAGAGCACCGCGCCGCGCTGGAACAGCTGGCCTGGATTGGCCTGATGGATAAAGCGCTGGCCGACGGCGGCAGCGAAGGGCTGCGCGAATGGTGGCGCAACCAGAGCCGCAAAACGCGGGCGCTGGTGCCGCTGCAGGTGGCGATGGCCGAGCGCCTCATCGAGAGCGACGATCACGATACCGCGCAGCAAATTATCATTGATGGTCTGAAGAAACAGTATGATGACCGTCTGGTGATGCCGATCCCGCGTCTGAAGACCAATAACCCGGAACAGCTGGAGAAAGTGCTGCGCCAGCAGATCAAAGCCGTTGGCGACCGTCCGCTGCTGTGGAGTACCCTGGGCCAGTCGCTGATGCGTCATGGCGAATGGCAGGAGGCCAGCATCGCCTTCCGCGCCGCGCTTAAGCAGCGTCCGGATGCCTTTGATTACGCCTGGCTGGCGGATGCCCTGGATCGCCTGCATCAGCCGGAGGAAGCGGCCACTATGCGCCGCGATGGTCTGCTGCTGACGCTGCAGAATAACCCTCAGCCGTAACCTGCCGTTGCTATCGCCTCTTGCGGGGCGATAGCCCCTTCTTCCCCGCCTTCGTATTGACGGATCCCTGAAAGAAAAAAACGCCTGCGCTGAAATCAGGGCAGGCGTTAAAACAGGTCTGTTTGACAACAAATTGGGTGCTTCACTCAACGTAATGTCCATGGTGTTTGATGAGGCATAAATGCGACATCTGTCAGTGGACGATAAGCACCGTAAGAACGGCTCTGCATCATTCCGGAGTTTATGAGGCACAAAGGCGAACATAAGAGATGGAATGAGCATCTACCCGATTATTATCGCACAGGATCCAGGGAAATTGCATCTACCACAGTGATGAATTGAGATTTTTCCTGACGCGTATTCTTAAGCAAAGAGAAGTTTTTTTATCAGCAAAATCAGGGAAATAAGTGATGGCAGGAAGTGATTGAAAACAAAAAACCCCGCCGAAGCGGGGTTCAAAATTGGTCGGCGAGAGAGGATTCGAACCTCCGACCCACTGGTCCCAAACCAGTTGCGCTACCAAGCTGCGCTACTCGCCGAAATACTGCTTTTTGAATTTTTAGTTCAATTCGTTAAAGTCGTGGTGCGAGGGGGGGGACTTGAACCCCCACGTCCGTAAGAACACTAACACCTGAAGCTAGCGCGTCTACCAATTCCGCCACCTTCGCAAATTCACAACTCTATCAAATAATGGGGTGGCTAATGGGATTCGAACCCACGACAACTGGAATCACAATCCAGGGCTCTACCAACTGAGCTATAGCCACCACTGCAAACCTTTTACGCGGTATTAAAACCACCGCAGCTCCAGCACCGGGTTAATGGTGCGCCCGACAGGATTCGAACCTGAGACCTCTGCCTCCGGAGGGCAGCGCTCTATCCAGCTGAGCTACGGGCGCTTAGCGCCGTTGCGGGGTCGGATAATACGGACTTCCTACCCCGCTGTCTAGTGCCTTTTAAAAGAAAATTATCGTTTGCTCATGCTTTGTTCGTTTTGACGGTTATTCAGCCGTATTATTGACTTGCCCCTGTCTTCCGAGGCCAAACACCTTATAAATCAGGGTGACGGCAACCAGGAAAATAATGCCGACAAACAGCGACATCCGGGTTTCATCATTCAGCCCCATCCCTACCAGCACACAGATCAGGAAGGCCATGGTGAGATAGTTGGCCCACGGAAACAGCAGCGAACGGAACGGATGGCTGACGATTGCTGCCTGATGTACGCGACGGAAACGCAGCTGGCTAATCAGGATCACAAACCATGGCACCATCCCTGGCAACACGCTGGCGCTGTAGACATAGACAAACACCCGCTGCGGATTAGGAATGATGTAATTCAGGCAGGAGCCCACCAGCAGGATCAGAATCGACAGCGCCACGCCGACGGCCGGAACGCCGTTGCGCGATACCTTACCGATCGCCGCCGGCAGTTGGCGGTTCTTCGCCAGGGCGTACAGCATACGCCCACAGCTGTACATCCCACTGTTGCAGCCGGAAAGCGCCGCCGTCAGCACCACGAAGTTGATAATTCCCGCCGCCGCGGTAATACCGATTTTGGCAAACGTCAGTACGAACGGGCTGCCGTTGGAGCCAATTTGATCCCACGGGAAGATAGTGACGATAACGAAAATCGCGCCCACATAGAAAATCAGGATCCGCCACAGCACTTTGCCCACCGCGCTGCGCAGGGTCACCTGCGGATTTTTCGCTTCACCTGCGGTAATGCCGATGAGCTCTACCCCCTGATAGGACGCGACCACGATGCACAGCGCCGTCAGGAAGCCCTTCCAGCCGCCGGCAAAGAAGCCACCATGTTCGGTGAGATTACCAAAACCAATGGAGTGCCCACCGTTGCCAAAGCCGAAGAAAATGACGCCCAGCCCGACGACGATCATCACGATAATAGTGGTGACTTTAATCATGGCGAACCAGAACTCGATTTCACCATACAACCGGACTGCCGCCAGGTTAGCCAGCGCCACCAGCCCCACGGCAATCAACGCCGGGATCCACTGCGCCATCTCCGGGAACCAGAACTGCACATAGACCCCGATGGCGGTAATCTCCGAGATCCCCACCGCCATCCACATAAACCAGTAGGACCACGCGGTCAGGTAGCCGAAGAAGGGGCTCATATAGCGATGCGCATACACCGCGAAGGAGCCAGTGACAGGCTCAAGGAACAGCATTTCGCCCATTGAGCGCATAATGAAAAAGACGAACAGGCCAGCGATAATGTACGCCAGCAGCACGGAAGGCCCAGCCCATTTCAACGTACTGGCCGCCCCCATAAACAACCCCACGCCAATCGTCCCGCCAAGGGCGATCAGTTCAATATGCCGGGCCTCCAGTCCACGCTGGAGTTCCGCTTTTTTCTCAGTCATATATCCTCTTGTGTTTGCCGTATTCCGGGTACTCCCGGTTATTGTTATTAACTGAAACCATAGCCTTGCCGACGCGCAGGTCTCCCCTGCGCGTATGAAGCCTGCGAATGGTTAATTAATTTTGAGGAAATGGCAAATAAAGTATCAGGCGAGTGAAGAGATTACACAGAATATGTATGCAAACTCGCCTGGTTGCAGTGGAATATCAGAGCTTGCCGGTATAATGCCAACGTAAATAGCGCAGTAAACGGAACTGTCTTTTGATGCGGCTCGGCTGCAAAAGCAGGCGATAGAACCACTCCAGCCCCAGATCCTGCCAGAACTTCGGCGCCCGATGGACGTGTCCGGTGAAGACATCATAAGTGCCGCCGACGCCCATATACAGCGCGTGCGGGTACAGACGCCGGCAGTCGCGCATGAAGATCTCCTGGCGCGGCGACCCCATCGCGACGGTGACGATTTTCGCCCCGCTGTCGCGAATGCGTTCGAACAATGCCTGGCGCTGCTCAGGGGCAAAATAGCCGTCCTGGCTGCCAACGATATTCACCTGCCAGTGCTGACGCAGCCTGGATTCTGTCTGCGCCAGGACCTCAGGTTTACCGCCAACCAGAAACACCGGTGTCCCTTCAGCGCCGGCGCGCTGCATTAACGCTTCCCAGAGATCGGCCCCGGCGACGCGGGACACCTGGGCCTGCGGGTATTTTTTGCGCAGCGAACGCACCACGCTGATGCCATCCGCATACTTAAACTCCGCCGCCTCAATCAGCGCCCGAACCTCCGGGTTATCTTCTACGGCCAGCATTTTCTCGGCATTAATGGCCACCAGCGTTCCCTCCCGGAGCGCGCCGTCGGCATACAAATAATCCAGAGCGTGCTGCATATCGCGCCAGCCTATGAGCTGCAGCCCTCTTAACAGGTACAACGGCGCGGAAATGGTCCCAGTCATGTCCATCCTTCTCAGACTTGCGGTTGCGAAAGCGGTTTTACGCGCTTATGAATCAGTCCCACGCTATCCAGGAACCAGTACAGCAATTTCGCCGCCAGCAAGCAGATACCAAAGATCACGAGGAAAAACACCACGCGGGAGCCGAACGAATCCAGACCCTCGCGCGCCAGCACTATCATGTTGAAGATAGCGCCGAAACAGAAACTGTGCAGGATAGCCGCTTTGTAACGATTGCTCTCCCGGTTGCCCAGCTCATACAGCCAGTCGAACCATTTAATAATCAACCCTACCGCCACAGCGCCCAGCGGCACAAACCAGACGCCGCCCATCACCACCAGAGAGCCAATCAGCGTTGGCGAAATCGCCAGCCCCGAATGGTTGTTTAACACTTCCCAGGTGAAGTAGTTGGCGGTATTCAGCACCATTGTCGGACGACCGTGCCACATCCAGCTGGGGATAAAGACGTAGAAGTCGCGGATCATCGGCGCCAGCCCCTGGAAATCGATCTTGTCGTAGTTCTGCAGCAGCAGCGCCAGGTTTTCCCACGGCGAGAAAGTATCGCGCGTGAGATAGAGGAAAGTATAAAACGCTTCGTCGCCGCTGACGTTCATCCCGTAGCGCTTCAGCGCCAGCCAGAACATGCCGACAATGCCCAACACGCCCGCCGCCGCCAGCATCCACAGGCTGATCCAGCCGCGAATAATGCCGATAAACAGGAAAATAGCGAAAGCGATGATGATATTGGCCCGGGTACCGCCGACGATGGCGTAAGTCAACAGACCAAAGGCGACGGTGCTGACGAGGAAGAAGATCCACGCCTTATAGTCCTGGCGCAGGAAATAGACCACCAGCATCGCCGGAATAAAGAAGTAGAAGAAGCGCTTCAACGCCACACCGGAGACTTCGGCAGAGAAGATCTGGCTGTAGGAATTGAGCTTAAACAGCAGAAAGCCGTTGTGGGCGAAGAAGATGCCGACGCACAGCAGCGCCAGCCCCATCAACATTCCCCACGCCAGATGGGTTTCCACCCGGTTCATGGTAAACAGCGGGCGATGCGCAACCTCTCGCGAGGCTGGGCGCAGGCGCGTTTTGTAGGTTACGTAGTAGACTGCGTAGAAGCACACCGCGATCAGCAGCGTCTGCAGCAAAATCTCCGGCGGCGCAACGCTGACGTCAAAGCGGAACACCAGAATACTGGTCAGCGGGAAGCCGAAGAAAAAGGTCAGCAGAAACAGCAACGAGAAAAAGACGTTGAAGTTGAAGCGTACCCGGCGAAATTCAAACCAGGTCGCGGTGGCGATAAACAGCGTCGACAGCAGCCAGACCACCAGCAGCCCGCTAAATTGCATTAACGTCATGCCTGCCCCTCCGCCGCTAACCGTAGCGCCCGCTGCCAGCCTGTTAGATAGTTCGGCCGGAAGAAGGCGATAGCGGATTTATCCACGCTCGCCAGCTGGCGCTGCGCTTCGCGCACCACGCTGACGTCCAGCGCATCGCTGGTGAACAGCACCGGCACATGCTGCTCGGTCATATCCTGCCAGAACGGGTTTTCCCGGTTGAGCACGCAGGGAATGCCCGCCTGAATCAGCAGGCACAGGGTGCCGATCCCTTGCTGGCGCGCAAACAGAAAATAGCCCAGATCGCAGCGGCGCAGCAGCGCCAGATAATCATTAAATTCAAGCTTCTCGCTGAGGATCTGCAGATGCTCACCGCTAAACAGCGCCGTCCCCGCTTCGCGAACCTCGTTGATATAGGCGTCATTATTCGCCGGATAACCCATCGGCACGATGACATTCACCGTATCGCCAAACTGCTGATGGATAGCCTTCAGCGCGGCAATATGTTCATTGCTGCGATCCCCGGAGTTGCCGACCAGAATGGTCAGGGTATCACCGCGCGGGGCGTTCTCGGCCAGGGTATTTAGCGCCGGATCCATACGGGTCGGGAAGTAGAGCAGTTCGCCGGGAACCCGCGGATGGCGGTTAGCGAACCAGCTAAGATCGCCGCGGGTGGCGAAAACGCGCCCTACTCGCCCCTGCGCCATGCGGCGTAGCGGATAGAACAGGCGAAACTTCAGGCTGGCAGAGTTTTCATACAGATCTGCCCCCCAGATATGCCAGTTAAACTGCGACGGGCGGATACCGCCACTCAACAGCGCCAGCCACAGCCCGGTATTAAACTGGCCGTGGAAGAAAAAGCGCTGCTGGCGGTTGGCTTTCGCGGTGGCAATCACTGCCTGCGCCAGCGCTTTCTTTCCTCGATAGCAGGTGATATCCAGTGCCGGATATCCATCACGCACGCTGGCCTCATCACCGACGACCAAAAATCTCCGCGCCTGCGGGTCGGCGGCCAGTTCGTCGTTAAAGAACCGCAGTACGGTCTGGTTGTGGTGCGGGATATCCGATCCCAGTACATGTATCAGTGCTGTCATGCCCGTTTACGCCAGAGTAAAAACACGCCACTACAAAGGGCGAAATAAACAATATACGTGGCCATATACGCCTGCGCCGCGCCAATTGCGCCATGCGCCGGAATAAGCCAGTGTGAGAATGCGGTCAGCAGTGTGAACTGGCTGATTTCCGTCAGAATATAAAAACGCAGTGACGCTTTGGCGATCACCAGATAGCCGTAAACGTAGGCGCCCACTTTTAAGACGTCGCCCACCAGTTGCCAGGCGAACAGGTCACGCATCGCGGTAAAGCGATCGGAAAACAGCAGCCAGATGGCAAAATCGCGCAGCAGCCAGACCGTCAGGCTCGCAGCCGCCACCGCCGGCAGAACGAATTTCAATGACTTGACAATCTCGCGGGTGATATCCGTTTTGGCGCTCAGCCGCGACAGCGTCGGCAGCAGATAGACGCTAAAGGAAGCGGTAATAAACTGCAGGTAGGCATCGGAAATGCTGCTCACCCCCTGCCAGATCCCGACCGCTTCCCAGCCGTAATGCGCCGCCAGCAGATTACGCATCATCACATAGGCCACCGGCAGCGTCACCGAGGTTATGAGCGCCATCAGGGTAAATTTCGATAGCTGACCCGCCAGACCGTTATCCCAGCGCGGACGCAGGGCGCTCAGCGGAATATTACCCCGCCGCCAGAGCATGATGCCCGCCGGGACCACCACCAGCGCCGGCACTAACGCCAGCCCCAATAGCGCCCCCTGGTAACCCCCGAAGTAGTAACAGGCGTAATAGGCCGCGACGCCAATCAGGCTCCCGGCAATCAGCGAGAAGGCGTTACCCGCCGCATCGCGAAAGCCTTTCATCAGCGCCAGCAGGAAGTTCGCCCAGGCGATCCCCATCTGCACCAGCGCCACCAGGCGTACCAGCCCCTGATAGTGCGTATGGCCGAACAGCCCCTGGCTTATCGGCGCCGCCGCCAGTAAAAACACCAGCGCCAGCAGCGTGGAAAAGCCAAGCACCATAGCCGACGAGGTACCCACCACCTGTTTCAGACGTGGGGGATCGTCGTGATGCTGAGCCACCAGCTTCGTAACGCCGTTAAATATCCCGGCACCCGCCAGCACGCCGAGCACGGTGACCAGTTGTCGGAAGTTACCGGCCTGGCCAACGCCCGCCGGCCCAAACGAGACGGCCAGCAGCTTGACGACCAGCAGACCGGCGCCGATTTTGACCAGCGTCGATGCCGCCGTCCATAGTGAGGCTTTTGCTAACGACATATCAGGAGAAATAGCTCAGCAGCGAGTTAATCACCGTCCGCTGGTTCACCAGAGAGAGATTGTAAAACAGCGGCAGGCGCACCAGGCGCTCGCTCTCCTGGGTGGTGTAGCGGTCTTCACCGTGGAACTCGCCGAAGTGTTCTCCGGCCGGACAGCTGTGCAACGGAATATAATGGAATACCGCGAGGATCTCCGCCTCTTTCAGCCAGGCGATCAGCCTGCTGCGATCCTCGATATCGCGCAGCTTAATGTAGAACATGTGCGCGTTTTGCCCACAGTCGGCCGGAATCGTCGGCAGTTCGATACGCCCGGCGCGCGCCAGCGGCAGCAGCGCATCGTGATAGTTCTGCCACAACGCCAGGCGCTGCTGGTTGATCCGCTCCGCCGCTTCCAGCTGCGCCCACAGATAGGCGGCCTGCAGGTCGGACATCAGATAGCTGGAGCCAATATCGCGCCAGGTATATTTATCCACCAGACCGCGAAAGAACTGGCTGCGGTTGGTGCCTTTTTCACGAATGATCTCCGCGCGCTCCACCAGCGTGCGATCGTTGATCAACGTCGCCCCACCCTCACCGCCAGCGGTGTAGTTTTTGGTTTCATGGAAGCTAAAGCAGCCGATATGGCCGATGGTGCCCAGAGCGCGTCCCTTGTAGGTAGACATTACCCCCTGCGCGGCATCTTCCACCACAAACAGGTTGTGCTTGTCGGCGATGGCCATGATGGTGTCCATCTCGCAGGCTACGCCGGCATAGTGCACCGGGACAATCGCCCGGGTTTTATCGGTGATGGCGGCTTCGATGAGCGTTTCGTCGATATTCATCGTATCGCGGCGGATATCGACGAAGACGATTTTCGCCCCGCGCAGTACAAAGGCGTTGGCGGTAGAGACAAAGGTATAGCTGGGCATAATCACTTCGTCGCCCGGCTGGATATCCAGCAGCAGCGCGGCCATCTCCAGCGAAGCCGTGCAGGAGGGCGTCAGCAGGGCTTTTGCCGTGCCAAATCGCTGCTCCATCCATTGCTGGCAGCGGCGCGTAAAACCGCCGTCGCCGCACAGCTTGCCGCTGCTCATCGCAGACTGCATGTAATCAAGCTCGGTTCCAACCACCGGCGGCGCGTTAAATGGGATCATGGGGTCACCTGTATAGCCAGTAGGCGGTGCTTTCCACGTTAGCACCGCTGAGAATATAACGTTTAAGCGCGGCGGTGTTGCCCATCTGGGTCGCCACCCGCAATGTAGAAAGCCCGCGCGAGGCGGCCCAGTACTGCGCCGCCTGCATCAGTTGCGCCCCGGCGCCGCGCCCGGCCAGCAGGCCAATACGCGCCTCGGTCGCGTTGAGCTGGCGCAGGGAGACAAAGGCGCGAATATCGCCCTCAGGATGGCGGTAAATCAGGCACTGATGATCGAAGGTGCCGCGCACCGCATTTTCAATCCACTGGGCATAGAAGCGGCGGCTGGCGTCGTCGGCGTACCAGGGCGCGCGAAAACGGCTCATGGCAAAGGCCTGCGCCGCCAGCTCGCCTAGTGGCGCAATATCCGCTTCCACGGCGACGTCGGCACCCGCATCAGCAGGGTTGCCCACCGGTAGCGCCAGATCGACCTCGCCTTCCACCAGCTGAAAACCCAGCTGCTGTAGCGCGTCCAACCGGACAGTGTCACTGGCGGCCACCTTCGCCTGCACCCGCGACCACCCCGCCAGCGCCTCAGACGTCAGCCGCGGCGCGTGCTCGTCAAAGCGCACGATGGCGCTGTTAACGGCAAAGAAGCGGTTCTCCCACTCCAGGAGATCAATACTGGCGCGGACGGGCACGGAGCAGATCCAGCAGGTATTGGCCGTAGCCGGTTTTTTCCAGTCGCTTCGCGGCGCGTTTGACGCCGTCATCGTCCAGCCAGCCGTTACGCCAGCCGATCTCTTCCAGACAGGCGATTTTAAAGCCCTGACGCTTCTCGACGGTCTGCACGAACATGCTGGCCTCGATCAGGCTATCGTGCGTGCCGGTGTCCAGCCACGCAAAACCGCGCCCGAGAAGTTCGACGGTCAATGCGCCATCCTCAAGGTACATCTGGTTGATGGAGGTGATTTCCAGCTCGCCGCGCTCGGACGGCTTGACCCGTTTGGCATACTCCGTCACCTTGCCATCATAGAAATAGAGTCCGGTGACAGCCCAGTTCGACTTCGGCTGCTTCGGCTTCTCTTCCAGCGACAGCGCGCGGAAGTTGTCATCAAACTCCACCACGCCAAAGCGCTCAGGATCCATCACCTGATAGCCAAAAATCGTCGCCCCTTCCGTGCGGGCAGCTACGCTGCGCAGCTTCGGGCTAAAGCTCTGGCCGAAGAAGATATTGTCGCCTAGCACCAGGCACGCCGGTTCGCCGTTAAGAAAGGTTTCACCGATGATAAACGCCTGGGCTAAACCATCCGGCGTCGGCTGTACGGCATAGTGCAGCGCAATGCCAAACTCTGAGCCATCGCCGAGCAGACGCTGGAAATCGCGCAGATCGTCCGGCGTGGTGATGATCAGGATCTCACGTATCCCGGCCAGCATTAATACCGATAGCGGATAGTAGATCATCGGCTTGTCGTAGATCGGCAACAGCTGCTTCGATACGCCGCGGGTGATGGGATGCAGTCGCGTTCCGGAACCGCCCGCCAGAATAATACCTTTCATCATTCCCCCCAGAGATGATTAGCCTTGCAGCCCAAGACGCTCGCCCTGATAGCTTCCGTCCTGAACCTGACGCCACCAGGTCTCGTTCGCCAGATACCACGCTACGGTCTTACGCATACCGGAGGTAAAGGTCTCTGCTGGCGTCCAGCCCAGCTCGCGGGCAATCTTCGAGGCATCAATGGCATAGCGCAGATCGTGGCCCGGACGATCGGCAACGAAGGTGATCAGATCGCGATAGTGCGCCACGCCCTGCGGTTTATGCGGCGCCAGCTCTTCCAGCAGCTGACAAATGGTTTCCACCACCTCAATATTTTTACGCTCGTTATGACCGCCAATATTGTAAGTTTCGCCCGGTTCGCCGCGAGTCGCCACCAGATACAGCGCTCTGGCATGATCTTCTACGTATAGCCAGTCGCGGATCTGCTGCCCATTGCCATACACCGGCAGCGGCTTGCCCGCCAGCGCGTTGAGGATCGTCAGCGGGATCAACTTCTCGGGGAAGTGATACGGGCCGTAGTTATTTGAGCAGTTGGTGATAAGCGTCGGCAGGCCATAGGTCCGCAGCCAGGCGCGCACCAGGTGGTCGCTGCTGGCTTTCGAGGCCGAATAGGGGCTGCTTGGCGCATAGGGCGTGGTCTCGGTAAAGAAATCCTCGCTGCCGTGCAGATCGCCATACACTTCGTCGGTCGAGATATGGTGAAAACGGAACGCCGATTTTTTCTCCGTGGCCAGCGTATTCCACCAGCTGCGGGCCGCCTCCAGTAGCGTATAGGTGCCTACGATATTGGTTTCGATAAACGCCGCCGGGCCGTCAATCGAACGATCGACGTGGCTTTCCGCCGCCAGGTGCATCACCGTATCCGGTTGATGCTGACGGAAAATACGCTCCAGCTCGCCGCGGTCGCAGATATCCACCTGTTCAAAGGCGAAACGCGCATCCTGCGCCACTGGCGCCAGCGACATTACATTGCCGGCATAAGTCAGTTTATCCACCACCACCACGCGATCGGCGGTGTGCTGGATAATCTCCCGCACCACCGCCGAACCAATGAAGCCCGCGCCGCCGGTGACCAGAATGGTTCTCACCGCCACACTCCTTTGGTGTCGATGATATACGCCTGGGTGACGCTATCGCCGCTAACGGCTTTGAATTCGTTATGATCGACCAGCATCACCAGCACATCGGCGCTGGCCAGCGCCGCATCGAGGGTCGCCAGCGTACACAGGCCGTCGAGTTTCTTCGGCAGCGTGTGAATATTGGGCTCAACCACCTGCGTCGTGCCGCTGTGCCAGCGGGCAATCTGCGCGGCAATTTCCATCGCCGGGCTTTCGCGCAGGTCGTCAATATTCGGCTTAAAAGCGAGGCCAAAACAGGCGATCGTCAGTTCGCTGGCCCGTTTGTTGGTGGCATTCAGGCAGTCCGCCACCTGCGCTTTCACCTGTTCGATAACCCATTCCGGCTTATGGTCGTTGACCTCGCGAGCGGTGCGGATCAGACGCGCCTGCTGCGGGTTTTGCGCCACGATAAACCACGGGTCGACGGCGATGCAGTGGCCGCCGACGCCCGGACCCGGCTGCAGGATATTGACGCGCGGATGGCGGTTTGCCAGGCGGATCAGTTCCCAGACGTTAATGCCCTGGTCGGCGCAAATCAGCGACAGTTCGTTGGCAAAGGCGATGTTGACGTCGCGGAAGCTGTTTTCCGTTAGCTTGCACATCTCGGCGGTGCGCGAGTTGGTCACCACGCATTCGCCTTCGAGGAAGATTTTATACAGCTCGCTGGCGCGAGCGGAGCAGACCGGCGACATGCCGCCGATAACGCGATCGTTTTTAATCAGCTCGACCATCACCTGGCCGGGCAATACTCGCTCCGGGCAGTAGGCGATATTGACGTCAGCGGCGTCGCCCGCCTGCTGAGGGAAGCTGAGGTCCGGGCGCATCCCCGCCAGCCAGCCGGCCATCTGTTCAGTCGAACCCACCGGCGAGGTGGACTCGAGGATAACCAGCGACCCTTTCTTTAACGTCGGCGCAATGGATTTGGCCGCCGATTCGACAAACACCATATCCGGCTCGTGACGATCTTTAAACGGCGTCGGCACGGCAATCAGGTAGGCATCCGCCTCCACCGGGGTGGTGGTGGCGCTTAAATAACCCTGTTCGACCGCGGTCTTCACCACGCTCGCCAGATCCGGCTCCACGATATGAATCTCTCCACGGTTAATGGTCTCCACGGCATGTTGATTAACATCAACGCCGACCACCCGCTTCTGCCGGGAGGCGAACGCGGCAGCGGTTGGCAGCCCGATATAGCCAAGGCCAATCACTGAAATGGTAGAAAAACTCATAACGTTACCTGATTATTTTTAAGTGCAGACAAAATTCGACGACATGCTTCGCCATCGCCATAAGGATTATGCGCGCGGCTCATCGCCTGGTATGCGGCATCATCCTGCAGCAGTCGCGTGACTTCCGCCACGATGCGCTGGCTGTCGGTACCCACCAGGCACACGGTGCCGGCGGCCACCGCTTCCGGACGTTCGGTCATATCGCGCATAACCAGCACCGGTTTCCCAAGAGAAGGGGCCTCTTCCTGAATGCCGCCAGAATCGGTCAGGATCAGCCAGGCGCGATCCATCAGCCAGACAAATGGCAGGTAATCTTGCGGTTCAATCAACATCACATTGTCGATGTGGCCAAGAATACGGTTCACCGGTTCGCTGACGTTAGGATTCAGGTGAACCGGATAGACAATCTGCACCTCAGGGTGGGTATGGGCTATCTCCGCCAGCGCCTGGCAGATCTGTTCAAAGCCGAGCCCGAAGCTTTCCCGCCGGTGGCCGGTAACCAGAATCATCTTTTTACCGTGACTGATGAAAGGATAGCGCTGTAGCAGGGTCTCCCGTAGCGCTTCATCACCCAGAACCCGGTCCCGCACCCAGAACAGGGCGTCAATGACCGTATTCCCGGTAACCGTAATGCGACTGTCGGCGATATTTTCCCGCAGCAGATTCTGCCGCGAGGTTTCCGTGGGGGCGAAATGGTACGTCGCCAGATGCCCGGTCAACGTACGGTTGCCTTCTTCCGGCCACGGCGAACTTAAATCGCCGGTGCGCAGGCCGGCCTCTACGTGACCCACCGGTATCCGCTGGTAAAACGCCGCCAGGCTCGCCGCCATAGTGGTCGTAGTATCGCCATGCACCAGCACCACGTCGGGTTTAAACGACTCCAGGACCGGCTTCAGCCCCTCAAGAATGCGGCAGGTGATCTCGGTCAGCCCCTGCCCCGGCTTCATGATGTTGAGATCGTAGTCCGGGACAATAGAGAAAAGTTTCAACACCTGATCGAGCATCTCCCGATGCTGCGCGGTCACGCATACTTTCGCCTCAAAATGAGGATCCTTTGCCAGCGCATGGACCAGAGGAGCCATCTTGATGGCTTCCGGCCTCGTGCCAAATACAGTTAGTACTTTCACATCGATTCTCTTCGATTAGGCGATGAAGGTCATCTGCCCTTCACCACAGGCCGCAATCACAGGACACGACGACGCGATAACGCCACGCCTGCGCCGATGAGCGCACCCACAATCCCCCACATCACCATCAGAAATACTCGGCGCGGGCTATCGCGTTTTACAGGTTCTTCCGGCGTACGCAAATACCGGTAAGTCTGAAAACGCGGATCTAACGTTGGACCAACGTTCAACGTGCTCAGCATGGCGCGGTTCTGGTCGTAATCGAGGTCATATTCCGGCCCGACGGCCTGCAGGTTTTCCAGCCTGGCCTGCAGCATCGGCCTGCCCAATAAAAATAGCTCTGAATCCGGCAACTGATCGGCAGGAACATCCGTTTCGCTACGAGAAATATTGTGCTGCTGAGCCACCTTCAGCGCTTGCTCCACGCTGTGCGTCCGGCGATTGAAGATAGCCTCGGCCACCTCTTCCTGGCGCTTCACCTGCGCCTTCATTTGCACCGTCCGCGCCGCCCAGGCGCCTTTGAGTTCGTCGTTGAGATGGCCCGCTGACCGCTGGCTGGCGAAAGCCACATACTGACGCAGCAGATTATTAGCATCCTGCCCGGTCTCGGCGGTCAGTTTGACGCTGTCGTTAATACTTTTAGCCGCATCACCTGGCATAAACTGGATATTGTTAATCAGGTCATCCAGCATCGCCGCATCAGCACGAGCATTACCCGACTGGCGCTGCTTGTAGTAGTCCGTTTGCAGCCAGAAGTCACGCCGGGTATCCCAGGAGGCCAGCTGCATGATGAACTCTTTATACGCTTCATCCATGGCGGAAGGCTGATCGACCGAGGCGAGGTCGGCTTTAATGTCCAGATTGCGTAAGAACTGCTGCTGGGAATAGTACCCTCCCAACATGTTGACAGTCGGCCGATCGGTGATCGCCGTGGCGCTCCACTCCTGGCGAGCAAAAAAGGTATATACCAGCACGATGGCGGCGAAGAGTACGGCGCCGCCGACTATCCAGCCTTTTCCTGCCCATAAAGCGCGAAACAGCCCGCGAATATCCAGCTCGTTCTCAACGTTCACTGCTTGTGCTCCCGGTAATGGTTGAGTCATCACATCCCCAGCTTTACTTGGTTAGTTTCGGATTATTGCCGCTGTGTCGCCGAATTCTGCGTCTGATGCGCTTAACCAGGCGCGCCACTTTCCACGCGCGCTTAATACAGTAGCCATAAAGGAAGAAGGCTACCAAAAAGAGAATTAACATCACCCATTCCGGCACAATGCGGGTATATTCCGCCGCGACGCCAACCAGCGCCAACAGAGCGGCGGCCAGGGTAATCAGGACGAACGCCTGGCGGGAAGTAAACCCGGCGCGCATGATCAAATGATGAATATGCTGACGATCCGGAGAGAAAGGACTCATGCCTTTGCGCAGGCGGCGATACATAATCGCCACCATGTCCATCAACGGGATAGCGATAATCCACAGCGCGGTAACCGGGCTAATGGGATGTGTTTTACCTTGCGTGGTTTCCAGCAGGATCCAGATAATGGTGAAGCCAATCATCGTGCTGCCGGCGTCACCCATAAAGACTTTATAGCGGCGGCCGAGGGCGCCAAGATTGAGAAGAATATAGGGCAGAATGGCGGCGATCATCGCGAAGCACCACATCGCCAGGCTGTACTGACCATCAAACCAGAGGATGATCCCAGTCGCCGCAAAGGAGACCGATGACAGACCGCCGAGCAGGCCGTCGATCCCGTCGACCATGTTAAACGCATTGATGGCGGCCCACACGGCAAACAGCGTCAGGAAGAAGCCGAAAGGCCCCAGCACCAGCTCCCACGAGCCAAAAATAAAGCCGAGACTACTCAGATGCAGATTCCCTGCCATCATCATAATCACGGCGATCGCAGCCTGTATGACTGCGCGAATTTTCACGCTGATATCGAAGCGATCGTCAAGCGCGCCAACCAGCACCAATACCCCCGCGCAGGCCAGATACAGCGAGGCGTGAGGAATATAATAATCGGCGATGGCGAAGGTAAAACAGATGCCTGCATAAACTGAGATACCACCGACCAACGGAATCAACCCCTGATGCCGTTTGCGATAGTTTGGTTTATCCACTAACCCGATCCTTTTTGCCACTTTCCGCGCGACAAAAATAAAGAGGGTCGTGAATAAGAAAATACTGATTAATTCAGTAATAGCAGTGAGTAAATTCACAACGCATGTGCTCTCAGCATAGTTAATCCGGGAAGTATAGCGATGATGCCCCAACTCCAGAAGGGGAAAAGCAGAACATTACAAATTTATTGTATAGATTTTAGTCTGTTAAAGCTGTCTCCGCCTGCTATCCGGCGCCATTATACGACAACTTTCGTCCTGCTTTCTCTGTCTCTGGATCATACAAACCCAAAAATGAAAACGCCACGCAAAGGCGTGGCGTTTTTGGCTTTTTTTACCTTACGAGCGCTTCATCATATCGAAGAAGTCATCATTCGTCTTGGTCATCGCCAGCTTGTTAATGAGGAATTCCATCGCGTCGATCTCACCCATCGGATGAATAATTTTGCGCAGGATCCACATTTTCTGCAGCTCTTCCTGAGTGGTGAGCAGCTCTTCTTTACGAGTACCGGAACGGTTGTAATCGATAGCCGGGAAGACGCGTTTTTCGGCAATCTTACGAGAGAGGTGCAGCTCCATGTTACCGGTGCCTTTAAACTCTTCGTAGATAACTTCGTCCATTTTGGAACCGGTGTCGATCAGCGCCGTAGCGATGATGGTCAGGCTACCGCCCTCTTCGACGTTACGTGCCGCACCGAAGAAACGCTTCGGACGATGCAGGGCGTTGGCGTCCACACCACCAGTCAGGACTTTACCGGAAGCCGGTACCACGGTGTTGTAGGCACGCGCCAGACGGGTAATGGAGTCGAGCAGGATGATAACGTCTTTCTTGTGTTCAACCAGACGTTTCGCTTTCTCGATCACCATCTCTGCGACCTGGACGTGGCGGGATGCCGGCTCGTCAAAGGTGGAAGCAACCACTTCACCTTTCACCAGACGCTGCATCTCGGTCACTTCTTCCGGACGTTCGTCGATCAGCAGCACCATCAGCACGCAGTCCGGGTGGTTGTAAGCGATGCTCTGCGCGATGTTCTGCAGCAGCATGGTTTTACCGGCTTTCGGCGGCGCGACGATCAGACCACGCTGGCCGCGGCCAATCGGGGAGGCCAGATCCAGTACGCGAGCGGTTAAGTCTTCGGTAGAACCGTTACCACGTTCCATACGCAAGCGAGAATTCGCGTGCAGCGGCGTTAAGTTCTCGAACAGGATCTTGTTACGCGCGTTTTCCGGCTTGTCGTAGTTAACTTCGTTAACTTTCAACAGTGCAAAGTAACGCTCACCCTCTTTCGGAGGACGAATCTTACCGGAAATGGTGTCACCAGTGCGAAGGTTGAAACGGCGGATTTGGCTGGGGGATACGTAGATGTCGTCAGGGCCGGCGAGGTAGGAGCTGTCTGCGGAGCGGAGGAATCCAAATCCATCCTGCAGTATCTCCAGTACGCCGTCGCCAAAGATATCTTCGCCACTCTTCGAATGCTGCTTGAGGATGGCAAAAATAATATCCTGCTTACGCATACGAGCCAGGTTTTCCAGCCCCATATTTTCGCCGAGAGTAATCAGCTCAGAAACCGGCGTATTCTTTAATTCGGTAAGATTCATAGTGGTGTGGGTTCTTAAACTCGGGGTAAATCTCGAACTTAATGTTGTGAATGGTATGGCAGGAACATCCATGCCTGTTAGCGGCTTCATCTCGTGTCTGTACGTTGCCTGGTCACAGGAAAGAACGCAGAACTGAAACGACAAGACGGAATGAGTGATAAGCCCGGAATTATTAGCCTCACGCGCATCGTCTGCGGGACGCTTTGGGTAAAACAAGATTCAAACAATAGGTATGTTTAAAACGAAGTCTGTGAGTTAACTTAGCACGACTCCAGCCGGGCGTCCAGAGTTCCGCAAAAAATAGGAATCTGGACGCCGGACCAGCAATTCGCTTACGCCAGGTTGGCGTCGAGGAACTCTTTCAGCTGACCCTTGGACAGTGCGCCAACTTTAGTGGCCGCCACTTCGCCGTTTTTGAACAGCAGCAGGGTTGGGATACCGCGAATGCCGTATTTCGGCGCGGTGCCCGGGTTCTGGTCGATGTTCAGCTTAGCTACGGTCAGTTTGCCCTGATACTCTTCAGCGATCTCATCCAGAATCGGGGCGATCATTTTGCACGGACCACACCACTCTGCCCAGAAATCGACGAGGGTCAGCCCGTCAGCCTTGAGTACGTCCGTGTCAAAACTGTCGTCAGTCAGGTGAATAATTTTATCGCTCATATTTAACTCCACAGGAATAAGCCTGGTGTGTTGGTGTCGTAGCCATCAACGACGTGCTGCGGCCACGTTATGCACGCTATTCTTCAGGATACCTCAATTCTCTGAGCTGCCAACTGGCGCGATCCATCATGGACCCGCCCTTTGACGCCAGGGTCACCCGAACGCGAACTGCATGCTGCAGATTTATCGCTCCCGACTCGCTTAGTAGTCTAAGCTATCCTGGATTCGTTCAGTTACCGTAGACGTACCTTGAATAATTTCGTACACCGCCAACGAAAGGTTGACGTTATTTCACCGGATACGCTTTCTTAATGCAATAGTTAGCTGATATTCTACCACACTATGAGCAAAACACATTTAACAGAACAGAAGTTTTCCGACTTCGCCCTGCACCCGGCAGTCATTGAAGCCCTTGAAAAGAAAGGGTTTCATAATTGCACACCCATTCAGGCCCTCGCCCTTCCGCTGACGCTGGAAGGCCGCGATGTCGCCGGGCAGGCGCAAACCGGTACCGGTAAAACGATGGCGTTCCTGACGTCAACGTTTCATTATCTTCTCTCTCACCCGGCTATCGCCGATCGCCAGGTTAACCAACCGCGCGCGCTGATTATGGCGCCGACGCGTGAACTGGCGGTACAGATCCACGCGGATGCTGAACCGCTGGCGCAGGCCACGGGTCTGAAGCTGGGTCTGGCTTACGGCGGCGACGGCTACGATAAACAGCTGAAAGTGCTGGAAAGCGGTGTCGATATTCTGATCGGTACCACCGGTCGTCTGATCGATTACGCGAAACAGAACTACATTAACCTCAGCGCCATTCAGGTCGTCGTGCTGGACGAAGCCGATCGCATGTACGATCTCGGCTTTATTAAAGATATCCGCTGGCTGTTCCGTCGTATGCCACCGGCGACGCAGCGCCTGAACATGCTGTTCTCCGCGACCCTTTCTTATCGCGTTCGCGAACTGGCGTTCGAGCAGATGAACAACGCCGAATATGTCGAAGTGGAGCCGGAACAGAAAACGGGCCACCGTATTAAAGAAGAGTTGTTCTACCCTTCCAACGAAGAAAAAATGCGCCTGCTGCAGACGCTTCTGGAAGAAGAGTGGCCCGATCGCGCCATCATCTTCGCCAACACCAAGCACCGTTGTGAAGATATCTGGGGTCATCTCGCCGCTGACGGTCATCGCGTAGGTCTGCTGACCGGCGACGTAGCGCAGAAAAAACGCCTGCGTATTCTCGACGAATTTACTCGTGGCGATCTCGATATTCTGGTCGCAACTGACGTCGCTGCTCGCGGCTTACATATTCCGGCCGTGACCCACGTCTTTAACTACGATCTACCGGATGACTGCGAAGATTACGTTCACCGCATCGGTCGTACCGGGCGCGCTGGCGCCAGCGGCAACTCCATCAGCCTCGCCTGTGAAGAGTATGCGCTGAATCTGCCGGCTATCGAAACCTATATTGGTCACTCGATTCCGGTCAGTAAGTACAACCCGGACGCGCTGATGACCGACCTGCCTAAGCCGCTGCGCCTGACCCGTGCGCGGCCAGGCAACGGCCCACGCCGCAACGGCCCACCGCGCAATCGTCGTCGTTCAGGTTAAGAAATCTATGTCATACGCTCAATCATTCAGAATCGGCCAGGGCAACCTTCCCCTGGCAACCTGCTCAGTGATGTGGATCGGGCACAAGTGCCCCGCCGACCAGGGAGCATTCTGAACGATGAAGAGTATGAGCTCCACCTCGCTATATGCCGCCATTGATTTGGGCTCCAACAGTTTCCATATGTTGGTGGTGCGCGAGGTGGCGGGCAGCATCCAGACGCTGAGCCGTATTAAGCGTAAGGTTCGTCTGGCCGCCGGCCTGAATAGTGATAACACGCTCTCCGCAGAAGCGATGGAGCGCGGCTGGCAGTGCTTACGCCTGTTTGCCGAACGCCTGCAGGATATTCCGCCGACGCAAATCCGCGTCGTGGCCACCGCCACGCTGCGTCTTGCCGTCAATGCGGGGGAGTTTCTGGCGAAAGCACAGGAGATCCTCGGCACGCCAGTGCAGGTGATCAGTGGCGAAGAAGAAGCGCGTCTGATTTACCAGGGTGTCGCCCACACCACCGGCGGCGCCGATCAGCGTCTGGTAGTCGATATCGGCGGCGCCAGCACCGAGCTGGTGACTGGCACCGGCGCGCAAACGACCTCGCTGTTCAGCCTCTCGATGGGCTGTGTGACCTGGCTTGAACGCTATTTCGCCGACCGTAGCCTGACGAAAGAGAATTTCGATCTCGCCGAAGCGGCCGCGCGTGAGGTGTTATTGCCGGTCGCCGATGTGCTGCGTTATCACGGATGGAAAGTGTGCGTCGGCGCCTCCGGTACCGTGCAGGCTCTACAGGAAATTATGATGGCGCAGGGGATGGATGAACGAATCACTCTCGCCAAACTCCAGCAGCTTAAACAGCGCGCTATCCAGTGCGGACGTCTGGAAGAGCTGGAGATCGAAGGCTTAACCCTTGAGCGGGCGCTGGTGTTTCCGAGCGGACTCGCGATCCTTATCGCCATCTTCAGCGAACTGAATATTCAGTGTATGACCCTGGCGGGCGGCGCGTTACGTGAAGGTCTGGTGTACGGCATGCTACATCTCTCTGTCGAACAGGACATTCGCAGCCGCACCCTGCGCAATATTCAGCGCCGTTTTATGATCGACACCGAGCAGGCCCAGCGTGTCGCCAGTCTGGCCAGCCATCTGCTCAGTCAGCTGGATGGCAGCTGGGAGCTGGATCCGCTGAGTCGCGATTTACTTCTCAGCGCCTGCTCGCTGCATGAAATTGGGCTGAGTGTGGATTTCAAGCGCGCGCCGCAGCACGCGGCCTATCTGGTCAATAACCTCGACCTGCCCGGCTTTACCCCAGCGCAGAAGAAGTTGATTGCCACGCTGCTGCTGAATCAGACCAACGCCATCGACCTGTCTTCACTTCATCAGCAAAACGCAGTCCCGCCGCGAGTGGCCGAACATTTGTGTCGCCTGCTGCGACTGGCGATCCTGTTTGCCAGCCGACGGCGCGACGATTTGTTGCCGGCGATTCAGTTGGCTGCTCACGACGACCAGTTGACGCTGACGCTGCCGGAAAACTGGCTGGCTGAACATCCGCTGGGCCGGGAAATGGTCGATCAGGAGTGTCAGTGGCAAAGCTACGTCCACTGGACGCTACGGGTCACCAGCGGCGATACGCCAAGATAATATCCAGCCAGGAGGGCGGATGCGGGAAGAACTGGATTTCAAATCGCTACGCTTTTTCTCCGCACTCTACCGGTTAGGCAATGTTTCGCCGGCGGCAGACGCGCTGAATATCAGCCAGCCCACGGGTAGTCTGCTGCTAAAAAAACTGCGTGACCATTTTGCTGACCCGCTGTTTGTCCGGGTAGGACAGCGGATGATACCGACGCCGCGAGCGGACGCGATCGCCCCGACTATATTTACCCTTCTCCAGCTTGCCGATAACGATTTGTCCATCAAACCTGAGTTTCTTCCCCAGCAGAGCCAGCGAAACTTTACGATCGGTATGACCGATATCAGTCAAATGACGCTGTTGCCTTTGCTGCAAATTGCGCTCCAGCAGCAGTCAGCGGATGGGATCACTTTTACAGTGCAGAATCTGGATGAGCAGACGCTCAGCGCTCTCGAATCCGGGAAGTGTGATTTAGCGATAGGCTATCTGACGCAGCTTCCGGAAAGCGTCTACCAGCAGCATCTCTTCGATCAATCGTATGTCTGTCTGGCGGCGGAAAATCACCCGCGCATTCGAACCCAGCTCCGTGCCGAAGACTGGCGGCAGGAAAAACATCTGGCGATCCGCGTAGTGGGTACTGCCCACGGCGATATGGATAAGCTGCTTGATGAGCACAGTATGCCCCGGCGGATCGCGCTCACGCTACCGAGCTTTTTAGGTACCGGCGAGCTGGTGGCCGAAAGCGACATGATTGCCGTCGTCCCGGAACAGGTGGCGCGGCATATCACCCGACGCTATCCCTGCCGCAGCTGGCCGCTGCCTTTTCCCCTTGCGGGGATCGCCATCCGTCAGGTCTGGCATCAGCGGCTGCACCGCGATCCCGGGCATATCTGGCTACGCACGCTGATCGCCACGCTTGCCGATCCCGCTCAGCAGAATGACTCTATTAAGATTTAAGCTGCAAAATATCCCGCTGTATTGGTTTTATTGATAACCTGTATTACGTTTGGTTTATTGCTGTCAATACGTGAAAGCTTTTATTCTCCTCGCATCAAGTCACACCGACTAATATAGTAAGGAACACATCATGCGCGGAAAAATCGCTTTAGAAGAACACGTCTCCACACCTGAAAATAACCGTCTGTGGGATTCAACCGGCGAAGCTAACCGTAACGGTAGCGAATATATGAAAGACGTTGAGCGCCGCCTGCTGGATCGCAGCATTCAGCTGGAAGAAATGGCGCAGCGTAATATTGACCATGTCATTCTTTCCCTGACCTCACCTGGTGCTCAATCTATTTTAGACAAAGGCAAAGCCGTCTCTTTTGCTCGTGATACTAACGATTTTATCGTTGAGAATTATGTGAAGCCAAATCCGGATAAATTTAGCGCTTTCGCCACCCTGGCCTTGCAAAACCCGGAAGCCGCGGCGGAAGAGCTGGAGCGCGCCGTGAAGAAATTAGGCATGAAAGGCGCGCTGATCAACGGCTATACCAACGTTAAAGATAGCGAGCATGGCCTGTATCTTGATGACGAATCGATGCTGGTTTTCTGGGATAAGGTCAACGAGCTGAACGTGCCGGTGTACCTGCATCCTCGCGAACCGCTGGAAGGGCCGGCGCGCGGTATCTACACCGGTTACGAAAGCCTGATCGGCTCCGCGTGGGGCTTTGCGCAGGAAACGGCGGTTCATGCTATCCGTCTGATGATGAGTGGTTTGTTCGATCGTTATCCTAATCTCAATCTGGTGCTGGGTCACCTCGGCGAAGGGCTGGTTCATATGCTGCCGCGTACTCAGCACCGCCTCTATCGTCAGCGTTTCGGCTGCGGTCTGGGTAAAGCGGAAAAACCGTTAATGCACTACCTGCAGAATAATTTCATCGTCACCACCAGCGGTCATTTTAATACTCACTCGCTGAATAATGCCATTGAAGTGATGGGTGCGGATCGCGTGATGTTCTCCGTCGATTATCCATATGAAGATATTCATCAGGCCTGTGACTGGTTTGATCCGTTAGAAATGGAGTCGGAGCTGAAAGATAAAATTGCCTGGGGCAATGCCAGCCGCGTCTTTAACATTAAATAATATTAAAGACAGATTTCAGGGCCTGAATATTCAGGCCCTATTTTTATTAGGGAGAATAAATGATGGCAATAGGTATATTTGTCTGTAGCGGCTCGCTTCTCGTCGGTGCGCTGGCTGGCGCCTCGCTAAATCGCTTTATTCCGGAACACTTCAAGAAAACCTTGCCGCTAATTGCCGGTCTGATCTCCATCAGCATGGGTATCTTCTTTGTCAATAAATTGCACAATCTGCCACCCATTGCCCTGGCCATTATTGTCGGCACGATTATCGGCGGCCTGCTGAATATTGAAAAATGGATTGAGCGGGCCGGGACAACGCTACGCACTCCCATTGAGCGCATTTTCCCGGCGCAAGCTAGCACCAGCGTGAGTGCGGAAGATTTTATGAATCAGTTCATCGCCGTGCTGATCCTGTTCTGCGCCAGCGGCACCGGGATCTTCGGTGCTTTAACCGAAGGGATGACCGGCGACCCGACCATTCTGCTGACCAAGTCGATACTCGACTTTTTCACTGCCGCGATTTTCGCCTCTACGCTGGGGTATATCATCACCGTGATCTTTATTCCCCAGCTGATTGTCTTCATTATCCTGTTTTTCGCGGCAACCTTTATCATGGCGCTGATCAATCCGGCGATGATCGCCGACTTCACCGCCTGCGGCGGCATCATTATGCTGGCGACTGGTTTTCGTCTGTGCGGGATCCGCGCCTTCCCCACCGCCAATATGCTGCCCTCACTGCTGCTGGTAATGCCCTTCTCCGCCGCCTGGCAGCAGTTTGTCGCCTGAGGCGTTAGCCTTTTTTCGCCTTCGCCAGCATCGCTTTAATATTCGCGACGTTGGCCTGGCCTTTATGCATACGTTCTTCCGCAGAGATGACTTTTCGCTCCTGCTCCCATATCAGATCGTCCTGCGGGAGCTCGAGCAGGAAACGGCTTGGCTCCGGGCGCACCAGCTCACCATACTGCCGGCGTTCCTTGCACAACGTAAAGGTCAGCTCTTTTTGCGCGCGCGTGATGCCGACGTAAGCCAGCCGCCGTTCTTCATCGACGTTATCTTCATCGATGCTGCTCTGGTGCGGCAGCAATCCCTCTTCCATTCCCACCAGGTAAACATACGGGAACTCCAGCCCTTTTGAGGCATGGAGGGTCATCAGCTGCACCTGATCGAGCTCTTCATCCGATTCGCCACGTTCCATCATATCGCGCAGGGTAAAGCGGGTGACCACCTGCGTCAGGGTCATCGGCTCATCGATTTCGCTACCTTCCAGCATCTCGGTCATCCAGGTAAACAGCTGGTTGACGTTTTTCATCCGCATTTCCGCGGCTTTCGGGCTGGGCGAGGTTTCATACAGCCAGGATTCATAATCAATCCCACGAATCAAATCACGAACGGCGGCAACGGGCTCGCGTTCGGTCAGTTGCTGAATTTCCCGCAGCCAGTGGGTAAAGCGCGTGAGGGATTCGTACCCGCGCCCGGTCAGCGTCTGGCTTAACCCCATGTCAAAGCTGGCGGTGAATAAGCCTTTATTGCGGCTCATCGCCCACTCACCCAGCTTTTGCAATGTCGCCGGACCAATCTCGCGCTTCGGCGTATTAACGATGCGCAGGAAGGCGCTGTCGTCATCCGGATTGGTCAGTACGCGCAGATAGGCCAGCAGGTCTTTAATTTCCGGACGCGAGAAGAACGAGGTGCCGCCGGAGATTTTGTATGGGATGCGGTTCTGCATCAGCATCTTTTCAAAGACCCGCGACTGGTGGTTGCCGCGGTAAAGGATCGCGTAGTCTTTGTAGTTGGTTTTATTAATAAAGTGGTGGGCGATCAGTTCCCCGGCCACGCGCTCCGCTTCATGATCTTCATTGTTGGCGGAGAGTACTTTCAGCTCGGTACCGTAGCCCAGTTCTGAAAACAGCCGCTTTTCAAAAACGTGCGGATTATTAGCGATCAAAATGTTAGCGGCTTTCAGAATACGCCCGGAGGAGCGGTAGTTCTGTTCTAGCTTGATCACCTGCAGCGCCGGGAAATCCTGGCTGAGCAGCACCAGGTTCTGCGGTCGCGCGCCGCGCCACGAGTAGATCGACTGGTCATCGTCACCCACCACGGTAAAACGCGCGCGCTGTCCCACCAGCAGCTTCACCAGTTCATACTGGCTGGTGTTGGTATCCTGATACTCATCCACCAGCAGGTAACGGATCTTGTTCTGCCAGCGTTCGCGCACCTCTTCATTACGCTGCAGCAGCAGCGTCGGCAACAGGATCAGATCGTCAAAATCGAGGACGTTGCAGGCCTTCATATGGGCATCGTACAGCCCATAGCAGTGCGCGAAGATGCGGTCCCTTTCGCCTTTCGCACCAGCCGCCGCCTGCGCCGGGGTTTTCAGATCGTTTTTCCAGTTGGAGATCGTCGAGATCAGCTGCTGCAACACCACTTTGTCATCTTCGATCAACCCTTCGGTGAGCTCTTTCAGCAGCGCGACCTGGTCAGTATCATCGAACAAGGAAAAGTTAGATTTCATTCCCAGCGCGGCGTATTCACGTTTGATGATATCCAGGCCCAGGGTGTGGAAGGTGGAGATCATCAGCCCGCGCGCCTCTTTGCGCCCCAGCGTTTGCCCGACGCGCTCTTTCATTTCGCGCGCGGCCTTGTTGGTGAAGGTGACGGCCGCGATATGGCGCGCCTGATAACCGCAGCCGCGGATCAGGTGGGCGATTTTATTCGTAATAACGCGGGTCTTACCGGAACCGGCGCCCGCCAGCACCAGGCACGGTCCGGTAACGAATTCGACGGCTTGTTGTTGGCCAGGGTTTAAACGCATGGGAATATTGCTCAATCTTCGAACGGGGTGTGGATTGTAGCAGAAAGCGAGGCCGAGATTTACCGGCTGATGGTAAAGTGTCAGCCACGCAATTCATCCTGAGGCTCCGGTTATGGCAAAAAGCGCAGCGGCCCTGCATATTCTGGTTAAAGAAGAGAAACTGGCGCACGAGATCCTCGCCAAACTGGAACGGGGCATCAGCTTCGATCATCTGGCGAAGCGCTACTCAAAGTGTCCGTCCGGACGTCATGGCGGTGATTTAGGCGAATTCCCGCAGGGGACGATGGTCGGCCCGTTTGATCAAGCCGTTTTCAGCTGTCCGCTGCTCAAACCCTATGGCCCGGTGAAAACCAAATTTGGCTACCATATCATCAAGGTGCTGTATCGCCGGTAACGCGTGCTACTATGGCGCCCTGATTTATCCCAACTCAATCAAGGCGCAATCATGGCTAAAACCGCGGCAGCACTGCACATCCTGGTAAAAGAAGAGAAACTGGCGCTCGATCTGCTCGAGCAGCTTAAAAACGGTGCCGATTTCGGCAAGCTGGCAAAGAAACACTCCATTTGTCCGTCAGGCAAACGCGGCGGCGATCTGGGTGAATTCCGTCAGGGCCAGATGGTGCCGGCATTCGATAAAGTGGTCTTCTCCTGCCCTGAGCTGGAGCCGACCGGCCCGCTGCATACTCAGTTCGGTTACCACATCATCAAAGTGCTGTACCGGAAATAATAAAAAAACCCGGGGACCTTAATCTCCGGGTTTTTGCCTGATGGCGCTTCGCTTATCAGGCCGACTAAACAAATCCATTCCTCTATGGATTTCGGCTTGCCGGAAGGCGGCAAGGAAGTACATCCCCAGGAACATAGATTCCTATGTGACTGGGGTGTACGTACCGTAGCCAACACATCGGCAAGTCGAAAGACGACGAGGAATTAGCCGGCTACCGCGATACGTTTCATATCGGTCATATAACCGCGCAGTTTCTTACCTACCGCTTCGATAGCGTGGTTACGAATCGCTTCGTTCACGTCACGCAGCTGAGCGTTATCTACCGCGCCTTCAGCAATCGCTTTGCCCAGGTCGCCGGTCTGCAGGGTAGTCATGAACTCTTTCAGCAGCGGTACGCAAGCGTAAGAGAACAGGTAGTTACCGTACTCAGCGGTATCAGAGATAACCACGTTCATTTCATACAGACGCTTACGGGCGATAGTGTTCGCGATCAGCGGCAGCTCGTGCAGTGATTCATAGTAAGCGGACTCTTCGATAATGCCGGAATCAACCATGGTTTCGAACGCCAGCTCAACGCCCGCTTTCACCATCGCGATCATCAGAACGCCTTTATCGAAGTACTCCTGCTCGCCGATTTTGCCTTCATACTGCGGGGCGGTTTCGAAGGCGGTTTTGCCGGTCTCTTCACGCCAGGTCAGCAGTTTCTTATCATCGTTCGCCCAGTCCGCCATCATACCGGAGGAGAATTCGCCGGAGATGATGTCATCCATGTGTTTCTGGAACAGCGGCGCCATGATCTCTTTCAGCTGTTCGGACAGCGCATAAGCGCGCAGTTTCGCCGGATTAGACAGGCGATCCATCATCAGCGTGATGCCGCCTTGTTTCAGCGCTTCGGTGATGGTTTCCCAGCCGAACTGAATCAGTTTTTCCGCATACGCCGGGTCGGTACCTTCCGCCACCAGCTTGTCGAAGCACAGCAGCGAACCCGCCTGCAGCATGCCGCAAAGGATGGTCTGCTCACCCATCAGGTCAGATTTCACTTCCGCCACGAAGGAGGATTCCAGAACACCCGCGCGATGGCCGCCGGTCGCCGCTGCCCAGGCTTTGGCAATGGCCATGCCTTCGCCTTTCGGATCGTTTTCCGGGTGGACGGCGATGAGCGTCGGCACGCCGAAACCGCGTTTGTACTCTTCACGAACTTCGGTACCCGGGCACTTCGGCGCCACCATCACCACGGTGATGTCTTTGCGGATCTGCTCGCCCACTTCAACGATGTTGAAGCCGTGGGAGTAACCCAGCGCCGCGCCGTCTTTCATCAGCGGTTGTACGGAACGCACAACGTCAGAGTGCTGTTTGTCCGGCGTCAGGTTAACTACCAGGTCGGCCTGCGGGATCAGCTCTTCATAGGTACCGACTTTGAAGCCGTTTTCGGTCGCTTTACGCCAGGAAGCGCGCTTCTCGGCAATCGCTTCTTTACGCAACGCATAGGAGATATCCAGGCCGGAATCACGCATGTTCAGACCCTGGTTCAGGCCCTGCGCGCCACAGCCGACGATGACTACTTTTTTACCCTGAAGATAGCTTGCGCCATCGGCAAATTCATCGCGCCCCATAAAGCGGCATTTGCCCAGCTGTGCCAGCTGCTGGCGCAGATTCAGTGTGTTGAAGTAGTTAGCCATGGTGATACCTCGTGATGTTGTGTTGTCGTGCTTATTGTTCGGTTCGCTTTTGCGAGAATGAACTTACTATATGACAGGAATTTTATTGCGGAAATTGATATATTCACAACGTCACGTTGCAATTTATGAAATACAAAATCGGGGAGTACGCGCCGTGGATTTACGCGATCTGAAAACCTTTCTGCATCTGGCGGAAAGCCGCCATTTTGGCCGCAGCGCGCGGGCCATGCACGTTAGTCCCTCGACGCTTTCGCGACAGATTCAACGCCTCGAAGAGGACCTCGGCCAGCCGCTGTTCGTTCGCGATAATCGCACCGTGACCCTAACCGAGGCTGGCGAAGAACTTCGCACCTTTGCCCAGCAGACTTTACTGCAGTATCAGCAACTGCGTCACGCCATCGACCAGCAGGGACCGTCGCTCTCCGGCGAGCTACATATTTTCTGCTCCGTGACCGCCGCTTATAGCCATCTGCCGCCGATCCTCGATCGCTTTCGCGCTGCGCATCCTTCGGTGGAGATCAAGCTCTCGACCGGCGACGCCGCTGACGCCATGGAGAAAGTCGTCACCGGCGAAGCCGACCTGGCGATTGCCGGTAAACCAGAAACTCTGCCGGGATCGGTGGCGTTTTCAATGCTGGAGAACCTCGCCGTGGTGTTAATTGCCCCGGCCCTTCCCTGCCCGGTGCGTAACCAGGTGACCGTTGAGCGTCCGGACTGGTCGACAGTGCCGTTTATCATGGCTGACCAGGGGCCGGTACGTCGGCGTATCGAGCTGTGGTTTCGACGGCATAAAATCAGCAACCCGTCGATCTACGCCACCGTCGGGGGCCACGAAGCGATGGTGTCGATGGTCGCCCTCGGCTGCGGCGTGGCGCTGCTACCGGAGGTGGTACTGGAAAACAGCCCGGAACCAGTACGCAACCGGGTGATGATTCTGGAGCGCAGCGATGAGCAAACCCCGTTTGAGCTGGGCGTTTGCGCACAAAAAAAGCGGCTGCATGAGCCGCTTATTGATGCTTTCTGGAAAATCCTGCCTAACCACTAGCCCGCGAGAAAAAAGCGGAACGCCGGGTTATGGGTTTCGTCGTGGCACTCATAGCCCAGCTCGTTAAGACGGGTTTCAAAGTCCGGCTCGTGCTCGCCCAGCTCGAAGGCCGCTAACACCCGACCATAGTCGGTGCCGTGGCTACGGTAGTGGAACAGCGAAATATTCCAGTGGGTGCCAAGGGTGTGCAGGAACTTCAGCAGCGCCCCCGGCGATTCAGGGAACTCGAAGCTGAACAGCCGCTCCTGCAGCGCTTTGGACGGCCGGCCGCCGACCATATAGCGCACATGGAGCTTGGCCATTTCGTCATCGGAAAGGTCAACGACGCTGTAGCCGCCATCGTTCAGTAACTGGAGGATCTCTTTCCGCTCCTCCAGCCCGCGACTCAGGCGCACCCCGACAAAAATACAGGCGTCTTTGGCATCGGCAAAGCGGTAGTTGAACTCCGTCACCGAGCGCCCGCCCAGCAGCTGGCAAAACTTCAGAAAGCTGCCCTTCTCTTCCGGGATCGTCACCGCCAGCAGCGCTTCGCGTTGTTCCCCAAGCTCGCAGCGCTCAGACACGTAGCGCAGGCCGTGGAAGTTAACATTGGCACCGGACAGGATATGAGCCAGTCGCTCGCCGCGAATATTGTGCTGGGCGACATATTTCTTCATCCCCGCCAGCGCCAGCGCGCCGGAAGGCTCCGCCACCGCCCGCACATCTTCGAACAGATCTTTCATCGCCGCGCAAATAGCGTCGCTGTCGACGGTGATGATGTCGTCCAGATACTCCTGGCACAAACGGAAGGTTTCATCGCCGATGCGTTTGACCGCCACGCCTTCAGCAAACAAACCGACGCGCGGCAGATCCACCGGATGACCGGCATCCAGCGCCGCTTTCAGACATGCCGAGTCTTCCGCTTCTACCGCTATCACTTTAATCTGCGGCATCAGCTGCTTGATCAGCACCGCCACGCCCGCCGCCAGACCGCCGCCGCCCACCGGAACGAACACACGATCGATGTGGGCATCCTGCTGCAGCAGCTCCAGCGCCAAGGTTCCCTGACCGGCGATCACCATCGGGTGATCGAACGGCGGCACCCAGGTAAAGCCCTGCTGCTGCGCCAGTTCAATCGCCCGGGCTTTCGCTTCGTCAAAGTTGGCGCCATGCAACAGCACTTCGCCGCCAAAGCCGCGAACGGCATCGACTTTAATATCCGCGGTCGCCACCGGCATCACGATCAGCGCCTTAACCCCAAGCCGGGAGGCTGAGAAAGCCACTCCCTGCGCATGGTTGCCTGCAGACGCCGTGATCACCCCATTCGATTTCTGTTCCGCCGTCAGGCTGGACATCATCGCGTAGGCGCCGCGCAGCTTAAAGCTGTGTACCGGCTGGCGATCTTCGCGTTTGACCAGAATAACGTTATCCAGCCGCGAAGAGAGCTTGTCCATTTTTTGCAGCGGCGTTTTCTGCACCGCTTCATAAACCGGCGCGCGCAGCACTGCTCTCAGGTATTCGGCGCCCTCAGGGGCACCGGACAGGGGTTGTGAGTCCGCCATAATTAGCCACCCAGTTTTGATTTATCGCGTACCGCGCCTTTGTCGGCGCTGGTCGCGAGGCTGGCATAAGCGCGCAGCGCAAAGGAGACCTGGCGCTCGCGGTCTTTCGGCGTCCACGCCTTATCGCCACGCGCTTCCTGTGCTTCGCGACGGGCGGCGATTTCTGCATCGCTCAGCTGCAGCTGGATACCGCGGTTCGGGATATCGATAGCAATCATGTCGCCATCTTCGATAATCGCAATGTTGCCGCCGCTCGCCGCTTCCGGCGATACGTGGCCGATGGAAAGCCCGGAGGTGCCGCCGGAGAAACGACCATCGGTGATCAGCGCGCACGCTTTACCAAGCCCCATAGACTTCAGGAAGGTGGTCGGATAGAGCATCTCCTGCATCCCCGGCCCGCCTTTCGGCCCTTCATAGCGGATAACCACGACGTCGCCTGCCACCACTTTACCGCCGAGGATGGCATCAACCGCTTCGTCCTGGCTTTCATAAACTTTCGCCGGGCCGGTAAATTTCAGGATGCTATCGTCCACGCCAGCGGTTTTCACGATACAGCCGTTTTCGGCAAAGTTACCGTACAGCACTGCCAGTCCGCCGTCTTTACTGTAGGCATGTTCCAGAGAACGGATACATCCCTCGGCGCGATCGTCATCCAGGGTATCCCAGCGGCAATCCTGCGAGAACGCCTGGGTGGTACGGATCCCCGCCGGGCCGGCGCGGAACATTTTTTTCACCGCGTCGTCCTGGGTCACCATCACATCGTACTGTTCCAGGGTCTGCGGCAGCGTCAGGCCAAGGACGTTTTTGACATCGCGGTTGAGTAAACCGGCGCGGTCCAGTTCGCCCAGAATGCCCAGCACGCCACCAGCGCGGTGCACGTCTTCCATGTGGTATTTCTGTGTACTCGGCGCCACTTTACACAACTGCGGAACCTTGCGGGAGAGCTTATCGATATCGCTCATGGTGAAGTCGATTTCGGCTTCCTGCGCCGCCGCCAGCAGGTGCAGAACGGTGTTGGTTGAACCGCCCATCGCGATATCGAGGGTCATGGCGTTTTCAAATGCCGCCTTGCTGGCGATATTGCGCGGCAGGGCGGAAGCATCATCCTGCTCGTAGTAGCGTTTGGTCAGCTCTACGATACGTTTACCGGCGTTCAGGAACAGCTCCTTACGATCGGCGTGGGTCGCCAGCAGAGAGCCGTTACCCGGCTGTGACAGGCCCAGCGCTTCGGTCAGGCAGTTCATGGAGTTCGCTGTGAACATCCCGGAACAGGAGCCGCAGGTCGGACAAGCGGAACGTTCCACCTGGTTACTCTGTTCGTCGGACACTTTCGGATCCGCCCCCTGGATCATTGCATCCACCAGGTCGAGCTTGATGATTTTATCTGACAGCTTGGTCTTCCCGGCTTCCATTGGGCCGCCGGAAACAAAGATTACCGGAATGTTCAGGCGCAGAGAGGCCATCAGCATCCCCGGGGTGATTTTGTCGCAGTTGGAGATACAGACCATGGCATCGGCGCAGTGGGCATTAACCATGTACTCGACCGAGTCGGCGATCAGCTCACGGGATGGCAGTGAATAGAGCATACCCCCGTGGCCCATGGCGATGCCATCATCCACCGCGATGGTGTTAAATTCTTTGGCGACACCGCCTGCCGCTTCAATCTGCTCGGCAACCAGTTTGCCGAGATCGCGCAGGTGCACGTGCCCGGGGACAAACTGGGTAAAGGAGTTGACGACGGCGATAATCGGTTTGCCGAAATCGGCATCGGTCATTCCGGTTGCGCGCCACAACGCGCGGGCGCCCGCCATGTTGCGGCCATGTGTGGTGGTGGCGGAACGGTACTTAGGCATGCTCTTTTTACTCCCATCTCTGTTTATTAAATGGGACGGTGCGTGCCGTCCCATTTTTAATTACTTACTTACCGGATCCAACCAGCCCCATTTATCTTCTGTTTCACCGGTGAAGAGGCCAAAGAAGGCTTCCTGAATGCGTTTGGTCACCGGCCCGCGGCGACCTGCGCCGACCTGGATGCCGTCAACGCTGCGTACCGGGGTGATTTCTGCCGCGGTGCCGGACATGAACACTTCATCCGCGAGGTACAGCGACTCACGGGACAGCACCTGCTCGCGCACTTCGATGCCAAGATCTTTCGCCAGTTTGATAATGGCGTCGCGGGTAATGCCCGGCAGCGCGGACGAGGTGAACGGCGGAGTAAACAGCGCGCCATCTTTTACCTCAAACAGGTTTTCGCCTGCACCTTCGGAGATATAGCCGTTAACATCCAGCGCGATACCTTCCTGATAACCGTGACGACGCGCTTCGCTGCCGACCAGCAGAGAGGAGAGATAGTTGCCGCCCGCTTTCGCCGCGGTTGGGATGGTGTTCGGCGCCGCGCGGTTCCAGGAAGAAACCATCGCATCGATCCCCTGCTCCAGCGCTTCTGCGCCGAGGTAGGCGCCCCACGGGAACGCCGCGATGATAACGTCGGTTTTGTAACCGTCCGGCGGGTTAACGCCCATGCCAACATCGCCAACAAACACCAGCGGACGAATATAAGCGCTGGTCAGTTTATTGGTACGGATAACTTCGCGGCAGGCTTCCATCAGCTCATCAACACTCTGCGAGACCGGGAAACGATAAATTTTGGCTGAGTCATGCAGACGCTGCATATGTTCGCGATGACGGAACACCACCGGGCCTTTGTGCGAGTCGTAGCAGCGGATGCCTTCGAATACCGAAGTACCGTAGTGCAACGCATGGGACATGACGTGCACTTTCGCCTCGCCCCATGGGGTCATCTCGCCATTGAACCAAATGTAATCAGCTTTCTTCGTCGTCATTTTTTTTATTCCTCTGCGCTCAGGCGCGGATTTGTTGTGATGTGGGTTGCTGGATCTCGACGCAGGCAACGTCGACCAGTTTACTTAATTGGCTAAACAGTAATTCGACGGGCCGCGGGCTGGCAACGGTCAATTCGATATTTATATTTTGCGCATCTGGCGCGGTTTCCATGTTCATTGAGCAGATTTGAAAACCACGGTGGCGGACCACGCGCAGCACGCGCTCTAAGGTTTCCGGATTGAAACGCGCCTGCAAAGCGACCTGATGTTGCTTCATGATAATTTCTCCAGCATTTCTGCATTACTGGCGCCGGGCGGCACCAACGGCCAGACATTCTCAAGTTCGTCGATTGAGACATGAAGCAGGTATGGCCCCTGGCTCGAAAGCATGGTGTCGAGTGCCGCTTCAACCTGGTCTTTACGGGTGATGTGTTGGCCAGGAATACCGAAGGCGCTGGCCAGCGTGAGGAAATCAGGGTTATCAGTCAGAGTGGTTTCGCTATAACGTTCCTGGAAAAACAGCTGCTGCCATTGTCGAACCATCCCTAACCGCTGGTTGTCGAGTAACACGATCTTCAACGGTAACTGCTTGCGTTTGACGGTGCCCAGCTCCTGCACGTTCATCATGAAGGAACCGTCACCGGAGATACAGATCACCGTATCATCCGGGCGCGCCACCTGGGCGCCAACAGCGGCCGGCAGGCCAAAGCCCATCGTGCCTAAGCCGCTGGAGGTGATAAAGTTTTCCGGGCGGGTATAGGTCATATGTTGAGCCGACCACATCTGGTGCTGGCCAACGTCGGTTGTCACAACGCTGTCCGCCGGCTTACGGTCGGAAAGCTGCTTCAGCAGCAGCGGCGCGTAGATCGCCTCGCCGGGATGATCGTAACGCCAGGCGTGCTCGGTACGCAGTGCGGCATTATGCTCGCGCCAGGCATCGATAGCTAACGGCTGCTGCAGCGCCGGCAGCAAGCGGTTCAGCTCGCCGGTCAGACCGATGTGCGCCTGACGCAGCTTGTTCAGTTCAGCCGGATCGATGTCCATGTGGATCACTTTGGCATGCGGAGCGAAGGTATTGAGCTTACCGGTCACACGGTCGTCAAAGCGCGCGCCGACAGCGATCAGCAGATCGCACTCCTGTACCGCCATGTTGGCCGCCTTAGTGCCGTGCATGCCCAGCATACCGAGATAATACGGATAATCTGCGGCCACCACGCCCAACCCTTTCAGCGTGCAGGTTGCCGGCATTCGGGTCACCGCCAGGAATTCACGCAAAGCCGGTACCGCCTGCGCCATACCCACCCCACCGCCAACATACAGCATCGGTTTCTGTGACTGAGCCAGCATCTGCAGAGCCTGAGCAACCTCCGCCTGCGGGAACGCCATCTCATCGTCGACGGTAGAGAAATGAGGATCAAGGTCGCCCTGCGCCATCTGAATATCTTTAGGGATATCAACCAGCACCGGGCCCGGACGGCCTGAGTTTGCCACCTGGAAAGCTTCAGCGATAACCCGCGGCAGCTCATCCAGAGACTGCACGAGGAAACTGTGCTTAGTACAGGCCAGTGACAAACCGAGAACGTCTACTTCCTGGAACGCATCCGTGCCGATGAAGGGAGCGGCCACCTGGCCGGTGATAGCGACAATGGGGATGGAATCAAGCAGGGCGTCCGCCAGGCCAGTGATCAGGTTGGTCGCGCCCGGGCCGGACGTCGCTATGCACACCCCGGTTTTCCCGGTCGCTCGCGCATAGCCAATGGCCGCCATGGCTGCCCCTTGCTCATGCCGACACAGCAGGTGCTCCACGCCGCCGTCATACAGTGCATCGTAAACCGGCATAATTGCGCCACCCGGATAGCCAAAAACTGTGTCGACTCCCTGTGTCCGCAAAGCATGTACCACCCACTGCGCACCATTCATAGTTAGTTCCCCGTCATAAATCGGGAGAAACAGAATTTTATGCTAAAAGTCATCATCTGCTCCTCGCTTAGGTTATTTCAGTTATAAAAAAACCCCCGGACCTTTCGGTGCGGGGGTCTTAGTTCGTTAAGGCTTGATTCTTAAGCCTTTCCTCGTCCAAGTGCAGCCCCGCACGGTGGGATAATAATCACCACCACGCTAATCACGACCAGGCTAATCACTCGTAGAAGGGCTGTCATTTTCTGTACTTTCTGGCTTCTTGTTCGAAGGAATACCTAAAGAGGTACCACAGACATCACATAAAACACAAGATTTTTTTATATTTCCGTTTCTGAGCAGCCTAACAGTTTCAGGAAAAATAATTGTTTTATATGAAGAAAATCAGAAATGAAAAAAATTCAGTTTTCTTTCACGCTGTACGCTCAGCGCCAATCTCTGTTTCGGATGCACCACGTTTTTCGATCACGTTTCCATTTTCGGCTAAATGTAACGAGATGGCGTTAAAATAATGGATTTCTGCTTCTAACTTCGTGTTATTGCCGCTGCCGTTTCACGGCAGGCTCGTCATAATCCGTCTCTGTCCAGGAGGTTTTATGTCGCTCGCCATCGTTTACACACGCGCGGCGCTCGGTATCGAAGCGCCATTGATTACTATCGAGGTTCATCTCAGCAGCGGTCTGCCTGGCTTGACCATGGTCGGACTACCGGAGACCACCGTGAAAGAGGCCCGCGACCGGGTACGCAGCGCCTTGATCAATAGCGGCTACGCTTTCCCTGCGAAGAAAATAACCATTAACCTGGCACCCGCGGATCTGCCTAAAGAGGGTGGACGATACGACCTTCCCATCGCTCTCGCGCTTCTCGTCGCCTCAGAGCAGCTCAACACCACCCGATTGAATCAATATGAGTTTGTGGGCGAACTCGCCCTTACAGGCGGCTTACGCGGCGTTCCTGGGGCGATCCCCAGCGCAATGGAAGCCATTAAAGCCGGCCGGCGCATTGTCGTCTCCTCTGACAATGCGGCTGAGGTGGGTCTGATCGGCGGCAGCGATTGCCTGGTCGCCGACCATCTGCAGCAGGTGTGCGCGTTTCTCGCGGGGCAAGCATCGCTTTCACCGCCTCTCGCCGAAGTGCCCGCCGTTGATGAACGCTGCGAAGATCTGCGAGATGTTATCGGCCAGCAACAGGGCAAACGGGCGCTGGAGATTGTGGCGGCCGGTGGCCACAACCTGCTCCTGATTGGCCCACCAGGCACCGGCAAAACCATGCTTGCCAGCCGGCTCCCCGGCCTTTTGCCACCATTAAGCAATCAGGAAGCGCTGGAGAGCACGGCCATTCAAAGTCTGGTCAACCTCCACACCGCAAAGACCCGGTGGCGTCAGAGGCCGTTCCGCGCCCCTCACCATAGCGCCTCGCTGGCAGCGATGGTGGGCGGGGGCTCAATACCTGCCCCAGGCGAGATTTCACTGGCCCATAATGGCGTGCTATTTCTTGATGAGCTACCGGAGTTTGAGCGGCGGGTGCTGGATGCGCTACGTGAGCCCATTGAGTCAGGCAAGATCCACATATCGCGATCGCGCGCCAAAATTGACTATCCGGCGCGCTTTCAGCTTATCGCAGCAATGAACCCAAGCCCGACCGGGCATTATCAGGGCAAACATAATCGCGCGTCGCCTGAGCAGACATTGCGCTACCTTGGGCGCCTGTCTGGCCCTTTTCTCGACCGCTTCGATCTCTCCTTAGAGATCCCGCTGCCACCGCCGGGGATACTGAGCCAGGGCATACGAGGTGAAGAATCGAGTGCGACAGTCCGTCAGCGTGTGCTGGCGGCGCGTGAACGTCAAATGCTCAGGCAAAATAAGCTGAATGCGCATCTTGAGAATCGTGAAATGAAGAGCTGCTGCCACTTGCGGCAGGATGATGCTGTCTGGCTGGAACAGACGCTAACTCACCTGGGGCTTTCTATACGGGCCTGGCAGCGTCTGTTAAAAGTGGCAAGAACCATTGCCGATCTGGCAGAGGCTGAAGAGATTGAACGCCACCATTTGCAGGAGGCGCTTAGCTATCGGGCAATAGATCGGATGCTTAGCCATCTGCAGAAAATGATGGCGTAAAAAAAGGGCTTACGCCCTTTTCTTAGTCATCGCTTTCGGTGTAATCGTCAGCGCCTTCCATCTGCGGTTTGCCGCCGGAAAGAGTATGGAAACGCTTCGGCCGCTTGATGCGTGCCATATACTTAATCCATACGCGTTCTGCTTCCGTTACCGGCTCACGTTCACCACGGCACACCGAGACAAATTGTTTTTCATCATCGGTAACAGGTTCGCGTTTACCCAGTTCCAGTTCATTAAAGGCATAACCATGACGTTCCAGCAGTTGCGCCTCTTTGATGGTGAAATCACCATGACGGGAGAACCCGCGTGGATAATTTTTATTGTCGAAAAAACGATTAGTCGTCGTAAAGCTTTCCGCCATCCTACACGCTCCTGATTCTTTGGCCGAGCTATTTATGGCGCGGAGTATTAGTTACGCTTGACAGAGCGTCAAACAAAACATTTAAATCATGACGACAAATAATTTTGTGGAGAACGGTGTGGATACGGAATTGCTCAAGACTTTCCTGGAAGTGAGCAGAACTCGTCACTTTGGGCGGGCAGCAGAGGCACTTTACCTGACGCAGTCAGCGGTCAGCTTTCGTATTCGTCAGCTGGAGAATCAACTTGGCGTGAACCTGTTCACCCGCCATCGTAATAACATTCGTCTGACGACCGCCGGAGAAAAGCTCCTGCCCTACGCCGAAACATTGATGAACACCTGGCAGGCCGCGCGCAAGGAGGTCGCTCACTCTTCGCGACATAACGAATTCTCCATCGGTGCCAGCGCGTCGCTTTGGGAATGTCTGCTGAACGGCTGGCTGGGGACTCTCTACAAAGATCCCTATAACCTGCAATTCGAGGCGCGGATCGCCCAACGTCAGTCATTAGTTAAACAGTTGCATGAACGCCAGCTCGATCTCTTGATCACAACTGAATCACCGAAGATGGATGAATTAAGCTGCCAGTTGCTGGGTAATTTCACCCTGGCGCTCTATTGTGCCGCCCCAGGGAAAAATAAGAATGATTTGAACTACCTGCGTCTGGAATGGGGGCCGGATTTTCAGCAAAACGAAGTGGGGCTGATTGGTAGCGATGATGTGCCACTGTTGACAACGAGCTCCGCGGAACTGGCCTATCAGCAACTCAGTACCTTGAATGGCTGTACCTGGTTACCCGTCAGTTGGGCGCAGCAGAAAAGCGGTCTACATACGGTGACCGATAGCGCGACACTCTCACGTCCTCTGTATGCCATTTGGCTACAAAATAGCGATAAACAAGCGCATATTCGCGAGATCCTGAAAAGCAGCATACTGGAATAAAGATCTGACTCCATGGATGGAGTGACCAAAACGGGGGAAGGCAGAGGAATGGACGAAATGACAAACAAAAAAAAATCCTTTGCCGAAGCAAAGGATTATATATGGCAGGGGCGGAGAGACTCGAACTCGCGACACCCGGTTTTGGAGACCGGTGCTCTACCAACTGAGCTACGCCCCTAAATCTTTCTCGCTATTAAGCCCGCTAATATAGCAGGCTTAATTTTAATAAGTGGCGGAACGGACGGGACTCGAACCCGCGACCCCCTGCGTGACAGGCAGGTATTCTAACCGACTGAACTACCGCTCCACCGAATTTCTTCGCTTTATTACCACCGGTTGTCACCCCGGC
>NZ_PIOK01000014.1:0-41747 GCF_002810515.1 Klebsiella sp. D-Nf1
CAGGCGGCTCAGGGAACAGACGGTTCACGGCGAGGGACATTCCCTGAATGGCAAAGATGAGCAGCAGCAGGAACACCAGCACAAAGCCCATGCCGAGAAACATCAGGGTGAAGCCTTCGCCTAACAGGACGGCATTGTCAGTCATAAAATAGCCTTTGGGAGGGGCGCAATAATGGCTAACGGCAGACCGTGTTAGCCGAGTGGATTTCCCCGGACCACCTGGTCAGAAGCCTCTGTTTAACGGTCAGCTACCGCTGCCATTACTGCGCTATATATTCAATCGGGGTTATTTAATGAAGCTCACATGTTTGCAGATTTCATCGGCGACAATGTCTTTGCGCTGATTAAAGATCACTTTATTCTGCTCAAACAGGTTATTGCCGTGGGTATCGATTGAGACAATTAACGGCCCGAACTCTTTCACCCGACAGACCCATAAAGTTTCCGGCATCCCTAAATCACGCCACTGCGCATCTTCGATTTCTTCGACGCAGACCGCGGCGACAACCGCGCAGCCGGCCGGAAACACGCAGTGCAAGGCTTTATGCTCGGCGCAGCCCTCTTCGGTCCCCTTACCCATACCGCCTTTGCCGACAATTAATTTCACCCCGGTTTTAGCAATAAACTCTTTTTCAAACTTCTCCATGCGCATACTGGTCGTCGGCCCAACGGAGACCATTTCGAATTTATCTTGCGAACCTTTAATTGGCCGAACGATCGGCCCGGCGTGTAATATCGCGCCGCCGGCAACGTTAACCGGTAATTCACGACCGCCCTCAATTAAACGGCGATGGGCAACATCGCGACAGGTCACAATATGGCCATTGAGATAAATAATATCGCCCGCTTTAATATCGGCTAAATCTTCATCTTTAATGGGCGTAGTGAGTATTTTTTTAGTCATCAGAAAGCCACTCCTGTGTGAGACGTAATGGTGTAGTTCAGGTCTTTATCGAAAACGATATGTCCTTTGCGGTGCGACCAGCAGCCGACGTTGACCGCCACGCCAATGGTGGAAGGATGGCGTGCGGTATTTTCGATATTGACGCCCATCACGGAGGTATTGCCGGACATCCCCTGCGGGCCAAGGCCGATTTTGTTGATGCCGTCTTCGAGCATTTTTTCCAGCGATGCCGCGCGTTCGTTATCATTGTGCGAGCCAATCGGGCGCATCAGCGCTTTCTTCGACAGCAGCGCCGCGGTTTCCACCGACGTTGCCACCCCAACGCCAACCAACAATGGCGGACAGGCGTTCAGGCCATAGCTGGTCATCACATCCAGCACAAAGCGGGTCACCCCTTCATAGCCAGCGCCAGGCATCAGCACCATCGCTTTGCCCGGCAGCGAGCAGCCGCCGCCCGCCATATAGGTGTAGATGCTGCACTGGTCGGAATCCGGGACGATCTCCCAAAAAACGGTGGGCGTCCCTTTGCCGACGTTTTTACCGGTGTTGTATTCATCAAAGGTCTCGACGCTGTTATGGCGCAGCGGGGAGTCGACGGTGGCTTTGATCACCGATTCGCGCAACAGCGCTTCCAGTTCACCGATCAGCGGAAAGTTGGCGCCGCACTCCACCAGAAACTGGATCACGCCGGTATCCTGGCAGGAGGGACGATCCAGCTCTTTCGCCAGACGCTGGTTTTCAATCATGGTGGTAAAGATGACGTCCGCCAGTTGGCTGGTCTCTTTCTTATGCAACTCTTTTAGTTTTGCTGTGACGTCATCAGGCAATACTTTGCCGGTATATCCCACAAATCTGGCCATGATGTCGGTCATGCGGAATATCTGTTCACTTTTGCTCATAAAGGCTCCTTAGTCAGAACAGCGTCCGTAAATTACGGATGAAAAGGGAAAAGTATTGGCAGCAGGATCAGGCTGACAATGGTGGAAACGATAATCAGAGGGATGCCGGATTTGGCGTAATCGACGAACTTATAGCCCCCGGCCGACAGCACCATCATATTGGCGGGCATACCGATCGGCGTCGCATAAGCACAGGAGCTGCCAATAACGGTCGCCATCAGCACCGCACGCGGATCGGCGCCCATACCGGCGGCAATCGACAGGCTCACCGGCACCAACAGCGCGACGGTGGCGGTATTGGACATAAAGTTGGTCATCACCACGGAGAGAGCAAAGACCACCACCAGCAGCATAAACGGTGAGGAGTTGTTGCCCAGCAGACCGATAACCTGGTCAGCCACCAGCTTGCCCGCCCCGGTCATTTCCAGCGCCTTTGCCAGCGCCAGGGTGCCGCCGAAGATAAAAATAGTCTGTGAATCAATGGCCTTGTAAGCTTGCTTTTCCGTCAGCACCCCGGTAACCACCAGCACCAGGGCACCGATACAGCCGGCCACCGCCAGGCTAATGCCGGTCTGTTTTTCGAAAATCATGCCGAGGATCGTGGCGATCAGCACCACCAGGGACAGGATCTGCTTCCAGCGTGGAACGTGGCTGTAATCCCGCTGTTCGCCGACGCTGCCCACTTCCCCGCTGTTTGGATTATTAGGCAAAAACTTATAGCCGATGGTCAGGAAATAGAGGATGCCGCAGACCAGCATCGGTAGACCCACTTTCGCATACTCAAAGAAACCGAAGCCGCTGCCGATGTTCTGCAAGGCCGATTGCGCGATCAGGTTGCCCGGGGCGCCAATCAGCGACAGGTTGCCGCCCAGCGCGGCAGCAAACACCAGCGGCATCAGCAGACGCGAGCGGGAAAATCCCGATTTCGCCGCGACACCGATAACGACCGGGATTAATACTGCTGCCGTACCGGTATTGGAGAGAAAACCTGACATCACGCCGACGACCACCATGATGGTGAAGATCAGCTGCTTCTCCGTTTTGGCGAAGTGGGTGATCACCCCACCGACTTTATTGGCCATCCCGGTTTCAAACAACGCCCCGCCAACGATAAACATGGCGACGAAAAGAATGACGTTGCTGTCGATAAAACCGGCAAAGGCCTGCTTCAGATCCAATACGCCAGTGACCACTAACGCCACGCAGACCACCATGGAAGTCACTGCCAGCGGCACCTTCTCCCACACGAACATGACGATAGCGAACACCAGCAAACATAGGGTGATGGTAATCGGTTCCATACTTATAATTTTTCCTATCAATGATATATGATATTGTATCCAATATTGACGAGGGAGAAATTATGCCCATGTAAAAAGTAAGTCAATGCGTTTTTGTGGAATGATCGCGCAATGAGATCTGCATCAAGATCCTGCGCAGATCGTCACGTGAAGGAATTAATAACGTTGATAAATATAACAAATGCCAGCCACTCGCTGGCAATCGATCCGGTCAGGGAGCAGGATCGGGCAGGTATCGGGTGAGCATATTCTCCATTGAGCGGATAATATGTTCATGCATTCGCTGGCGGGCCAGCGCTTCGTTATGCTGCTCAAGCGCTTGTAAGATCGCTTTATGTTCACGGATAGAAATGACGGCGTACTCTTCTTCAGTCACCTTGTGCCCCATCGACAGTCCGTTCCACATGTTGCAGAGCAGCATCTTCATTTTTTCATTTCCCGCCGCGTTCCAGATCTCCATGTGGAAGGCCTGATTCAGGTCGGAATATTCAGCAGAATTATTGTCTGCCAGCGCCTTCTCTGCGGCATAGTGAACCTGAGCGATGCGTGAAATATCGGTCCCTTGACGAGAAGCTTTCGCCACCGCTTCACTTTCCAGTACGGCGCGAATTTCGTAATGCTCACGGATAGTCTGCTCATTAATCCCCAGCACCACCGCACCTTTATTCGGCCGCACTTGAATCAGGCCATCGGCGGCTAAAATTTGAAACGCTTCACGTACCGGCATGCTGGAGACGCCAACCATTCTGGCAATCCCTTCAAGGGTAATTTCCTGCCCTTCCACTAAATCCCGCGAAAGGATCGCTTTACGCAAAACCGCCGCAACCTGCTCCTTCGCAGAAAGAAGCTTAATTTTCCCTAATTTAGGCTTCTGCACTTTCCCAATCCTTCATATGTTGACGCATTATCTCCGCAAGCATAAGGAAATAACGCTGTGTTGCCTGAGCAATTTTTTCGCCTTCACCACGGCCAATAGCGCTCGCCAGTTCGCTCAGGATCTGCGCCGACTCCTGGCCATCCTCTTTCAGGTACAGAATGACATAGGAAATATAACCATCCAAAAATTGCTGATACGCCTTTGCCAGATAGCGGTTATCAAGATAGGAAATCAGCAACTGATGAAACGCCAGTTCACCAGCGTTATCGCCAGCACGCGCCTGCGCGCGTGCGCGAAGTAATTCCCCCTGATTTGCCGGCACGAGGGCAAACAGTTCCGCAGCCATCACCGCGATGACGCGAAAAATATGGCTCACATCCTCGACGGCCAGCGTGGAGACCTGCATATGTCGGTTAGGCAAGCGCACCAGAAACCCTTCCTGTTCAAGGGACTGTAGCGCTTCCCTAACCGGCATACGTGAAAGTCCCAACTGTTCCGCGATGTTCTCCTGGGTCAGTTCCTCCCCAGGTTTCATAGCGCCGGAGAGGATCTGATAACGAATCATCTGCGCGATTTGGTCCCGGGTCTGTTTTCTTTCGATCTTTTTCACGCTGTCCTCATGGCTGGTGGCTTAAAACGCGGGGGATTTTAGCAGATTTGCCTGACCGCTGGCGCATTGGGGCGAAAAGTGAGGCAATAAAAAGCCGGAACAACGGTTCCGGCTTTTTTGATCATGCGAGGTTACTTGTTGACGAAGTCTTCGCCGAGCGCGATATCTTTTTTCAGGGTGTCCAGCATGCCTTCCAGCGCCTGCTGCTCAAAGGCGCTGAGTTTGCCGATAGACTGACGCTCTTCCACGCCGTTTTTCCCTAGCAGCAACGGCTGGGAGAAGAAACGCGCATAGTGGCCGTCGCCTTCCACGTAGGCGCACTCCACCACACCTTTTTCGCCCTGCATCGCGCGAACCAGAGAGAGACCAAAGCGCGCAGCCGCCTGACCCATCGACAATGTCGCCGACCCGCCGCCCGCTTTCGCTTCCACGACTTCGGTACCGGCGTTTTGAATGCGTTTAGTCAGATCAGCCACTTCCTGCTCGCTGAAGCTGACGCCCGGGATCTGCGACAATAATGGCAGTATGGTGACGCCGGAGTGACCACCAATGACCGGAACTTCCACCTCAGTTGCCAATTTACCTTTCAGCTCAGCGACAAAGGTATTGGAGCGGATAATGTCCAGCGTGGTGACGCCGAACAGCTTGTTTTTATCGTACACGCCGGCTTTTTTCAGCACTTCGGCGGCGATAGCCACGGTGGTGTTCACCGGGTTGGTGATAACACCGATGCAGGCCTGCGGGCAGGTTTTGGCAATCTGCTGCACCAGGTTCTTAACGATGCCTGCATTCACATTAAACAGGTCGGAACGATCCATGCCGGGCTTACGCGCTACGCCCGCGGAGATCAGCACCACATCAGCGCCTTCCAGCGCCGGGGTAGCATCTTCACCGGAAAATCCTTTAATTTTTACATCTGTGGGGATATGACTTAGATCTACCGCCACGCCCGGCGTAACCGGAGCGATGTCGTACAACGAGAGCTCTGAACCTGAAGGCAGTTGGGTCTTAAGTAGTAGGGCAAGCGCCTGGCCGATACCACCGGCGGCGCCAAGGACTGCAACTTTCATCCTAAACTCCTTATTATGGTTAATTTAGTCTTTCGTTATTCCGTCGCCTGGACCTTAATTCACAAGATGAACAATTACAATGATTATGGCTGAAGAATGCATTATTGTGCGTAGCAATAGAACAGCGGCGCACTTTATGCTTCCTGACTGACCATCCAGCAAAGCGAAGTACCGGATCGACTGTTGGTTACAATACACCCAGCCAGTTGCGCAAAACAACACCAACTCAATAACATTTCATTTACTTTTACATGGCTTTAAGCGTTGTGATGTGAACATGTTCCTTATATGGTTTTTTTGCTAAAATATGCCCCCTTCATAACATTATTGACCTATCCCGTTGCGGATTATTTGCATAAAAATTCACGATTATGCATAATGATGTTGTTTTTACCACCATAATCTGGGTGACTTATGCGAAGTTCGGCAAAACAAGAAGAACTGGTTAAAGCGTTTAAAGCGCTGCTTAAAGAAGAGAAATTCAGCTCGCAGGGAGAGATTGTCCAGGCGCTGCAGGAAGAAGGCTTCGAGAATATCAACCAATCGAAGGTTTCCCGCATGCTCACCAAATTTGGCGCGGTTCGTACCCGTAACGCCAAAATGGAAATGGTCTATTGCCTGCCTGCTGAGCTTGGCGTGCCGACCACCTCCAGCCCGCTGAAAAATCTGGTGTTGGATATCGACTATAACGATGCCGTCGTGGTGATTCACACCAGCCCCGGCGCGGCGCAGTTGATTGCCCGCCTTCTCGACTCGCTGGGCAAGGCGGAAGGTATTCTCGGCAGCATCGCCGGGGATGACACTATCTTTACCACCCCTGCGCGCGGCTTTACGGTGAAAGATCTGCACGACGCCATCCTGGTCCTGTTCGAACAGGAACTCTGAGTATTCCCCTCTGGCAATCGTCAGAGGGCGACTTCCCTTTCTTTCTCTCTCTCACGCCCCTTCAATCCAACAATTATTTAACATTTAGTGTGATTTAACGCGTCTATACGTTCTTTTACTTAAGGGAAACGCCTAAAACGCACGAAAGATCAAATTCGTATACCTTTATGATTTTATTAGAAATAAATCTTATCATTGCAGATAAGTTGTCATTTTTAATTCTTATCGGTTATAAAAAGCGCAATTCATTGTAACTATTAACTCGCAAAACAATTAGCATGGTATTAATATTTTTGGTGATTAGTGTATACTTGGTTTTGTGATGAGGGTCACGAAACAAAGACCCTCAACAAAAAGATTCGACGAGGTGAACATCATGAAAATCAAAACCACTGTAGCAGCACTCAGCATCCTGTCCTTCGTGTCGTTTGGCGCTTTTGCCGCTGACGTTATCAACAGCGAGCAAGCCCAGGGCCGCGAGGCCATCGGCACAGTTTCCGTCGGCGCGGTAGCCTCTTCCCCGATGGATATGCATGAACTGCTGAACAAGAAAGCGCAGGAAGAAGGGGCTTCTTCTTATCGCATTATCGAAGCCCGCACTGGCGACCACTGGCACGCCACCGCAGAGCTTTATAAATAAGTTTTAAATCGTCTACGACTAACCCGACACAGATTCTCTACCGCGGCCCGGGTGCATACATCCCCCGCCGCGGCAAAACAAAGACTGGAGTAAAGATTATGAAACGCGCAATGATCATCGCATCCCTTGGCCTGGCTTCCGTTCTCTCTTTCGGCGCAAGCGCGGCCGTTCAGCAAGTCAACGCTGAGCAAGCACAAAATTTGCAGTCCATGGGCACCATCTCAGTATCCCAGGTTGGCAGTGCGCCAATGGACATGCGTCATGAACTGGCCGCTAAAGCCGAGAAAGAAGGCGCCAGCAGCTACCGTATTATTGAAGCACGTACCGGCGATAGCTGGCACGCCACCGCTGAGCTGTACAAATAAACCCTCGTCGTCTTATTTCGACGACTTGCCCCCGCCTGCCGGGGGCTTTTTTTTGGTTCATCGCCGGGCCCGTCCGAACAATGCGTTCCGCTTCCACAGCGGAACAGCGATTTACAGATTGGCGTCCTTATCTTTCGTCCCGCTGGCAGTGTGAACCGGCGCGCCGAGCGTCGCTTTAAACCAGTTGACCACGCGATCGATAACCGGCTTCTGATACCAGCTATCGTCGCCATGTTCCGCGCCTTCGACCAGTACATAGTCTGCCTTATTACCTTCCGCTTTTAATGCCTTATATAACTGAGCGCTTTGAACAGGTGAAACCAGGGTGTCGGCACTGCCATGCATAATTAGCATTGGCGGTTCATTACGAGAGATATGCCCCATCGGGCTGGCATTGAGCGCTTTTTGCCGGTCACTGCCGATAGCAGCGCCAGGCCAGTCGCGAAAGGCGCTTCCATGGACCAGGAGCGCCTCCGTCACGGCCGGCGAGGCGTGCACGTGCTGAACCTCAGGTGGGAAGCCTTCACCAATATTCAATAGATTAGAGATGCCATACAACGTCACTGCGGCCTGGACATCGGAGGGCTGGTCGAGAAAATCACCCTGCTCCCAGACTTTCTCGCCGTGCGTCAGCGCCATCATCTGCGCCATATAGCCGCCGGCAGAATCGCCCAGCACGCCGATACGTTTAGGGTCAATGCCATATTCCGCCGCGTGGGCGCGCAAGTAGCGGATAGCCGCTTTACCATCGACAACCGGCGCCGGAAACGTGTCTGGCACCGTGCGATATTCCGCCGCGGCGACAACAAATCCGGCCTCCGCCAGCGCCATGCGCATTTCGATAAATTTATCCCATGCCGCGCTGGTAAAGCCGCCACCAGGGAAGTAGACAATGGCGGGCTTTAAATCGTGATTGCGCGGCACCAGCAAAGACATGTGCATCTGACGCACGGAGACTGCGTTTTTAACCTGGCTGTAAACCACGCCATTGAATGTGTCGATACGGCCACGAGTCTGGTCCACGTGAATAACCTGCGCACCATCTGCGTAACCTGGGAGTTCAGCAGAATAGGCTGTCACCGACATGGTGCCCAGCATCAGGCTGCTGGTGAATAACAAAGGAAGGGTTTTCATGGTATTCGGTCCTGGATAATACCTGCCAAAAGCAGGTCAAATACAAAATGCGATGGCGTTTCAGGCAGTGTATCCCCGAAAAATCACCATGAATAATGCGCTTTTTGTATTAAATTCATCTACTTTTTTGATGAAAACAGCCATTTATCGCTCAACACTGGTCACGAACGACAGCACAATGTTAGTGGCCGGCAAGATACCGATGACGTCATCCTGAAAATCAAAGCCGTGTTTCCCGGTTTAAAAGATGAACGTTAGCCATGCCGGGCGTTAAAGCGCAACTCCCCCTCCAGCTCTTCCTCTGCTTCATCAAATAATAAAATCAGTGCGCCGAAGCGCCGACGCTGCATGTCATTTAAATGAATAAACTCAATATCCAGCGGCAATGGCAGCAGCCCACCAGTCACCGCGTCCCACAGTGAATCCAGGTTGTTGACCTTATCCTGAGCCAGCTCAAAGGTTCGGGAAAACTCCCGGTAGAAATCCTGTTGTTCGGCGATTTCGTCAAAATCAAACGTATAGGTGGTCATGGCAGCCCCTCCCGCTTCTCTTCCTGTCGCCGTTAAGTATAGCGATAAAAAAACCGACGCCTGGGCGTCGGTTTACGGGTTAACTACTGGTCAAAACATGCTGGTACTTGTGCAACATCTCAACCAGCCGCCGCACGGGCTCGGTCACCTGCGGCGAAGCTTCCCAGACCCGCAACTTCTCCTGATAGACATCAAGCTCAGCCAGCAGCTGGGTAAAGTAGCGCCGACGCTTGTCATCACTCCCGGCGGAGATCACATGATCTGCGGTACGTCGCAGCTGTCGATGGAAGGCCGACAGATCGTCGTTCACCGGCACAGGCGCATCGCGCAGGCGCTGATGGGCAATAATCAACGTCAACGCCAGACGGAAGCGGGCGACATCGCCGGGGAACTTGTTGAGCAATAAAAACAACTGCTGATAGAGCGCGGGAAGATGATTCTCTTTGCGACGCGCCGAGTTCGTTGTCAGTGAGGAGACCGCCGCAGAGACAAACTGGTTCAACAGCACCCGACCGGTTCTGGCCCGTGAGTTATCTCTGACGAGCAGAATCACCATCAGGGCAAGGAAACAGCCGACGATCTGCCCCAGCGCACTGTCGAGGAACTGACTGAACTGAAACTGCATCGGGTTATCCAGCACCAGAATGTTGATGGTGCTCGCCAGCGCCCCCAGCGATCCGAGACGCCTTTTCTGCACTTCGATACCGATAAAGAACGCCATCGCCGCCAGGCTGATACAGAGCAGCAGCATACTCTGCTGCGTCGCCGGCATGATCACCAGGAAGTACAAGGTACCCAACGGTAACGCCGCCAGGGTGCCATAAAGGAAGTCCATCGCCACCATTCGGGGGTTAGGCAGGCGCATCGCCAGCGCGGTAACGACGGCAATCATCACCATCGCGCCGCTGCCAGAGGTCCAGCCCGTCCACAACCAGAACAACGTCCCGAGGATACAGGAGACAGAGGTGCGCCAAAAGTTCACCATCGCATGGTGACGCTCGGCAGACTCCACTTTGACCACCGCTTCGCCGCGCAGCACACCATCTTCAATGCGACTGATTTTGGTGTTGCCCACCACGCCGCGCTTGAGCAATAAGTAACGCGTGGCTGCGCCCACCCAGCTGTAGATGGTGACGGGCGTATTATGCTCGCCTTTCCAGGTCAGGAAACGGCGCATACGCTTCAGCTGCTGGTGGACATCCTGCACTGTCTCAACCGGCTCAGCAAACAGCTCACGGTAGTCATCCGTCACCATTTCCGGGCGCGAGTTTTGAATCAGGTAGGTTTCGCACGCCTGGGTGATAAGCGTTAACGAGAGGGTATTGATCGCCTTCAGACGCTGATTCGCCTTCGCCCAGCGAGAGGATTCCATGATCAGATTACTGCGCATACCTTCCAGCGCCGTGGTGCGACGCACCAGCGCGCCCCACGCCTGATCCACTTCCTCTTTTTCACCGTGGGCGACGCATAACTGCATCAGCTTATATTGCGCAATCAGCAGGTTATCCAGCTCAAGGTCGATCTCTTTTTTAATCGAACGTGGAGAGAACAACAGGTCGGCGACGATAGCGCTGACAATACCGATGACAATTTCGCTACAGCGTTCGACAGCAAACTGTGGCGCCAGCATCGGATTGGTATGGATGGTAATAATGATAATCAGCGCGGTGTACCCGGCCAGTCCCCAGGCATAAGAGTTTTCGACCTTAACCAGCGACGAAATCCAGGTACAAAATCCGGCCCACAGGCAGCAGACCAGCATCATCAGCAGAGGCGCGCGGATCATCAGGATGATGATAACCAGCGCCGCAATACAGCCAATAAAGGTCCCGGCAATGCGCAACATCCCGCGATAGCGGATCGCGCCAGAGTAAGGTTCGCCGCCTGCAGCAAAAGCCGGCCCGGCGGCGACGATCGCTGCCGTCAGTACCGCCCAGCGCGGCGTTTCGAGCTGAAAATGGAAACCGACAAACAGCGCCAGCACCACCGCGCATGCAAGCTTAATGGCAAAGCGGAGATGCCGGGGAGCAATGGTATATGTCCCCATAGCGATTAACCGAATTCGCGCAGGCGCATAGCCAGTTTCTGGAAGAAGTTGGCCCGGCTGGTATCGCGGTCTTCTTTACCGGTGATCACCACCGTCGCGGTCGTGCCCGATGGCCACAGATTCCCCTGCTGCTGGTCGAGGTGAATACGCACCGGCACACGCTGCGCCAGACGCACCCATTCAAGGTTGGAGTCGACCGAGGCCATCCCTTTCGCGTCGCTACTGCTGCTGGCGTTGGTCACCCCCGCTGCGATACTGTCCACCGTCCCTTTAATCGTTTTGCTGCTGCCGAGTGGAGTAATTTCCGCACGGTATCCAGGGCGGACGCCTTCCAGCTTGGTCTCTTCCAGATAGGCCATGACGTAAAACGTATTCTCTTTCACCAGCGCCACCGCCGTGGAGCCACGGGTAATAAATTCCCCGGTATAGACGTTAAGGTTGGTCACCCAGCCATCCGCGGGGGCGCGAATTTCTGTGCGCTCAAGGTCCAGCCTGGCCAGATCGCGGCTGGCTACCGCTTTCGCCAGCTGATGCTCAACGGTTTGCAGCACGTTGTTCGCCTGATCTATCTCTTCCCGCGACATCGCCTGTACGCCCAACTTATTACGCCGACCCGCTTCAACGCGCTTCTCCTGCGCTAAGGTCTGGTAGTAGGCAACATCGGCTTCCGCCTCCGCCAGCGCTTTTTGGTAACGAGGTTGGTCAATAACGAACAATACCTGGTCTTTCTTAACCAGTTGGTTATCCTTGACGTTGACCTGGGAAATCAGCCCGGAGACGTCAGGGGCAATCGCCACAATGTCAGCGCTAAAGCGCGCATCCCGCGTCCACGGCGAAGCGGTGTAATAGACCCAGGCGCGGAAAATCGCCACGAAGGCCAAAATGACCAGTATCACGGTAATAGCGGTACGGAGGATATTTCTTGTTAGTGTTTTCACATCAACCTCAAACGAACAAGCGCGATATCAAATAAAAAAGGCAGCAATATAGCGCCGTATTAAACAGTGCAGGGTGCCAGACAAAATCGTAAATGCCGGTCGGAACCAGCAGTCGATGCACCAGCCAGAAGATGGCCAGCGACAAAAGCAACTCGAAGAAGATCGGCGGAAACGATAAGCCGAAAATCACGATGACAGGAAACAGACTCATGATGACCTTGAATAAGAAGCGTACAGGTAGTGAGCAGATGCGTTTATTATGTAGCTAACAATATATTAACGTAACGATTGCCGCATTATCTACAATGTGTGATCTAAATCACTTTTAAGCCAGAGTGAATAATGGAACGATTAAAACGCATGTCCGTTTTCGCCAAAGTGGTCGAATTAGGTTCATTCACCGCGGCGGCCCGCCAGCTTCAGATGAGCGTTTCCTCGATCAGTCAGACCGTCGCCAAACTGGAAGACGAACTGCAGGTGAAGCTGCTTAACCGCAGCACCCGCAGCCTGGGCTTAACCGAAGCCGGGAAAATCTATTTTCAGGGCTGCCGTAGGATGCTATTTGAAGCGCAGGATGTCCATGAGCAATTATACGCATTTAATAACACCCCTATCGGGACGCTGCGCATCGGTTGCTCTTCAACTATGGCACAAAATGTTCTGGCGCGCATAACGGCGGAAATGCTGAAAGAATACCCCGGACTCTCCGTCAATCTGGTCACCGGCATACCAGCCCCTGACCTGATCGCCGACGGCCTTGACGTGGTGATCCGTGTGGGCGCCCTGCAGGATTCCAGCCTTTTTTCCCGCCGCCTGGGCTCAATGCCGATGGTATTATGCGCCGCCAAAAGCTATCTGGCACAGGCAGGCAATCCGGAGAAACCGGCCGACCTCGCCAGCCATTCATGGCTGGAATATAGCGTACGTCCGGATAACGAATTTGAAATTATCGCCCCGGAAGGGATCTCAACCCGCCTGATCCCGCAGGGTCGCTTTGTGACCAACGACCCCATGACGCTGGTGCGTTGGCTGACAGCCGGAGTGGGTATCGCTTATGTACCGTTGATGTGGGCGATCGAAGAGATCAACCGCGGCGAGCTTGAGATCCTGCTGCCCAGCTATCAATCCGATCCGCGGCCGGTCTACGCGCTGTATACGGAAAAGGATAAACTGCCGCTGAAAGTGCAGGTCTGTATCAACTATCTGACGGAGTATTTTGTCGACGTGGCGAAGATCTATCAGGGCATGCACGGGCGCGGGATCGCCCGGTGAAGCGGTTCCCGGCGGCGCCGGGAACCAGGTCAGGATCAGGCGGTACCGCCGACGGTAAGATTATCGACCTTCAGGGTCGGCTGGCCGACGCCCACCGGCACGCTCTGGCCTTCTTTGCCGCAAACGCCAACGCCGTTATCCAGCCGCAGGTCATTCCCTACCATCGAAATCTGCTGCATGGTTTCAATCCCGGAGCCGATCAGCGTGGCCCCTTTCACCGCCTTCGTGACCTTCCCTTTTTCGATCAGATAGGCCTCGGAGGTAGAGAAGACAAACTTACCGGAGGTGATATCCACCTGCCCGCCGCCAAAGTTAGGCGCGAAGATACCGTAGTCGACCGACTCGATAATCTCCTGCGGCGTCGACTGGCCCGCCAGCATATAGGTGTTGGTCATACGCGGCATCGGCAGATGGGCATACGACTCGCGACGGCCGTTACCGGTCGGCGCGACGCCCATCAGACGCGCATTGAGCTTATCCTGCATATAGCCTTTCAGGATGCCGTTTTCGATCAGCACGTTATATTGCCCCGGCGTGCCTTCGTCATCAATGGCGACCGACCCACGACGATCGACGATGGTGCCGTCATCCACCACGGTGCACAGCTCAGAGGCAACTAATTCCCCCATATGGCCGCTAAAGACCGAGGTGCCGCGACGGTTGAAATCACCTTCCAGCCCATGGCCGACCGCTTCGTGCAGCAGGACGCCAGGCCAGCCGGCGCCGAGCACCACCGGCAGCATCCCCGCCGGGGCGGCGACTGCCGAAAGGTTCACCAGCGCCATGCGCACCGCTTCTTTCGCCCAGGCATCAGCCCGCACGTCGCCCTCCTTGGAGGCGAGGAAATAGTCATAGCCAAAGCGTCCACCGCCGCCGCTGCTGCCGCGCTCACGCTTGCCGTCCTCTTCCACCAGCACGCTAACCGAAAGGCGCACCAGCGGGCGAACGTCCGCGGCGAGGGTGCCGTCGGTCGCTGCCACCAGAATCAGCTCATAAACGCCGCTCAGGCTGGCCGAAACTTCCTGCACGCGCTTGTCCGCCGCCCGGGCGACTTTGTCCACCCGGCGCAGAATATCCAGCTTCTCTTCCCGACTCATGCTCTGCAGCGGGTCGATGCTGGTGTACAAAGGGCTGTACTCAACGGCTCCCAGGGTCTGTACTTTGCCATTGCCGGTATCACGCACAATCGTCCGCGCTGCCTGAGCACTCTGCTCCAGCGCCAGCTTGCTAATCTGGTCCGCGTAGGCAAAGCCCGTTTTTTCGCCGCTGACGGCGCGCACGCCTACGCCCTGGTCAATGTTGTACGACCCATCTTTAATGATGCTGTCTTCCAGAACCCAGGATTCGTGATAGCTCGACTGAAAATAGAGATCGCCGTAATCGAGGCGGCGCTCGGTCAGTTGACCAAGAATGGCAAACAGATCCTGATGATTCAGGCCATTTGCCGACAGTAATTGTTCACTTACCAGGTTCAGACTCATCGTTATGCTACTCGTTTGTTGCCGCCTGACAGGCGGAAATACAGAAGGCGATCTATTGAGATTGCGGCAATTCCCGGCAATCGTCAAATCATTGCTTTTTGTTGCTACGCGCCTGGCGCAGCACTTCATTGATCTGCGGCTGGTCAATTGGGCCAGTAATGCGATAGCGCAGAATCGAGACTTTGTTCCACAGCGGGCCCAGCACCTTGCTGGCGGCAAATACCGCCGCGCCGACGATAGGGTTGACGGCAAAAGCCGCCGCCACGCCGACGGTCGCAGAGATCTCCGGCGCCACCACCGCCTGCAGATCCAGCCGGCGACGCACCAAATCGACCGAACCTTTCATGGCAATATCCGCTTCCAGACCATCCACCAGCGTATCGTCGGTATGCAGCACACCATCCTTGATCCACGCCGTACTGTTAATCGAGTCGAAGTAAAAGCCCTCGCTAAAGGTATCGCTAAAGTCGAAGCGCAGCTTACGCAGCAGGGCATCAACGCTCAGCAAACGCAGCAGCTGGCCAGCGTGTCCAGTACTCAGGTCGGTAAACTGTCCCTTGCCGAGGTGGCTTTTAATGATCCCATTGAGCGATGCGACATCGGGCGACCAGGGCGGCGCGCGCCAGTGCAGATCATAGTCGATGTCAAACGGCGAATCCTTCACCGGCGTGGAAACGCCGAAGAAACTGGCAAACTCATCCGTTTTATTGCCATGCAGTTTGCCTTTCAGCGACGTGCGTATACCGGTCGGCGCGCTGACCCAGACGCCATCGGTCGTCAGTCGGCCAAACCCGGTATCCACCAGGCCATTGGAGAGCGTTAAGGTATCGCCCTTAATCGCCACATCTCCGTCGATACGGCCATATTTTTGCCCCCACAGCCAGCATTCCGCACAGCGCAGCTGCAGATCGGGCCAGCCATGGAAATCCAGCCGCGTCTCTGCCTGCGGGGCAGCGTTCTCTGCACCGGTCTGACTGTTGGCGCTGGTCGGGTTGAAATAGAGATAACGTACATTCGCCAGCCAGGGCGCATTGTCGCGCATCGTCAGGGTGGCGTTGATTTCACGCCCCTGCGCCTCGACCTGCGAGCCGCCGGCGACCGGCTGCGACATCAGACTGACGTTGTTCCACTGTTGACCGGCAAGCGCCAGCGACGGCGTACGCAGCACAATGCGCTGGGGAAAGAGTATGGTGCTGCTGACTTCATTCGCCGCCCCGTTTTGAAAGAGCGCCAGCCATTGAGCGCCATCCATCGGTGGCAGATTGAGCTCGACGCCGGGCTGGTCAGGCAGCGGAGAGAGACCTTTGCTGTCCGAAGTAAGGATCGCCCGATCCAGCGTCAGCTTACGGTTCAGCAACCAGCGGCTGTTGATATGATTCTTCGCGCCGACGGAGCCGGTCAGGTCAAAGCTGCTCAAACCGCCCGCGACGTTAATTTTGACCGGCATCGGCTCACCAGCGGGCTTATTGACCGGCGAAGGTAAGTGACTGCTCACATTTTTCAGATCGCCGTTGATGTCAACCTTATAGTTCGCATTGCCATGGTACGGCAGTTCGATAGCGACCTTGCCCTCCCACGGTACGCTGCCGCTCAGCGCCTCGTTGACGGCTTTTGGCAGCAGCCCGGTATGCGATGGCTGCCAGTTGGCGTTCATCCCGACGTCCACCAGAAACGCTTTTTCGCCTTCCCGGGTGGAAAAATTGAGATTCAGCGGCTGATGAAACCAGGTCGCGCTTAACGTTTCGCTATTGAGATCGCCATTCACGAAGCTGAAATTCCCGCTCAGGTTTTGCAGAGTGGTGTCTAACGGCTTGATAAACAGATTGTTATTCTGCAGACGCACTTCGCCTTTCGCGGTGGTCATTTCGCCATCTAAAGGGATATTGAGATGTAAGCGAGCGCTCACATCCCCGTCCAGCTGCAGGGAATCCAGCGCCGCTCCCAGGGTCTCTTTCAGCGGCGTGGTGTTGAAATAAGGTCCCACTTCTTTGCCCGGACCTTTGATATCGGCATCAATCAGCAGCTTTTCAGCGGCATAGTCCGGGATCGCGGCATCGAGATTGCTGGCGGTGACATTGCCGAGCATCGCTTTATCCGCCCGCATCCACAGCCCGTTATTGATAAAGTTGAGATCGATGTTCAGCCCGGTCAGCGCCGGCCAGTCCGGCTGGAAAGCAAAAGTAGCATTCTTCAGCGGGACATAAACCTGGAACTGCCCTTCATTGTGCGGGTAAGGGAAAAGATGCGGATTGCCGCCATACACCAGCGTCGCATCGCGAGCCTGTCCGGCTTTAATCGCGCCGCTGAGATAGTCCACCAGCGCCTTGCCCATCAGGTTTTCCGGGAAGTAGCGCCATGCCTGGCCGCCGTCATTGGTGCTGATGCCCGCCAGAATGCCCAGCCAGGGATCATCTCCCTGCGGTTGCAGATAGCGGAAGCCGCCGCGGGCGCGGACACCCGTCGCCTGCACGTCAATATCGCGGCCATCAAGCATAAACCCTTTGTCGTTTTTCACCCAGCTGAGGGTGGCTTCGCCAGCGGCGATCTCCAGCGGGGCGCGGAAAACACCGGTATAAGGCATCAGCGCCTGCGTCATGCGGGCGCGCAGTTCCCCGTGCTCAACGCTGCCATTCAGACTGCCGGAAAAGTGTTCCGCTCCCGGCAGGAGTTTCCACTGCTTCCATGCCAGATCGCTCCACTGCGCCTGAAAGCGCGTTTTCTCCGTCGCCTGCAGGGGAATATCGAGCGCCAGCAGGTTGATTTTGCCGCTGGGCTGCGTGGTGCGCCAGAGCTCGCTCAGAGAAGGCGCCAGCTTATCGGCGAAGGGCTGTAATCCGCTGAGGCCGCTGAGGGTTAAGTTGCTGGCACGAATGCGTAATTCATCGCTACGCTGATGGTCGTCGCCACCGACGTCCTGCGCCGGGATCCAGGCCATCGCCAGCGCACCGCTTGGCCAGGGTTTATCGTCGATAGCGATCCGCGTATCGGGAATGTAGAAGCCCCAGCTCTGCTTGTCGTGGGAGAGATGCGCCGTCAGGTTATCCACTGACAGGTGATGAACCTCGTCATCCCCCTGCCAGCTGGCGCCCCCTTTTTTCAGCCATACGTCACCGCTGGCCACATCGCCTTTTTCAATGGTCATCCAGCCTTCAAGGCTGAAGCGGGCGCTCTTCAGGGCGATATTGTCCTGCATCCAGCGGCCGAGCCACGGTTTGACGTCAATATCATCCGCCTGCAGCCAGACCCGACCTTTATTCAGCAGGCCATCCTCATCGCGGAGATCCATCCGCACCTGCATCACGCCATGCTGGCCGGTGAGACTGGAGAGACTAAGCTGCCCCTCGGCGCGATGACGGTTCCTGCCGTTAAGCCAGGTCAGCTGCGGGACTGTCAGCTCTGCCCGCTGACCGGAAATGGTCAGGAAGCTCAGATGGCTGTCGCGCAGGGTAAAGTGGTCGAACTGACGTAAAAAGAGATCGCTGATGCGGTCGGTTTTCAGGCTTTCGCCGCCGTCATTGGTCTGAATAGGGGTGTTGGTATGAACCTGCAACTGCCAGAAGGTGAGATCGCGGAACTGCCAGCGCATATGCAGCAAACTCTGCCAGACGTCCAGCGCCAGGGTCACGCGCTTCACCGCCATTTTGCCGCCGTCTTTCAGCCCGACCTGAATATCACGAACATCTAACGTCGGACCAAAATTTTGCCAGCTGGCCGTGATCTGCGAGGCATCCACCGGCGTGCCGGTAAGTGTGGAAATCTTCTCCAGCAGCTGCGGACGCCAGGCGTCGAGCTGCGGCAACACGAGACGCAAGCCACTCACCAGCAGCGCGACGATAACAATCAATGTTGCCACGGTGAGCAATAAAATCCCGGGCAGTCGCCTCACGCCTCTCTCCTTGTCAGCCGCACAATGACGCGGTGTCTTACATCATAACCACATCGAACTGCTCTTGATTATAGAGCGGCTCAATTTGTACCTTGACCTGCTTGCCGACAAAGATTTCCACTTCCGCCAGCGCGTGCGACTCTTCCCCTTTCAGGGTTTCCGCCACCGCAGGGGAAGCATAGACCAGGAAGCGATCGGAATCATAAGCATGATGCACGCGGACGATCTCACGCATAATCTCATAGCATACCGTTTCAACCGACTTTACCGTTCCGCGTCCGTGGCAGGTCGGGCACTCGTTGCACAGCACATGCTCCACGCTTTCACGCGTCCGCTTGCGGGTCATCTCCACCAGCCCCAGCTGAGAGAAACCGTTGATGCTGGTTTTCACCCGATCTTTACTCAGCGCCTGCTCTAAGGAGTGCAGTACCCGTCGACGATGGTCTTCATTGTTCATGTCGATGAAATCAATGATGATAATGCCGCCAAGGTTACGCAAACGCAGCTGGCGGGCTATCGCCTGGGTGGCTTCGATATTGGTATTGAAGATAGTATCGTCAAGATTCCGGTGCCCGACAAACGCCCCGGTATTGATATCAATGGTGGTCATCGCCTCGGTCTGGTCGATGATCAGGTAGCCCCCGGACTTCAGCTCAACCTTACGCTCCAGCGCGCGCTGAATTTCGTTCTCCACATCAAAGAGATCGAAAATCGGCTGGCGGCCGCTGTAGTGTTCCAGCTTGCTGGTCATTTCCGGGATATATTCAGCGGTGAACTCAAGCAACGCCTCATAGGTCAGGCGAGAGTCGACGCGAATACGGTCGAGATGCGCATCGGCAAAATCACGCAGCACGCGCTGAGCCAGGGCCAGCTCACCGTACAGCTGATAACGGGTCTGGTTGCGCTTTTTGCGCTCCATTACCTTAGTCCATACGCGCTTCAGATAGGCGGCATCGGCGGCCATCTCCTGCTCGTGAACCCCTTCCGCAGCGGTGCGAATGATAAATCCGCCCTGTTCGTCGCAGTAATCTGCGACAACCTTTTTCAACCGCTCACGCTCGGCTTCGCTTTCAATCCGTTGGGATACTCCCACGTGGGAGGCGCCTGGCATAAACACCAGATAACGGGAAGGCAGGGTGATATCTGTGGTCAGACGCGCGCCTTTGGTGCCCAGCGGATCTTTGACCACCTGGACCATCAGGTCCTGGCCCTGGCGCACCAGCTCCGAAATATCGCGCACGGTAAACTGCTTTTGCTCCTCACCGGCGACACACTCGGTATGCGGCATGATATCGGAGGCGTGGAGGAACGCCGCCTTATCGAGACCAATATCTACAAAAGCCGCCTGCATTCCCGGCAGCACTCGGCTAACACGACCTTTGTAGATATTGCCTACTATTCCGCGTCGCGCTTCACGCTCAATATGGATTTCCTGCAGAATACCGCCATCGATATACGCGACGCGCGTTTCGGATGGCGTTACGTTAACTAATAATTCAGCCGTCATCTTTATCCCTTTTCTTTACGCAGTGAGTTAAAGTTACTGAGCAACTCATACGTTTCCACCAGCGGTAAGCCGACTACGGCGTGATAGCTGCCATTAATCTTCCTGACGAAGCAACCACCCAACCCTTGAATACCGTATGCACCTGCTTTATCTAAAGGCTCGCCGCTGGCCACATAATCGGCGATATCCTGCTCGCTGAGCAGCCGGAAAGTCACTTCCGTGACCACCAGGCAGTCCAGCGTCTGCTGCGTGTCTGCCAGCGCCACCGCCGTCATGACCTGATGCGTTTGGCCGGAAAGCAGACGCAGCATCGCGGCAGCGTGTTCAGCGTCGCGCGGTTTTTCCAGCACTTCGCCGTTAAGAATGACTATCGTATCCGCTCCCAGCACCGGTAAATCGCGCGATGCCATCGCCACTCCGGCCTGCGCTTTTTCGCGCGCCAGGCGGACAACATAATGCTCGGCGCTCTCCTGCGGCTGGCGCTGTTCCTCGATACCAGGAACCAGACGTTCGAAAGTGAGACCAAGCTGAGTCAGCAGTTCCTGCCGACGCGGGGAACCAGAAGCAAGATACAGAGTTGTCATATCAACCTTATTGCACTGCAAATTGCTGACGCACTTTGCGCATCAGCAGGAAGAGCCATGGCCAGAGGACACCATTTACTACACTACTCCAGAATACTTCCGGACGGAAAGAGACGTTGATCACTAAAAACTCTGCCCAGAAAACAATGATATCCACGGCCAGGGATAACAGCATCACCACCAGCGCCTGTTGCCACAGCGCCAGGTTACGGAACAGCTGATACTTCAGCGCGACCAGATAGGCGATGATGCTTAAGGACAGGGCGCGAACGCCCAGCGTCGAGCCGCTAATGAGATCAAGAATAGCCCCCATCACGAAGCCCGTCCCTACGTTCACCCGATGCGGCAGGGCGAGGATCCAGTACAGCAGGATCAATAATACCCAGTTGGGCCGGAAAACGCTGATGTCCGCCGGCCAGGGCATAATTTGCAGCAATAGCGCGATAAGAAACGAGAGCCAGATAACCCAGCGTCCCTGGCTACGGTAACTTGCCACTATTGCCCCCCTGCAGGCAGAGACGGCTGCGATGGCGTCAGCCCGGTGGCTGGCGCTGGCATCTGCGGCCCCATCGCATCCGGCGCAGGCAGTACCTGCGGCATCATCTGCATCAGGCGTTCGTTAGCCACACGATGGACCTCTTCCGGGGTCATCGGGTTGGCGCCATTGCGATCGGCGCCCCACAGCAACAGCAGATAACGCAAGCGTTGCAGACCGGCCGTCGGACGTGCCTGAATCACGGTGTAGGCACGCTGAGTGTCCAGCTTCACTGAGGAGACCACGCCAACCGGATACCCTTCCGGAAAGCGGCCGCCGAGACCAGAGGTCACCAGCACATCACCGACGCGAATATCGGTATTCGCCGGCAGATGTTCAAGCTGGAGATCGTCGGTACAGCCGTTACCGGCGGCAATCACGCGAATGTCGTTACGCAGGACCTGGATCGGCAGCGCATGGGTGGCATCACAGATCAGCAGCACCCGGCTGGTCATTTTCGCCACCGCTACCACCTGCCCCACCACGCCTTTATCGCTGATAACCGGCTGGCCTTCGTAAACGCCGTTAACGCTGCCCTTATCGATAACGACCTGATCGCTGTAGGGATCGTTAACCGTTGAGATGACCTGCGTCACCATTTTTTGTTCGTCCTGGCGCAGCGGCGAGCCAAGCAGTTCCCGCAGACGCGCGTTCTCCTGCTTGTACTGGCCCAGCATCAGCAGATCGCTGTTTTTCAGCAACAGCTCCTGACGCAGCGCGCGATTTTCCAGTTCGAGCTGATCGCGGGTCGCCAGCGTTTGCGATACGCTGTCGAGCAGTTCCCGGGGACCATTAGAGACAAAGTAGAAAGGGCTGACGGCTGTATCCATGTACGTTCTGATCTGACTGAACGTACCCAGGCGGCTGTCGGCGATAATTACGCCAAGCGCCACCAGCACCGCCAGAATAAGGCGAATCTGTAGCGAGGGGCCACGGCTAAAAATTGGCTTCATAGGCTATGCGTATTCTCGTGTCAGTAAAGACCAGGGGCAGCCGTTAAGCCACCCCAGACCTTCAGGCTGACTACTCTTCGCTAAACAGGTCGCCGCCGTGCATGTCGATCATTTCCAGCGCCTTGCCGCCGCCACGCGCTACGCAGGTCAGCGGATCTTCAGCAACCACGACTGGAATACCGGTTTCTTCCATTAACAGACGGTCCAGGTTACGCAGCAGCGCACCACCGCCGGTGAGAACCATCCCGCGTTCGGAGATATCAGAAGCCAGTTCCGGCGGGCACTGCTCAAGGGCAACCATAACCGCACTCACGATGCCGGTCAGTGGCTCCTGCAGCGCTTCAAGAATTTCGTTTGAGTTCAGGGTGAAGCCGCGTGGAACGCCTTCCGCCAGGTTACGGCCGCGAACTTCGATTTCACGCACTTCATCGCCCGGATAAGCCGAACCGATTTCGTGTTTGATACGCTCAGCGGTCGCTTCACCGATCAGGGAACCGTAGTTACGACGCACATAATTAATCACGGCTTCGTCGAAACGGTCACCGCCGATACGCACGGAAGAAGAGTAAACCACGCCGTTCAGGGAGATAACCGCGACTTCAGTAGTACCGCCGCCGATATCGACAACCATAGAACCGGTCGCTTCAGAAACCGGTAAGCCTGCGCCAATCGCTGCCGCCATCGGCTCTTCGATCAGGAAGACTTCACGAGCGCCAGCGCCCTGCGCGGATTCACGGATCGCACGACGCTCAACCTGGGTGGCGCCAACCGGTACGCACACCAGCACGCGCGGGCTCGGGCGCATAAAGCTGTTGCTGTGCACTTGTTTGATAAAGTGCTGCAGCATCTTTTCCGTCACGAAGAAGTCAGCGATGACGCCGTCCTTCATCGGGCGAATCGCCGCGATATTACCCGGGGTACGGCCGAGCATCTGCTTCGCTTCATGACCTACGGCGGCGACGCTTTTCGGCGATCCGGCACGATCCTGACGAATGGCCACCACGGAAGGCTCATTCAATACGATGCCTTGTCCTTTTACGTAAATAAGGGTATTCGCGGTACCCAGGTCAATGGACAGGTCATTGGAAAACATGCCACGAAATTTTTTTAACATACTAAGGGATAATCCTGAAAGCTGGGGCGGAAAACAAAATCCGCTTACTTTACCAACCACACGCAGCAGCGACAAGGCGCAAAAATCACCTGCTGCGGTGAAAATTAGTGCAGTTCATTTCCTTTGTTACAAATTTTTCCGACTCCGTTCATTGCTGAAATCTTCAGCAGCGCTCCACGCCTGAATTTGTAACCTGTCAAAGGAGGGTCACTGGCATTTACATTGCGATGATCCGGCGGGTAGACAAGCACACCCCCTTCACGATGGCGCGCATTATTCTACGTGAAATCACGCTAAACGGCAGATCAAACCGAGTATCTTTGCGAATATTTTTTCACATTTGTGTCAAGTAGCTGTGAGGCCGCAAAAAATTCCCCCTGACCGCCTGTGACACCGCATTGGGACAGCACCAACCACTCGCTGCGGCTACGTACGCCAGTCGCAAAAACTTGCATAGGCATGCCTTTGCAGGCTTCCACCAGACTTTGCACCAGTAGCTGGTTCTCGCTGCGCTTTTCAATGTTGCGCGCCAGCCCAGGATGCAGTTTGATCAACTCCGCATCCAACTGCTTGATCCAGCTGGTTCCCACCAGGGTTAACCCCGCCTGAACGACCGCCACCCGAACACCCAGAGCGTTAACTAATCGCATAACCGGCTGTAGACGGCCGATATATTGACAAACATCTGCCTCTGCAAGTTCAAAAATAATCCGCTGACGCTGCGATTTTTCACACTGCATCAGGGCATCGCGCAGCCAGCGCTGGAAACGAGGACGGATCAGCGACTCCACCGACAGTTGTAACGCCAGGTTTTCTTCAGGCCAGAAGCCTAAAAATGGCAGCAGGCGCGTTACCTGCAGGCGGTCATACTCCTCCGCCAGACCAAACTGCAGCACCATCGGCATGTACTCGGCCGCAATCACCTCTTCTTTACCGTCGTACATCCGGGACATCAGTTCTCGGTGATGCACCCGCCCATCTCGGGTAACGGCAGGTTTTTGGTACAGCCGCGGTCCCCCGCGGCTCAGCATCTGTTCGATCAGCGTCCGCCAGCGCACGTTGCCGCGGCCTTTCTCCGGAAGGGTGTCATCATAAACCGACCAACTGTTGCTGCCCTGCAGCACCGCGTTGCGCGTTGCCGCTTCCGCATGTTCCATCACCTGCGCTGTCGATTGCCCGCTGCGGAAAGCACAGATACCGATGTGCATCATATCGTCACGATCGAGAATGCGCGTTGGCGGCAGCGCGTCCATGGCTTTCAGCAACAGCCCGGCGATGCTATCCGCCTCTTTTAACGTGCGGTGCGGCAGCAGTACGGCGAAGTCACTACGGTGATAACGCGCCAGTAGCGCGCCGGGATAACGCATAATAAAGGTAGAGAGCAGGTTGATAAGCGTGAAGTAATGCTCTTCAGCCGCCGCTCGTCCCCAGTTGTCCCGCAGCAGATCGAACTCCGGCAGACGGATCATCATGACGATGCCGTAGGCGCCCACTTTCTCCTGGTCTTCCAGCAGCGTGGCCAGCTGATTATCAAAGAACAGGCGGTTATTCAGACCCGTTTTAGAATCCTGTGCCGCATAGGAGCGAATCAGCGTATCCATACGGCTGCGCTGATCGCTGGCAAACTGCAGCTCCGACAGCAGCATATCCAGCGCGCTGCTGGTGCTGGCCGGCCATTCATAGACCGATCCGCGCACCTGCGGCCCGCGCTCGCCGCTCAGGATGCGCGTGGAACGCAGCTCAAGCAGCTCCTGGCCAGCCAGCTGGCGGCGGATCCAGCGGACGGCGAAGAAAATAATCACCACCATGAAGCCGATGGAGATCGACAGCGGGGCCGTGATCGACAGCGAGCGGAAATAGTTCACCATCGGGTCGATGTAGACCAGATGCAGAGTGATACCAGGGTGTTTCAGTGACGGGACCGTGATCTCACGGAATTGCTCATGGCTGCCCAACGGGCGATAACTGTCGGTTCGGGAGTGGCTGTAGAGTGGTTTGCCGTTAAGCATGAAATCGATATGCACGATCTCGATCGGCGTCATCAGCTCATCCAGCTGTGGCTCAAGCTTATCAAAAGAGGTGGTGATGAGCCGGTTATCCAGCATGGTCGCCACCGCCTGAACCCGGTTTTCGACCTTGTTCTCAATGCCATTATAAAAACTCAGCGAAGCGCCAATCAGCGTGACAAAGATGGTCAGGCTAGTTAGCAGCGTGATAAAGGCTGAGAACTTCGTCGTTAATCGCATCCCTGTGTTAACTCCGCGAGTGAATGACTGCCCGATGAACCATCAGGCTCCCGTGCCGGCGCGCGCCTTGCCGCTAGCATTAACCTTTTAAAGCGCGACGCATACTATCAAAGATGGCGAGTCTGGCAATGGAATGCGTATTATCGGCGAAAGTATGCCGATAGCGAGTATAGTCGGCAGAAAAAATTTGCCAATCATTGCCCACCTGCGGCCTGCGCCAGAAGCGCTTTAATTTTAGACGCAGGATGACAAACCGGCGCCAGCGGCGCAAATTATTACGGCTTTTACCTGCAGACTCGCTTTCCACCCTCTTTGCCCTGATAAAGATGCCGGGTCAAGCGCGGTAAAGGAAACGTCTTGCGCCACTTTCCGATGATTCCTGGAATAGCGCGCGCCAGCCCAGACGACAACAGAAGATCCTAATCTGCAATTTTTCGTGACATATTCGCGATAAATCGTCGTCTCCGTCATGCTTAGGGAAACGCATGACGGAGGACACCATGAAAAGAAAAAAACTGACGGAAGCCGACGTCACGGCCGAATCCGTTTTTATGCTCAAGCGGCGCCAGGTACTGAAAATGCTGGGCATCAGCGCGACTGCCCTCTCGCTTCCCGCTACCGCGCAGGCCGATCTGCTGGACTGGTTTAAAGGCAATGATCGCCCGCCAGCCCCGGCAGGCAAGGCCCTGGACTTTGCTAAACCCGCCGAGTGGCAGGCCAATCTGACGCTCACCCCGGAAGATAAGGTCGCCGGTTACAATAACTTTTATGAATTCGGCCTCGATAAAGCCGATCCGGCGGCGAACGCGGGTAGTCTGCGCACCGATCCCTGGACGCTGACCATTGGCGGTGAAGTGGCGAAGCCGCTGACCCTCGACCATGACGATCTGACCAAACGCTTCCCGCTGGAGGAGCGCATTTATCGTATGCGCTGCGTGGAAGCCTGGTCGATGGTGGTTCCCTGGGTCGGCTTCCCGCTGCATAAATTGTTGGCGCTGGTGGAGCCCACTAGCAACGCGCGTTATGTCGCCTTCAAAACCCTGTATGCCCCGGAGCAAATGCCCGGGCAGAAAGATCGTTTTATCGGCGGGGGGCTCGCTTACCCTTACGTGGAAGGGTTGCGGCTTGACGAAGCCATGCACCCGCTGACGCTGCTCACTGTCGGGGTGTATGGCAAAGCGCTGCCGCCGCAAAACGGCGCGCCGGTCCGCCTGACCGTGCCGTGGAAGTACGGTTTTAAAGGCATTAAATCCATCGTCAGCATTGAGCTGACGCGCGAGCAGCCGCCGACCACCTGGAATCTGGCGGCACCGGACGAATACGGCTTCTTTGCCAACGTTAATCCCCATGTCGATCATCCCCGCTGGTCGCAGGCCAGCGAGCGGTTCATCGGCTCAGGTGGTGTGCTCGACGTGAAGCGTCAGCCGACATTGTTATTTAACGGCTATGCCGACGAAGTGGCCTCACTGTATCGTGGTATGAACTTGCGGGAGAACTTCTAGTGCGTTTCACCGTCAAACAGATCGCCTGGTTGAAAGTCTTACTCCACCTGGCGGGGTTTTTGCCGCTGGTCTGGTTGTTCTGGGCCGGACATCAGGGCTACTTTAGCGCCGACCCGGCCAAGGATATCCAGCACTTTACCGGCAGGATGGCGCTTAAGTTCCTGCTGGCAACGCTGCTGGTATCCCCGCTGGCGCGCTACGCGAAACAGCCATTATTGATTCGCATTCGCCGCCTGTTAGGTCTATGGTGTTTTGCCTGGGCGACGCTGCACCTGACCAGCTATACCTTGCTGGAGCTGGGCATTAACAATCTGACGCTGCTGGGCTCGGAGATTATCAATCGCCCCTATCTGACGTTAGGCATGGTCTGCTGGGTGATCCTGCTGGCACTGGCGGTGACCTCGACGCAGGCAATGCAGCGAAAATTGGGCCGTCGTTGGCAACTTTTGCACAACTTCGTCTATCTGGTGGCGATCCTCGCGCCGATTCACTACCTGTGGTCAGTGAAGATCGTCTCGCCGCAGCCCATCATTTATGCCCTGCTGGCGGTGGTGCTTTTGGCATGGCGTTATAAGAAGTTCCGCCAGTGGTGGCGCTGAATCCGGTAATGTGCAGTTTCCCGCAGATCTTTTATCAACCGCGACTCTTTTTACGATAGCGGTTGATAATCTTCCCTGATAAGACCAGTATTTAGCTGCCAATTGCTACGAAATCGTTATAATGTGCGACTTTGGTTTTCCTGACGGGGTTTTCTGGCCCTGAAAAGGTGACAATGGCGCATTGAAGGTATATGTTGTTTTTTACCCGAAGATGGCAGGAGATCGCCACACGATGGCTGACAATTTTCACATTTTGCTTTTGAATGGTCCAAACATTAACATGCTCGGAACCCGCGAGCCTGAGAAGTATGGCATCCTTTCACTGGCTGAAATTGTTAACCGTTTGACATCTGAGGCAGCGGCGCTGAATGTGAGCCTGGATCACCTGCAGTCCAACGCGGAATATGCGTTAATCGACCGAATTCATCAGGCTAAAGACAACGTGGACTATATCCTGATTAATCCGGCCGCGTTCGCGCATACCAGCGTAGCAATCCGTGACGCTTTGCTTGCCGTGAACATCCCGTTTATCGAGATTCACCTGAGCAACGTGCATGCACGCGAACCCTTCCGCCAGCACTCATATCTGTCTGATGTCGCCGCTGGCGTCATTTGCGGACTGGGGGCGGACGGCTATTCATACGCTTTACAGACGGCGGTAAAACGCCTGTCACAATCACACTAAACAAAGAGTACGGAACCCACTCATGGATATTCGTAAGATTAAAAAACTGATCGAGCTGGTTGAAGAATCAGGTATCTCCGAACTGGAAATTTCTGAAGGCGAAGAGTCTGTTCGCATCAGCCGCTCTGCACCGGTCGCAAGCTATCCGGTTATGCAGCAGGCTTATGCTGCGCCGATGATGCAGCCTCAGGCGCCAGCCGCTGCTGCACCTGCTGCCGCAGTTGAAGCGCCGGCAAAAGCGGAAATCAGTGGTCACATCGTACGTTCCCCGATGGTTGGTACTTTCTATCGTACGCCAAGCCCGGACGCGAAAGCGTTTGTGGAAGTTGGCCAGAAAGTTAACGTGGGCGACACCCTGTGCATCGTCGAAGCGATGAAAATGATGAACCAGATCGAAGCCGACAAAGCCGGCGTGGTGAAAGCCATTCTGATCGAAAGCGGCCAACCGGTAGAATTCGACGAGCCGCTGGTAGTTATCGAGTAACGAGGCGAACATGCTGGATAAAATTGTCATCGCTAACCGTGGCGAGATCGCATTGCGCATCCTGCGTGCCTGTAAAGAACTGGGCATCAAGACCGTCGCTGTGCACTCCACCGCGGATCGCGATCTAAAACACGTATTGTTAGCGGATGAGACGGTCTGTATTGGCCCGGCTCCGTCCGTAAAAAGCTATCTCAACATCCCGGCTATCATCAGCGCGGCGGAAATCACCGGCGCGATAGCGATTCACCCGGGTTATGGTTTCCTCTCCGAGAACGCCAACTTTGCCGAGCAGATTGAGCGCTCCGGCTTTATCTTCATCGGTCCGAAAGCCGACACTATCCGCCTGATGGGCGACAAGGTGTCCGCGATCACTGCGATGAAGAAAGCCGGCGTCCCGACCGTTCCTGGTTCTGACGGCCCGCTGACCGACGATATGGACGCTAACCGCGCCCATGCCAAACGCATTGGTTATCCGGTGATCATCAAAGCCTCCGGCGGCGGCGGTGGTCGCGGTATGCGCGTTGTGCGTAGCGACGCTGAACTGGCGCAGTCTATCTCCATGACCAAAGCGGAAGCGAAAGCGGCTTTCAATAACGACATGGTCTACATGGAGAAATACCTGGAAAATCCTCGCCACATCGAGATCCAGGTACTGGCGGACGGTCAGGGTAACGCTATCTATCTGGCAGAGCGTGACTGCTCCATGCAGCGTCGTCACCAGAAAGTGGTCGAAGAAGCGCCGGCGCCGGGCATCACCCCGGAACTGCGTCGCTACATCGGCGAGCGTTGCTCGAAAGCCTGTGTGGATATCGGCTACCGCGGGGCGGGTACGTTCGAGTTCCTGTTCGAAAACGGCGAGTTCTACTTCATTGAAATGAACACCCGTATTCAGGTAGAACACCCGGTTACCGAAATGATCACTGGCGTTGACCTGATCAAAGAGCAGCTGCGTATTGCAGCCGGCCAGCCGCTGTCCATCAAGCAGGATGAAGTGGTCGTCAGAGGCCATGCGGTGGAATGCCGTATCAACGCCGAAGACCCGAACACCTTCCTGCCGAGCCCGGGTAAAATTACCCGCTTCCACGCGCCGGGCGGTTTTGGTGTGCGCTGGGAGTCTCATATCTACGCCGGTTACACCGTACCTCCGTACTATGACTCCATGATCGGTAAGCTGATCTGCTACGGCGAAAGCCGTGACGTGGCGATTGCCCGCATGAAGAATGCGCTGCAGGAGCTGATCATCGATGGCATCAAAACCAACGTTGATCTGCAGATGCGCATTATGAGCGACGAGAACTTCCAGCATGGTGGTACTAACATCCACTATCTGGAGAAAAAGCTCGGACTGCAGGAAAAATAATCCTGTATTCGCTGCAAAAGGCCGGTTAATCCGGCCTTTTTTCTTTTTCTCTCCCCTCGACTTTTCCATGCGGTACAATCCCCGCTTTCTTCATCCTCAAGGGACAAAAAATGGACAAACGTTTTGTTCAGGCCCATAAAGAAGCGCGCTGGGCGCTGTGGCTGACCCTTCTCTATCTTGCCGCCTGGCTGGCGGCGGCCTATCTGCCGGGCGTCGGTATCGGTTTTACCGGCCTGCCGCATTGGTTTGAAATGGCCTGCCTGCTGGTGCCGCTGCTGTTTATTCTGCTGTGCTGGGCGATGGTGCGTTTTATCTTCCGTGATATCTCTCTGGAGGATAACGATGCAGCTTGAGATTATCGTGGTGCTGATCGCTTACCTGTTTGTCGTCTTCGGACTGTCGATTTACGCGATGCGTAAACGCAGTACCGGGAACTTCCTTAGCGAGTATTTCCTCGGCAGTCGATCGATGGGGGGGTTTGTCTTAGCCATGACCCTCACCGCCACCTATATTAGCGCCAGCTCATTTATAGGCGGCCCCGGCGCCGCCTATAAATATGGGCTGGGTTGGGTACTGTTAGCGATGATCCAGGTACCGACGATCTGGCTTTCTCTTGGGATCCTCGGTAAAAAATTCGCGATCCTGGCACGCCGCTATAATGCGATCACCCTGAACGACATGCTGCAAGCTCGCTACCAAAACCGCGCGGTGGTGTGGATTGCCAGCGTCAGCCTGCTGGTCGCTTTTGTCGGCGCCATCGCCGTACAGTTTATCGGCGGCGCGCGCCTGCTGGAGACTGCCGCCGGGATCAAGTACGAAACCGGGCTGCTGATCTTTGGGATCACCATCGCACTGTATACCGCTTTCGGTGGTTTCCGCGCCAGCGTACTTAACGATACGATGCAGGGGATGGTGATGTTGATCGGCACGATCGTCCTGCTGGTCGGCGTGGTACATGCCGCCGGTGGCCTGCATCAGGCGGTAGATACGCTGCAGCGGATCGACCCACAGCTGGTATCGCCGCACGGCGCGGATGATATCCTGACCCCCACCTTTATGACCTCATTCTGGGTGCTGGTTTGCTTCGGCGTTATCGGCCTGCCGCATACCGCCGTGCGCTGTATCTCCTATAAAGACAGCAAAGCCGTGCACCGCGGGATTGTGATTGGCACGATCGTCGTGGCGATTCTGATGTTCGGCATGCATCTCGCCGGCGCTCTTGGCCGTGCCGTTCTGCCGGATCTGACCGTTCCCGATCAGGTGATCCCCACCTTGATGGTCCAGGTGCTGCCGCCGTGGGCTGCAGGACTGTTTTTAGCCGCGCCGATGGCGGCGATTATGTCGAACGTGAACGCCCATTTACTGCAGGCATCGGCTACGATCATTAAAGATCTGTGGCTCAGCGCGCAGCCGACAAAAAAACGCAATGAGCAGAAGCTCAAGCGGATCTCAACGATCGCCACCTTAGTGCTGGGTATATTAATGATGCTGGCCGCCTGGCGGCCGCCGGAAATGATTATCTGGCTCAATCTGCTGGCCTTTGGCGGCCTGGAAGCGGTGTTCTTATGGCCGCTGGTGCTGGGCCTCTACTGGGAGCGGGCAAACGCTGCCGGGGCGCTCAGCGCGATGTTGGTGGGCGGCGTGCTGTATGCCGTGCTCGCGACGTTTCATATTCAGTACCTGGGCTTCCATCCTATCGTGCCCTCGCTGCTGCTAAGTTTGTTGGCTTTTGTCGTCGGGAACCGTTTCGGCCAGCCCGTCCCGCCAGCCCCTGTTATGACTACTGATAAATAAAGAGTTTTGCTATGCCTTGGATCCAACTAAAACTGAATACCACCGGCGCGAACGCTGAAGCGCTGAGCGATGCGCTGATGGAGGCCGGAGCGGTCTCCATCACTTTCCAGGACACTCACGACACGCCGGTATTCGAGCCGCTGCCGGGTGAAACCCGTTTATGGGGCGATACCGATGTTATCGGCCTGTTCGATGCAGAAAGCGACATGAACGAAGCGGTTGCCATCCTTGAACAGCATCCGCTCCTCGGCGCCGGCTTTGCGCATAAGATCGAGCAACTGGAAGATAAAGACTGGGAGCGCGAGTGGATGGATAACTTCCACCCGATGCGTTTCGGTGAGCGCCTGTGGATTTGTCCGAGCTGGCGCGATGTCCCCGATGAGAACGCGGTCAACGTGATGCTTGATCCGGGACTGGCCTTTGGTACCGGCACCCATCCGACTACCGCCATGTGTCTGCAGTGGCTCGACGGTCTTGACCTGCAGGGCAAAACCGTTATCGATTTTGGCTGCGGTTCCGGCATCCTGGCGATTGCCGCCCTGAAACTGGGCGCCGCTAAAGCTATCGGAATTGATATCGACCCTCAGGCCATCCAGGCCAGCCGTGATAACGCCCAGCGTAATGGCGTCTCAGAGCGCCTTGAACTGTATCTGCCGCAGGATCAGCCAGAAGCCATGAAAGCCGATGTGGTGGTCGCCAACATCCTGGCCGGCCCGTTACGTGAGCTGGCCCCGTTAATCAGCGTGCTGCCGGTTACAGGCGGTCTGCTGGGTCTTTCCGGCATTCTGGCAAGCCAGGCGGAAAGCGTCTGCGATGCCTACGCCCCGCTCTTCACCCTCGACCCGGTGGTGGAGAAAGAGGAGTGGTGCCGGATTACCGGCCGGAAAAACTAAGCACCATGCGGCCCGCGGGCCGCATTTTTGTTTCCAGTAGCCACCAAATAATGCCTGGAAATGAGAGGCAGATCGCACTACAGCGTACTTTTTTGACTACAAAAACAGCGTTTTATGCCGCCAGGTAGCGAGTTTATCTAAGAAAAATCGAGAAGTTTTATGATTTTATAAATGGACACAAATTACTCATCATCCATTAAAGTAATGATTAATATAAGTATTTATTCATCTCTTTTACGCTAGTCCCGGATTCATTGATCTGCAACAGAGGATTGCTCAAAGTTTGGCCTTTCATCTCGTGCAAAAAATGCGTAATATACGCCGCCTTGCAGTCACAGTATGGTCATTTCTTAACTCATGCGCATCGGACACCACCAGCTCAGAAATCGCCTGATCGCAGCACCCATGGCTGGCATTACTGACAGACCATTCAGGACGCTGTGCTACGAGATGGGAGCAGGTTTAACCGTTTCTGAGATGATGTCCTCTAACCCACAGGTGTGGGAGAGTGACAAGTCCCGTTTACGGATGGTGCATATCGATGAGCCCGGTATTCGTACCGTGCAAATCGCCGGTAGCGTACCGGAAGAGATGGCTGCAGCCGCGCGGATTAACGTGGAAAGTGGTGCCCAGATTATAGATATCAATATGGGATGCCCGGCGAAAAAGGTGAATCGCAAGCTTGCAGGTTCAGCCCTCTTGCAGTACCCCGAGCAGGTGAAGTCAATCCTGACGGCGGTCGTCAACGCGGTGGACGTTCCTGTGACACTCAAGATTCGCACCGGTTGGGAACCGGAACACCGTAACTGCGTAGAGATTGCCCAACTGGCCGAAGAGTGTGGCATTCAGGCTCTGACTATTCACGGACGCACCCGCGCCTGCTTGTTTAACGGAGACGCTGAGTACGACAGTATTCGGGCAGTTAAGCAGAAAGTTTCCATTCCGATTATCGCGAATGGTGACATTACTGACCCGCTTAAAGCCAGAGCTGTGCTCGACTATACAGGGGCTGATGCCCTGATGATAGGCCGTGCAGCTCAGGGAAGACCCTGGATCTTTCGGGAAATCCAGCATTATCTGGACACTGGAGAGCTGCTGCCCCCGCTGCCACTGGCAGAGGTTAAGCGCTTGCTTTGTGCGCACGTTCGGGAATTGCATGACTTTTACGGTCAGGCAAAAGGGTACCGAATCGCGCGTAAACACGTCTCCTGGTATCTTCAGGAACATGCTCCAGATGACCAGTTTCGGCGCACATTCAACGCCATTGAGGATGCCAGCGAACAGCTGGAGGCGTTGGAGGCATACTTCGAAAATTTTGCGTAATAGAAATAAAGAGCTGACAGAACTATGTTCGAACAACGCGTAAATTCTGACGTACTGACCGTTTCTACCGTTAACTCTCAGGATCAGGTAACTCAAAAACCCCTGCGTGACTCGGTTAAACAGGCACTGAAGAACTATTTTGCTCAACTGAACGGTCAGGATGTGAATGACCTGTATGAGCTGGTACTGGCTGAAGTTGAACAGCCCCTGTTGGACATGGTGATGCAATACACCCGTGGTAACCAGACCCGCGCAGCCCTGATGATGGGCATCAACCGCGGTACACTGCGTAAAAAACTGAAAAAATACGGCATGAACTGATACTAGTCAGTTGCTTGCTTGATATAAAAGGCGCTCTTCGGCATGGGGAAGCGCCTTTTTTATTATCTGCGCCAGCAGGACACGTTACTGATTGACCACCCGCAGTACAGGCTCCTGCGATAAACGTGCAGCACAGACCACCGCCATAATATTATCCACCAGCGCAGGTGCCTGCTGATAAAGATCGAAGCGTTGCGGATCGAGCAGCCAGTTTTTAATCAAGCCGGAAAAGGCGCTATGTAAAACAATTAATATCACGTCGATATTTGTTTCGGCTGGCAATATATTGTTACGTACACAGTGCTGCAGAACCCCACCAATAACGGAATAGTTAAATCCAATACGTTGGCGAATTTCGCTTTCCGATAACATATCGCTGGCAAACTCACAGCGTTGATAAAGAATTTGCATCAGGGCACGCTGGCGAGGATTCTCAGCAATATAGCGTAGCCCGGCAATAAACCGCTGCCGCAAATCATTTAAGGGCTCCTGCTCATTCATTGTCGCCAGGCTTTGCTGAATCAAATCCCTGAGCGGTGGCTGTTGCTGCCACATCTCATTAAACAGCTCCGTCTTACTGGCAAAATGCCAGTACACGGCGCCGCGAGTCACCCCTGCCGCATCAGCGATATCCGTCAGGGTCGTGTTGGCCACCCCCCGCAGGGCGAACTGCTGGATCGCGGATTCAATCAGGAGCTGCCGCGTGCGCAGCGCCTCCTCTTTGGTTTTTCTTGCCATATAAGGCCTCAGTTCCCGATTAACAGGCAATATAGATTTTTCTGAAGATCCCTTAATCTAACATTTGGTGCACAATATTATTTAGCAAAAATGCAGACAAGTTAATTCTGATGTAGAAAACTAACGAATCATCTTAATGAATATTATTAGCCAACTCATTCATTAAAATAATGTCTGTTTATTATGTTTTACAATTGAGATAAATAGCAAAAACAGATCGACCATTTTTTTGTTTTTGCGTGCCTTGCTGATCGTTTAAAAATAAGTATCCCTTACATCCAGCGACGTTTATTTGTAGGATGGCAAACTGCTTTTTGACTCCCTCTTTCTTTCACAGATTCGCCGCCGAATTTGGTACGTAATCTATAAGGAACCGCAATGACAACTCACGCCAGAGTGACACTTTTATCCGGTTTAATTATCTCGGCCTTATTGCTTACCGGCTGCGATAATTCAGGCAACCCGCAACCCCATGCACAGGCGCCGCAGGTGACGGTCCATATCGTGAACAGTGCACCGTTGTCGGTCACCACCGAACTGCCAGGCCGTACCTCTGCTTTTCGCGTGGCGGAAGTCCGCCCCCAGGTGAGCGGTATCATCCTGAAGCGTAACTTTGTTGAAGGAAGTGATGTCGAAGCAGGTCAGTCGCTCTATCAGATCGATCCGGCAACCTATCAGGCCGCCTGGAACAGTGCGAAAGGCGATGAGGCCAAGGCCGAAGCCGCAGCCGCCATCGCCCATTTGACGGTGAAACGCTATGTTCCGCTGCTGGGGACCAAATATATCAGCCAGCAGGAATACGATCAGGCGGTGGCCACCGCCCGCCAGGCCGATGCCGACGTCATCGCCACCAAAGCCGCCGTAGACACCGCCCGTATCAACCTGGCCTACACCAAAGTGACCTCCCCCATAAGCGGGCGCATCGGCAAATCGAGCGTCACCGAGGGCGCGCTGGTCACCAACGGTCAATCGGATGCCCTGGCCACCGTCCAGCAGCTCGATCCCATCTATGTTGACGTGACGGAGTCCAGCAATGACTTTATGCGCCTTAAGCAGGAAAGCCTGCAGCGCGGCGGTGATACAAAAAGCGTTGAGCTGGTGATGGAGAACGGTCAGGCCTATCCGCTTAAAGGGTCGCTGCAGTTCTCTGACGTCACTGTCGATGAAAGCACGGGCTCTATCACGCTACGCGCTATCTTCCCTAACCCGCAGCATGCCCTGCTGCCGGGGATGTTCGTCCGCGCTCGCATAGACGAAGGTGTCGATCCGCAGGCCATCCTGGTGCCGCAGCAAGGAGTGACCCGCACGCCGCGGGGCGATGCCTCCGTGATGCTGGTGAATGACAAAAACCAGGTTGAAACCCGGGAAGTGGTCGCGACTCAGGCCGTTGGCGATAAATGGCTCATCACCAACGGGCTGAAGCCGGGCGATAAAGTGATTGTCAGCGGCTTACAGAAAGTCCGTCCTGGCGTCACCGTCAAAGCGGAAGCGGAGCGTGCGGCACCGGCCGCACAATAAGGATACCCAGCCATGCCTAAGTTTTTTATCCATCGACCGGTCTTCGCCTGGGTGCTGGCCATCATTATGATGATTGCCGGCGGCCTGGCCATCCTGCAGCTACCGATAGCGCAGTATCCAACGATTGCGCCCCCTGCGGTGGCGATCTCCGCCACCTACCCTGGTGCAGACGCGCAAACCGTACAGGATACGGTCACTCAGGTTATCGAACAGAATATGAACGGTATCGACAACCTGATGTATATGTCGTCGACCAGCGACTCCGCTGGCTCGGTAACCATTACGCTCACCTTTAAGTCCGGCACCGATCCGGATATCGCCCAGGTGCAGGTGCAAAACAAACTGCAGCTGGCTACGCCGCTGCTGCCTCAGGAAGTACAGCAGCAAGGGATTAGCGTCGAAAAATCCAGCAGCAGCTTCCTGCTGGTTGCCGGCTTTATCTCTGATAACCCGGCGACCAATCAGGACGATATTTCTGACTATGTTGCCTCCAACGTAAAAGACCCTATCAGCCGCCTCAATGGTGTGGGCGATGTGCAGCTGTTCGGCGCACAGTACGCCATGCGCGTCTGGCTGGATGGCAATCTGCTAAATAAATACAACCTCACGCCGGTCGACGTCATCAATGCGCTGAAGGTTCAGAACGATCAGATCGCCGCCGGTCAGCTGGGCGGTACGCCGGCGCTGAAAGGCCAGCAGCTGAACGCGTCGATCATTGCCCAAACCCGGCTTAAAGATCCGCAGGAGTTTGGCAAGGTCACACTGCGGGTCAATGCCGATGGCTCAGTGGTCCATCTGAAAGACGTCGCCCGCATTGAGCTGGGGGGAGAAAACTACAACGTCGTCGCGAGAATTAACGGTAAACCCGCCTCTGGTCTGGGTATTAAGCTTGCGACCGGCGCCAACGCGCTGGATACTGCCACCGCGATTAAAGCGAAGCTGGCCGAGCTGCAGCCCTACTTCCCTCAGGGGATGAAGGTTGTCTATCCATACGATACAACCCCTTTCGTCAAAATCTCCATCCATGAAGTGGTAAAAACGCTTTTTGAGGCAATTATCCTCGTCTTTCTTGTCATGTATCTGTTCCTGCAGAACATGCGCGCAACGCTCATTCCGACGATTGCCGTTCCTGTCGTGCTGTTGGGTACCTTTGCGGTACTGTCGATGTTTGGCTACTCCATCAACACCCTGACGATGTTTGGCATGGTGCTGGCGATAGGCCTGCTGGTCGATGACGCCATCGTGGTGGTGGAAAACGTCGAACGTGTGATGGTTGAGGAGAAGCTCTCGCCAAAAGAAGCGACAGAAAAGTCGATGTCGCAGATCCAGGGAGCGCTGGTGGGTATCGCCATGGTGCTCTCTGCGGTATTCGTCCCGATGGCCTTCTTCGGCGGCTCGACTGGCGCAATTTATCGTCAATTTTCGATCACCATTGTCTCCGCCATGGCGCTCTCCGTGCTGGTTGCGCTGGTGCTGACGCCGGCGCTCTGCGCCACGTTGTTGAAGCCAGCCTCAGCCGAACACCATGAGAAAAAAGGATTTTTCGGCTGGTTTAACGCCCGCTTCGACCAGAGCGTCAATCACTATACCAACAGCGTTAGCGGTATTCTGCGTGGAACAGGCCGTTATCTGGTGATCTACCTGGTGATAGTCGTGGGGATGGCCGTGTTGTTCATGCGTTTGCCCACGTCCTTTCTGCCCGACGAGGATCAGGGTGTCTTCCTGACCATGATCCAGCTGCCTTCCGGCGCTACCCAGGAGCGCACGCAGAAGGTGCTGGATACCGTAACCGACTACTATCTGCATAACGAGAAGGCCAATGTTGAAAGCGTCTTTACCGTTAACGGCTTCAGCTTCAGCGGCCAGGGGCAAAACTCCGGCATGGCGTTTGTCAGCCTGAAACCCTGGGAAGCGCGTAGCGGTGATGAAAACAACGTTGAGTCGATTATTAAACGAGCCACCGTGGCCTTCAGCCAGATAAAAGACGCCATGGTTTTCCCGTTCAACATGCCGGCCATTATTGAGCTGGGTACCGCCACCGGCTTCGACTTTGAACTGATCGACCAGGGTGGGCTTGGCCATACCGCCCTGACCCAGGCGCGAAACCAACTGCTCGGCATGGTGAAACAGCATCCGGATCAGCTGGTCCGGGTACGGCCCAATGGGCTGGAAGATACGCCGCAGTTCAAACTGGATGTCGATCAGGAAAAAGCGCAGGCGCTGGGCGTATCCCTCTCCGATATCAATGAAACGATATCCGCGGCGCTGGGGGGGTACTACGTCAATGACTTTATCGACCGCGGCCGCGTGAAAAAAGTGTACGTCCAGGCTGATGCCCATTTCCGTATGCTGCCGAGCGACATTAACAACATGTATGTTCGTAGCGCCAACGGCGAAATGGTTCCGTTTTCCGCCTTTGTCACTTCACGCTGGATATATGGCTCGCCACGCCTGGAGCGTTACAACGGTTTGCCATCCATGGAGATCCTCGGTGAAGCCTCGCCAGGCAAAAGTACCGGGGAAGCCATGGCGCTGATGGAACAACTGGCCAGTAAACTGCCGAGCGGCATCGGTTACGACTGGACTGGAATGTCTTACCAGGAACGCCTCTCCGGCAACCAGGCGCCTGCGCTCTATGCCATCTCACTGATCGTCGTCTTCCTGTGCCTGGCGGCGCTGTATGAGAGCTGGTCGATTCCGTTCTCAGTTATGCTGGTTGTGCCATTAGGGGTTATCGGCGCATTATTAGCAGCTTCGCTTAGAGGGTTGAATAATGACGTTTATTTCCAGGTTGGCCTGTTAACGACTATTGGTTTATCTGCGAAGAACGCTATTCTTATTGTCGAGTTCGCTAAAGATCTTATGGATAAAGAAGGGAAAGGCATTATTGAGGCGACCCTGGAAGCATCTCGTATGCGTCTACGCCCTATATTAATGACTTCACTAGCCTTTATTCTCGGGGTCATGCCGCTGGTGATTAGCCATGGTGCCGGTAGCGGGGCTCAGAATGCAGTGGGCACCGGCGTGATGGGCGGGATGCTTACCGCGACACTGCTGGCGATCTTCTTTGTTCCGGTGTTCTTCGTGGTCGTTAGGCGACGCTTTACCCGGCACGCTGAATAATCGACTATAATTATCAAGGCGCCACGCGGCGCCTTTTTTTATATCTATCAGAACAACAAGTTAGTAGAAATATTAATTTTTTATCCCCGACTAACGCATTGGAAAATCCCTTCCTGCATATTCTCTTCATTATTTCTCATTTCTCTTCACGATATTTACACTGCTCATAATTTGAGATTATTTCCCCTTCCAGGCCTGTGTCATTGCGGTGGTAAAATAAGCTATTCCGTTATGTGTCAACAACGTTGACAGCAAACGGTTATTTAGAGGTAATACCATGAATAAATTAATATTAGTGACATTGTTAGCAACGTTGCTTGCTGGCTGTGCCCATGATTCCCCGTGCGTGCCTGTCTATGACTCGCAGGGCCGACTGGTGCATACCAATACCTGTGTAAAAGGCACAACACAGGATAACTGGGAAACGGCTGGCGCGATCGCTGGTGGGGCAGCAGCGGTTGCCGGTCTCACGTTAGGTATCGTGGCGCTGACTCGTTAGCAACTCCGCTCCACAAATGTTCAGCCTGGAGGCGTTCCCTTCGGCTCAGTCGCCAGAAAGACAAAAGGCCCAGTCGTGTGACTGGGCCTTTCATTTACGTTGATATGACCGCTGCTTTCCCCGGAGGCGGTGCTACGCACCTTTTCCGGGCTACGGGGTCTGTAGCCCCGGTAAGCGCAGCGCCACCGGGGGAGCTGGCGGCGCGTCTGGCCGCAAAAAACAAAAAAGCCCGGTCTTCCGACTGAGCCTTTCGTTTTATTTGATGCCTGGGAATGATGGCGGGCGTCCTGCCCGCTACCCTCCGGGCCGTTGCTGCGCAACGTTCAAATCCGCTCCCGGCGGATTTGTCCCTACTCCGGAGAGCGCTCATCGGCAAACAACAGATATAACAAAAGCAAAAGGCCCAGTCTTTCGACTGGGCCTTTTGCTTTATTTGATGCCTGGCGATTCCCTACTCTCACATGGGGAGACCCCACACTACCATCGGCGCTACGACGTTTCACTTCTGAGTTCGGCATGGGGTCAGGTGGGACCGCCGCGCTATTGTCGCCAGGCAAATTCTTTACAACGTGCCGAACTTTAACCTAAAAAGTGGTGCTGATACCCAGAGTCGAACTGGGGACCTCACCCTTACCAAGGGTGCGCTCTACCAACTGAGCCATATCAGCACGCTAAATTTGATGCCTGGCAGTTCCCTACTCTCACATGGGGAGACCCCACACTACCATCGGCGCTACGGCGTTTCACTTCTGAGTTCGGCATGGGGTCAGGTGGGACCACCGCGCTATCGCCGCCAGGCAAATTCTGTTTTATCAACACGTCACCCGGACGCATCGATTAATCTGTATCACGCTGAAAATCTTCTCTCAAATCGCCAAAACACCTTCGGCGTTGTAAGGTTAAGCCTCACGGTTCATTAGTACCGGTTAGCTCAACGCATCGCTGCGCTTACACACCCGGCCTATCAACGTCATCGTCTTTAACGTTCCTTCAGGAGACTTAAAGTCTCAGGGAGAACTCATCTCGGGGCAAGTTTCGTGCTTAGATGCTTTCAGCACTTATCTCTTCCGCATTTAGCTACCGGGCAATGCCATTGGCATGACAACCCGAACACCAGTGATGCGTCCACT
>NZ_PIOK01000015.1:0-34757 GCF_002810515.1 Klebsiella sp. D-Nf1
CTGGTACCATCGAACTGCCGGAAGGCGTAGAGATGGTAATGCCGGGCGACAACATCAAAATGGTTGTTACCCTGATCCACCCGATCGCGATGGACGATGGTCTGCGTTTCGCAATCCGTGAAGGCGGTCGTACCGTTGGCGCGGGCGTGGTTGCTAAAGTTCTCAGCTAATCGCTGATAACATTTGACGCAATGCGCAATAAAAGGGCATCATTTGATGCCCTTTTTGCACGCTTTCATACCAGAACCTGGCTCATCAGTGATTTTTTTTGTCATAATCATTGCTGAGACAGGCTCTGAAGAGGGCGTTTATACACCAAACCATTCGAGCGGTAGCGCGACGGCAAGTCAGCGTTCTTCTTTGCAATAGCAGGGCAGGGGCGACAGAACTGCCAGCGTTGAAGCAGTTTGAACGCGTTCAGTGTATAATCCGAAACTTAATTTCGGTTTGGATCGCCTCGCCCCCGCGGGGTGAAATTGTTTGTAGAATACTTCTGACAGGTTGGTTTATGAGTGCGAATACCGAAGCTCAAGGGAGCGGGCGCGGCCTGGAAGCGATGAAGTGGATTATCGTTGCCGTGCTGCTGATCGTGGCGATCGTGGGCAACTTCCTTTATCGCGACATTATGCTGGCGGTGCGTGCGCTGGCCGTGGTTATTCTTATTGCTGCTGCCGGTGGCGTCGCGCTGTTGACGACGAAAGGTAAGGCGACCGTTGCTTTTGCTCGCGAAGCGCGAACCGAAGTGCGTAAAGTGATTTGGCCGACTCGCCAGGAAACGCTGCATACTACGCTGATTGTTGCTGCCGTGACTGCAGTAATGTCACTGATCCTGTGGGGACTGGATGGTATTCTGGTTCGCCTGGTCTCCTTTATCACTGGCCTGAGGTTCTGAGATGTCTGAAGCTCCTAAAAAGCGCTGGTACGTCGTTCAGGCGTTTTCCGGTTTTGAAGGTCGCGTAGCTACTTCGCTGCGTGAACATATCAAATTACACAACATGGAAGAGTTGTTTGGCGAAGTCATGGTACCAACCGAAGAAGTGGTTGAAATCCGTGGCGGCCAGCGTCGCAAAAGCGAACGTAAATTCTTCCCAGGCTACGTTCTGGTTCAGATGGTCATGAATGACGCGAGCTGGCACTTGGTGCGCAGCGTACCGCGTGTGATGGGCTTCATCGGCGGTACTTCCGACCGTCCGGCGCCGATCAGCGACAAAGAAGTTGATGCCATCATGAACCGTCTGCAGCAGGTTGGCGATAAGCCGCGTCCGAAAACACTGTTTGAGCCGGGCGAAATGGTTCGTGTCAACGATGGTCCGTTCGCTGACTTTAACGGCGTAGTTGAAGAAGTGGACTACGAAAAGTCCCGCCTGAAAGTTTCCGTTTCTATCTTCGGTCGTGCGACTCCGGTAGAACTGGACTTCGGTCAGGTTGAGAAGGCGTAAGCCGGCGATCAAAAAAGCAGCGATTTAATCGTTGCATAGGGCACGAAATTGGCATACAATTTCGCGCCTTTTGTTTTTATGGGCCTGGCCCGTAAAACGATGTTTATCACGGGGAGCTTCTCTGAAGCGCTATAACCCAATTTGAGGATTTAAGAATGGCTAAGAAAGTACAAGCCTACGTCAAGCTGCAGGTTGCAGCTGGTATGGCAAACCCGAGTCCGCCGGTTGGTCCAGCACTGGGTCAGCAGGGCGTTAACATCATGGAATTCTGCAAAGCGTTCAACGCAAAAACTGAATCCATGGAAAAAGGTCTGCCAATCCCGGTTGTTATCACCGTTTACGCTGACCGTTCTTTCACTTTCGTTACCAAAACCCCGCCGGCAGCAGTTCTGCTGAAAAAAGCGGCTGGTATCAAGTCCGGCTCTGGTAAGCCGAACAAAGATAAAGTTGGTAAAATTTCCCGCGCTCAGCTGCAGGAAATCGCGCAGACCAAAGCTGCCGACATGACTGGTGCCGACATTGAAGCGATGACTCGCTCCATCGAAGGTACTGCACGTTCCATGGGCCTGGTAGTGGAGGACTAAGAAATGGCTAAACTGACCAAGCGCATGTCCGTGATTCGTGACAAAGTTGATGCAACTAAACAGTACGACATCAACGAAGCCATTGCTCTGCTGAAAGAACTGGCTACTGCTAAGTTCGTTGAAAGCGTTGACGTTGCTGTAAACCTGGGCATCGATGCTCGTAAATCTGACCAGAACGTACGTGGTGCAACTGTACTGCCGCACGGTACTGGCCGTTCTGTTCGCGTTGCCGTATTTGCCCAAGGCGCAAACGCTGAAGCTGCAAAAGCTGCAGGCGCTGAGCTGGTAGGTATGGAAGATCTGGCTGACCAGATCAAGAAAGGCGAAATGAACTTTGACGTTGTTATTGCTTCTCCGGATGCAATGCGCGTTGTTGGCCAGCTGGGCCAGGTTCTGGGTCCGCGCGGCCTGATGCCAAACCCGAAAGTGGGTACCGTAACCCCTAACGTTGCTGAAGCGGTTAAGAACGCGAAAGCAGGTCAGGTTCGTTATCGTAACGACAAAAACGGTATCATCCACACCACCATCGGTAAAGTGGACTTTGACGCTGACAAACTGAAAGAAAACCTGGAATCTCTGCTGGTTGCGCTGAAAAAAGCAAAACCGACTCAGGCTAAAGGCGTGTACATCAAGAAAGTTAGCATCTCCACCACCATGGGTGCAGGTGTTGCAGTAGATCAGGCTGGCCTGAACGCTTCTGCAAACTAATGCCTTTACGTGGGCGGTGATTTTGTCTACAATCTTACCCCCACGATTCTGTCAATAAGACAGACGCTATGCGAGTCATTTGAATTGCAGCAAGGCAGCAATCGAGTGAATAACCGGGAGTGTAGTTAACTACATGACCGGTGTGAACGAGAGCAGCTAACGCCGCCGCGGTTCGAAGGACGAAGTCATAGAAAGAATTTGTTCGTTGGAGCCTGGCCTATCCAGGCCTCCGTCGAAGACCGCAGGAGTCTCGTAAGAGACTTAATCCCCTGCGTAGACGGTGACAGAACGCTAAGATTATTTTTGGATATTCTGGCTTGTTTCTGCTCACCGTATTAAGACGCTCTATTCGTTGAATAGAGTGAAGTGAGTTCCAGAGCATGAGCTCTGGCAAACATCCAGGAGCAAAGCTAATGGCTTTAAATCTTCAAGACAAACAAGCGATTGTTGCTGAAGTCAGCGAAGTAGCCAAAGGTGCGCTGTCTGCAGTAGTTGCGGATTCCCGTGGCGTAACTGTGGATAAAATGACTGAACTGCGTAAAGCAGGTCGTGAAGCTGGCGTATACATGCGTGTTGTTCGTAACACCCTGCTGCGCCGCGTCGTTGAAGGTACTCAGTTCGAGTGCCTGAAAGACACGTTTGTTGGTCCGACCCTGATTGCATACTCTATGGAACACCCGGGCGCTGCTGCTCGTCTGTTCAAAGAGTTCGCGAAAGCGAATGCAAAATTTGAGGTCAAAGCCGCTGCCTTTGAAGGTGAGCTGATCCCGGCGTCGCAGATCGACCGCCTGGCAACTCTGCCGACCTACGAAGAAGCAATTGCACGCCTGATGGCAACCATGAAAGAAGCTTCGGCTGGCAAACTGGTTCGTACTCTGGCTGCTGTACGCGATGCGAAAGAAGCTGCTTAATTGCAGTTGCCTTTATAAAGCATTCGCTTACGTATAAACTTATTCTGATATTCAGGAACAATTTAAATGTCTATCACTAAAGATCAAATCATTGAAGCAGTATCCGCTATGTCCGTAATGGACGTTGTTGAGCTGATCTCTGCAATGGAAGAAAAATTCGGTGTTTCCGCTGCTGCTGCTGTAGCTGTAGCTGCTGGCCCGGTTGAAGCTGCTGAAGAAAAAACTGAATTCGACGTAATTCTGAAAGCTGCTGGCGCTAACAAAGTTGCTGTTATCAAAGCAGTACGTGGCGCAACTGGCCTGGGTCTGAAAGAAGCTAAAGACCTGGTAGAATCTGCTCCGGCTGCACTGAAAGAAGGCATCAGCAAAGACGACGCTGAAGCTCTGAAAAAATCTCTGGAAGAAGCTGGCGCTGAAGTTGAAGTTAAATAAGCCAACCCTTCCGGTTGCAGCCTGAGAAATCAGGCTGAGGCTGGTGACTTTTTAGTCACCAGCCTTTTTGCGCTGTAAGGCGCCAGTAGCATTTCACACTGTTTGACTGCTGGTTTGCCTGACAATGCTTGTTTCTATCGACGACTTAATATACTGCGACAGGTTAGGGTTCTGGGCTGTGTAAATCGCAACGAAATGGTTTAAGCGTGATAGCAACAGGTATTGCGGAAAGTGTTCCATTTTCCGGTCAACAAAATAGTGTTGCATAAAAAACTGCCTTACTTAGGCAGACGGGTCGACTTGTCAGCGAGCTGAGGAACCCTATGGTTTACTCCTATACCGAGAAAAAACGTATTCGTAAGGATTTTGGTAAACGTCCACAAGTTCTGGACATACCTTATCTCCTTTCTATCCAGCTTGATTCGTTCCAGAAGTTTATCGAGCAAGATCCTGAAGGGCAGTATGGTCTGGAAGCAGCCTTCCGTTCCGTATTCCCGATTCAGAGCTACAGCGGTAATTCAGAGCTGCAATACGTCAGCTACCGTCTGGGCGAACCTGTTTTTGATGTTAAAGAATGTCAGATCCGTGGCGTGACTTATTCTGCACCGCTGCGCGTAAAACTGCGTCTGGTGATCTACGAGCGCGAAGCGCCGGAAGGCACCGTTAAAGACATTAAAGAACAAGAAGTCTACATGGGTGAAATTCCGCTCATGACCGACAACGGTACCTTCGTTATCAACGGTACCGAGCGTGTTATCGTTTCTCAGCTGCACCGTAGCCCGGGCGTCTTCTTTGACAGTGACAAAGGTAAGACCCACTCATCCGGTAAGGTCCTGTATAACGCACGTATTATCCCTTACCGCGGTTCCTGGCTGGACTTCGAATTCGACCCGAAAGACAACCTGTTTGTTCGTATCGACCGTCGTCGTAAACTGCCGGCAACTATCATTCTGCGCGCGCTGAATTACACCACTGAGCAGATCCTTGACCTGTTCTTCGAGAAAGTGGTCTTTGAAATTCGCGACAACAAGCTGCAGATGGAGCTGATACCGGAGCGTCTGCGCGGTGAAACCGCCTCCTTCGATATCGAAGCCAACGGTAAAGTGTACGTTGAGAAAGGCCGCCGTATTACTGCGCGCCACATTCGCCAGCTGGAAAAAGACGATATCAAACATATCGAAGTTCCGGTTGAGTACATTGCGGGCAAAGTCGCTTCTAAAGACTACATCGACGAAGCGACTGGCGAGCTGATCTGCCCGGCGAACATGGAACTGAGCCTGGATCTGCTGGCTAAGCTGAGCCAGTCCGGCCACAAGCGTATCGAAACGCTGTTCACCAACGATCTGGACCACGGCCCGTACATTTCTGAAACGGTACGCGTCGACCCGACCAACGATCGTCTGAGCGCGCTGGTAGAAATCTACCGCATGATGCGCCCGGGTGAGCCGCCGACTCGTGAAGCGGCTGAAAGCCTGTTCGAGAACCTGTTCTTCTCCGAAGACCGCTACGATCTGTCCGCGGTTGGTCGTATGAAGTTCAACCGTTCTCTGCTGCGTGACGAAATCGAAGGTTCCGGTATCCTGAGCAAAGACGACATCATCGAAGTGATGAAGAAGCTCATCGATATCCGTAACGGTAAAGGCGAAGTCGATGATATCGACCACCTCGGCAACCGTCGTATCCGTTCCGTTGGCGAAATGGCGGAAAACCAGTTCCGTGTTGGCCTGGTGCGTGTAGAGCGTGCGGTTAAAGAGCGTCTGTCTCTGGGCGATCTGGATACCCTGATGCCTCAGGATATGATCAACGCCAAACCGATTTCCGCAGCAGTGAAAGAGTTCTTTGGTTCCAGCCAGCTGTCACAGTTTATGGACCAGAACAACCCGCTGTCTGAGATTACGCACAAACGTCGTATCTCCGCACTCGGCCCAGGCGGTCTGACCCGTGAACGCGCAGGCTTCGAAGTTCGAGACGTACACCCGACTCACTACGGTCGCGTATGTCCAATCGAAACGCCTGAAGGTCCGAACATCGGTCTGATCAACTCCCTGTCCGTGTACGCACAGACTAACGAATATGGCTTCCTTGAGACGCCGTATCGTAAAGTGACTGACGGTGTGGTTACCGACGAAATTCATTACCTGTCTGCCATCGAAGAAGGTAACTACGTCATCGCTCAGGCGAACTCCAACCTGGATGACGAAGGCCACTTTGTTGAAGATCTGGTTACCTGCCGTAGCAAAGGCGAATCCAGCTTGTTCAGCCGCGACCAGGTTGACTACATGGACGTATCCACCCAGCAGGTGGTATCCGTCGGTGCGTCCCTGATCCCGTTCCTGGAACACGATGACGCCAACCGTGCATTGATGGGTGCGAACATGCAACGTCAGGCGGTTCCGACTCTGCGCGCTGATAAGCCGCTGGTTGGTACCGGTATGGAACGTGCTGTTGCCGTTGACTCCGGTGTTACTGCGGTCGCTAAACGCGGCGGTACCGTTCAGTACGTGGATGCTTCCCGTATCGTTATCAAAGTTAACGAAGACGAGATGTACCCGGGCGAAGCAGGTATCGACATCTACAACCTGACCAAGTACACCCGTTCTAACCAGAACACCTGCATCAACCAGATGCCTTGCGTGTCCCTGGGCGAACCCATTGAGCGCGGCGACGTGCTGGCCGACGGCCCGTCCACCGACCTCGGTGAACTGGCGCTGGGTCAGAACATGCGCGTAGCGTTCATGCCGTGGAACGGCTACAACTTCGAAGACTCCATCCTCGTATCCGAGCGTGTTGTCCAGGAAGACCGTTTCACCACCATCCACATTCAGGAACTGGCGTGCGTGTCCCGTGACACCAAGCTGGGGCCGGAAGAGATCACCGCTGACATCCCGAACGTGGGTGAAGCTGCGCTCTCTAAACTGGATGAGTCCGGTATCGTTTATATCGGTGCGGAAGTGACCGGCGGCGACATTCTGGTTGGTAAGGTAACGCCGAAAGGTGAAACCCAGCTGACGCCGGAAGAGAAACTGCTGCGTGCAATCTTCGGTGAGAAAGCGTCTGACGTTAAAGACTCTTCTCTGCGCGTGCCGAACGGTGTCTCTGGTACCGTTATCGACGTTCAGGTCTTTACCCGTGACGGCGTAGAAAAAGACAAACGTGCGCTGGAAATCGAAGAGATGCAGCTGAAGCAGGCGAAGAAAGACCTGTCTGAAGAACTGCAGATCCTCGAAGCCGGTCTGTTCAGTCGTATCTACGCGGTGCTGGTCTCCGGTGGCGTTGAAGCTGAGAAGCTCGACAAACTGCCGCGCGATCGCTGGCTGGAACTGGGCCTGACCGACGAAGAGAAACAAAATCAGCTGGAGCAACTGGCTGAGCAGTATGACGAACTGAAACACGAGTTCGAGAAAAAACTCGAAGCGAAACGCCGTAAAATCACTCAAGGCGACGATCTGGCACCGGGCGTGCTGAAGATTGTTAAGGTATACCTGGCCGTTAAACGCCGTATCCAGCCTGGTGATAAGATGGCAGGTCGTCACGGTAACAAGGGTGTTATCTCTAAGATCAACCCGATCGAAGATATGCCGCACGATGCTAACGGTACGCCGGTAGATATCGTACTGAACCCGCTGGGCGTACCGTCTCGTATGAACATCGGTCAGATCCTGGAAACTCACCTGGGTATGGCTGCGAAAGGCATCGGCGACAAGATCAACGCCATGCTGAAACAGCAGCAAGAAGTCGCGAAACTGCGCGAATTCATCCAGCGTGCTTACGATCTGGGCGCTGACGTTCGCCAGAAAGTTGACCTGAATACCTTCAGCGATGAAGAAGTTCTGCGTCTGGCTGAAAACCTGCGTAAAGGCATGCCGATCGCAACGCCGGTATTCGACGGTGCGAAAGAAGCTGAAATCAAAGAGCTGCTGCAGCTGGGCGACCTGCCGACTTCCGGTCAGATCACCCTGTTTGACGGCCGCACCGGTGAACAGTTCGAACGTCCGGTAACCGTGGGTTACATGTACATGCTGAAACTGAACCACCTGGTCGACGACAAAATGCACGCTCGTTCCACCGGTTCCTACAGCCTGGTTACTCAGCAGCCGCTGGGTGGTAAGGCGCAGTTCGGTGGTCAGCGCTTCGGTGAGATGGAAGTGTGGGCGCTGGAAGCGTATGGCGCGGCCTACACTCTGCAGGAAATGCTCACCGTTAAGTCTGATGACGTGAATGGTCGTACCAAGATGTATAAAAACATCGTGGACGGCAACCACCAGATGGAACCGGGCATGCCGGAATCCTTCAACGTACTGTTGAAAGAGATCCGCTCGCTGGGCATCAACATCGAACTGGAAGACGAGTAACTCTCGCTCAAACAGGTCACTGGTGCCGGGGTAAAACCCGGCGCCAGATTGTGCTAACTCCGACGGGAGCAAATCCGTGAAAGACTTATTAAAGTTTCTGAAAGCGCAAACTAAAACCGAAGAGTTTGATGCGATCAAAATTGCTCTGGCATCGCCAGACATGATCCGTTCATGGTCTTTCGGTGAAGTTAAAAAGCCGGAAACCATTAACTACCGTACGTTCAAGCCTGAGCGTGACGGTCTGTTCTGTGCTCGTATTTTCGGGCCAGTAAAAGACTATGAGTGCCTGTGCGGTAAGTACAAGCGCCTGAAACACCGCGGTGTGATCTGTGAGAAGTGCGGCGTTGAAGTGACCCAGACTAAAGTGCGTCGTGAGCGCATGGGCCACATCGAGCTGGCATGTCCGACGGCACACATCTGGTTCCTGAAATCGCTGCCGTCCCGTATCGGCCTGCTGCTGGATATGCCGCTGCGCGATATCGAACGTGTACTGTACTTTGAATCCTATGTGGTTATCGAAGGTGGCATGACCAACCTCGAACGCAACCAGATTCTGACTGAAGAGCAGTACCTGGATGCGCTGGAAGAGTTCGGTGACGAATTCGACGCGAAAATGGGTGCGGAAGCGATCCAGGCGCTGCTGCGCAATATGGATCTGGAGCAGGAATGCGAACAGCTGCGTGAAGAGCTGAACGAAACCAACTCCGAAACCAAGCGTAAAAAGCTGACCAAGCGCATTAAGCTGCTGGAAGCGTTCGTTCAGTCTGGCAACAAGCCAGAATGGATGATCCTGACCGTTCTGCCGGTTCTGCCGCCAGATCTGCGTCCGCTGGTTCCGCTGGATGGCGGCCGTTTTGCGACTTCTGACCTGAACGATCTGTATCGTCGCGTCATTAACCGTAACAACCGTCTGAAACGTCTGCTGGATCTGGCTGCGCCGGACATCATCGTACGCAACGAAAAACGTATGCTGCAGGAAGCGGTTGACGCCCTGCTGGATAACGGTCGTCGCGGTCGTGCGATCACCGGTTCTAACAAACGTCCTCTGAAATCTTTGGCCGATATGATCAAAGGTAAACAGGGTCGTTTCCGTCAGAACCTGCTCGGTAAGCGTGTTGACTACTCCGGTCGTTCTGTTATCACCGTAGGTCCATACCTGCGTCTGCATCAGTGCGGTCTGCCGAAGAAAATGGCGCTGGAGCTGTTCAAACCGTTCATCTACGGCAAGCTGGAACTGCGTGGCCTGGCCACCACCATCAAAGCCGCTAAGAAAATGGTTGAGCGCGAAGAAGCCGTCGTTTGGGATATCCTGGACGAAGTTATCCGCGAACACCCGGTACTGCTGAACCGTGCACCAACCCTGCACCGTTTAGGTATCCAGGCATTCGAACCGGTTCTGATCGAAGGTAAAGCCATTCAGCTGCACCCGCTGGTTTGTGCGGCATATAACGCCGACTTCGATGGTGACCAGATGGCTGTTCACGTACCGCTGACGCTGGAAGCCCAGCTGGAAGCGCGTGCGCTGATGATGTCTACCAACAACATCCTGTCCCCGGCGAACGGCGAACCAATCATCGTTCCGTCTCAGGACGTTGTACTGGGTCTGTACTACATGACCCGCGACTGTGTTAACGCCAAAGGCGAAGGCATGGTGCTGACTGGCCCGAAAGAAGCGGAGCGTATTTATCGCGCCGGTCTGGCCTCTCTGCATGCGCGCGTTAAAGTGCGTATCACCGAATACGAAAAAGACGACAATGGTGAATTCGTCGCGAAGACCAGCCTGAAAGACACGACCGTTGGCCGTGCCATTCTGTGGATGATCGTACCGAAAGGTCTGCCGTTCTCTATCGTGAACCAGGCGCTCGGTAAGAAAGCAATCTCCAAGATGCTGAACACCTGTTACCGTATTCTGGGCCTGAAACCGACCGTTATTTTTGCGGACCAGACGATGTACACCGGCTTTGCTTATGCAGCGCGTTCAGGTGCATCCGTTGGTATCGATGACATGGTCATCCCGGAGAAAAAATACGAAATCATCAGCGAAGCGGAAGCGGAAGTTGCTGAGATTCAGGAACAGTTCCAGTCTGGTCTGGTCACCGCGGGCGAACGCTACAACAAAGTTATCGATATCTGGGCTGCGGCGAACGATCGTGTATCCAAAGCGATGATGGATAACCTGCAAACCGAAACCGTGATTAACCGTGACGGTCAGGAAGAGCAGCAGGTTTCCTTCAACAGCATTTACATGATGGCCGACTCCGGTGCGCGTGGTTCTGCAGCACAGATTCGTCAGCTGGCTGGTATGCGTGGTCTGATGGCGAAGCCGGATGGCTCCATCATCGAAACGCCGATCACCGCGAACTTCCGTGAAGGTCTGAACGTACTCCAGTACTTCATCTCCACCCACGGTGCGCGTAAAGGTCTGGCGGATACCGCACTGAAGACAGCGAACTCCGGTTACCTGACTCGTCGTCTGGTTGACGTTGCCCAGGACCTGGTCGTCACTGAAGACGACTGCGGTACCCTGGAAGGCATCACCATGACGCCGGTTATCGAAGGTGGCGACGTTAAAGAGCCGCTGCGCGATCGCGTACTGGGTCGTGTGACTGCTGAAGACGTTCTGAAGCCGGGCACCGCGGACATTCTGGTTCCACGCAACACGCTGCTGCATGAGCACTGGTGTGACCTGCTGGAAGAGAACTCCGTTGACTCTGTCAAAGTTCGTTCCGTTGTATCCTGTGACACCGACTTTGGTGTATGTGCGCACTGCTACGGTCGTGACCTGGCGCGTGGCCACATCATCAACAAAGGTGAGGCTATCGGCGTTATCGCGGCACAGTCCATCGGTGAGCCGGGTACACAGCTGACGATGCGTACGTTCCACATCGGTGGTGCGGCATCTCGTGCGGCTGCTGAATCCAGCATCCAGGTGAAAAACAAAGGTAGCATCCGTCTGAGCAATGCGAAGTCGGTTGTGAACTCCAGCGGTAAACTGGTTATCACCTCTCGTAACACCGAGCTGAAACTGATCGACGAATTCGGCCGTACGAAAGAAAGCTATAAAGTGCCTTACGGCTCCGTTATGGCGAAAGGCGATGGCGAACAGGTTGCCGGCGGTGAAACCGTTGCAAACTGGGATCCGCATACCATGCCGGTTATCACCGAAGTGAGTGGTTTCGTCCGCTTCACTGACATGATCGACGGCCAGACCATTACTCGTCAGACCGACGAGCTGACCGGTCTGTCTTCGCTGGTGGTTCTGGATTCTGCAGAACGTACCGCAGGTGGTAAAGATCTGCGTCCGGCGCTGAAAATTGTTGATGCTCAGGGCAACGACGTTCTGATCCCAGGCACCGATATGCCTGCTCAGTACTTCCTGCCGGGTAAAGCGATTGTTCAGCTGGAAGATGGCGTACAGATCAGCTCTGGTGACACCCTGGCGCGTGTTCCGCAGGAATCCGGCGGTACCAAGGACATCACCGGTGGTCTGCCGCGCGTTGCGGATCTGTTCGAAGCACGTCGTCCGAAAGAGCCGGCAATCCTGGCTGAAATCAGCGGCATCATTTCCTTCGGTAAAGAAACCAAAGGGAAACGTCGTCTGGTTATCACCCCGGTAGACGGTAGCGAACCGTACGAAGAGATGATTCCGAAATGGCGTCAGCTGAACGTGTTCGAAGGTGAACGTGTAGAACGTGGTGACGTGGTTTCCGACGGTCCGGAAGCACCGCACGACATTCTGCGTCTTCGTGGCGTGCACGCGGTAACGCGTTACATCACCAACGAAGTTCAGGACGTTTACCGTCTGCAAGGCGTTAAGATTAACGATAAGCACATTGAGGTTATCGTTCGTCAGATGCTGCGTAAAGCGACCATCGAAAGTGCTGGTAGCTCCGACTTCCTCGAAGGCGAGCAGGTGGAATACTCCCGCGTTAAGATCGCTAACCGCGAGCTTGAAGCGAATGGCAAAGTTGCGGCAACCTATTCCCGCGACCTGCTGGGTATCACCAAAGCGTCTCTGGCAACCGAGTCCTTCATCTCCGCGGCATCGTTCCAGGAGACCACTCGCGTGCTGACCGAAGCAGCTGTTGCGGGCAAACGCGACGAACTGCGCGGTCTGAAAGAGAACGTCATCGTGGGTCGTCTGATCCCGGCGGGTACCGGTTATGCGTACCACCAGGATCGTATGCGCCGTCGCGCAGCGGGCGAACAGCCAGCTGCACCGCAGGTGAGCGTAGAAGAAGCGTCTGCCAACCTGGCAGAACTGCTGAACGCAGGCCTTGGCGGTTCTGACAACGATTAATCGTTGATGCACTGCTAAAAAGCCGGTCAGGTTTCCTGACCGGCTTTTTTATTGTTTGTCCGCCGCCTCACCCTCTTCTTTAATTACATTTACGACATATTAACGCCGCATATTTTTAGCAATTAATTCATATAAAATATCCATTCCCCGTTCACCGGAAAAACCTTTATTTATATATGGGTAAAAGTTCTACTCATATCAAAAAATAATCAATCCAAAGGCGATATATTCAAAATACCTAATGAATCATGGGATTACTTCTGCTGCTTTATCTTCGGAGCCACTGCTCTGGAGAGGGATCGCCGCATCTCATGCTTCTCCCGATAAGACGCAGAAATAATACCGGCAGGCAGGTGTTGGTCATTTCTTTTGGTCTGAGTGGACAGGCTCTGGGGGCTGCATGGAATTTGCGATACAACTCATTATTATCTTAATTTGTCTGTTTTATGGTGCCAGAAAAGGCGGTATTGCGCTGGGCCTGTTGGGCGGCATCGGTTTGGTTATCCTCGTTTTTGTGTTCCATCTCCAGCCGGGTAAACCGCCGGTTGATGTGATGTTGGTCATCATTGCCGTTGTGGCCGCTTCGGCGACGCTACAGGCGTCGGGCGGGCTGGATGTCATGTTACAGATTGCCGAGAAGCTGCTGCGGCGCAACCCGAAATATGTCTCAATCGTCGCGCCTTTCGTCACCTGCACGCTGACCATACTCTGTGGTACCGGACACGTGGTGTACACGATCCTGCCGATTATCTACGATGTCGCTATTAAGAATAACATTCGTCCGGAGCGTCCGATGGCGGCCAGCTCCATAGGCGCCCAGATGGGGATCATCGCCAGCCCGGTCTCGGTAGCGGTGGTGTCGCTGGTGGCGATGCTGGGGAATTTTACCTTTAACGGTAAACATCTGGAATTTCTCGACCTGCTGGCGATAACCATTCCGTCCACGCTGTTGGGGATCCTGGCGATCGGTATCTTCAGTTGGTTCCGTGGCAAAGATCTGGATAAAGACGAAGCCTTCCAGGCGTTTATTGCGGTACCGGAAAATCGCCATTACGTCTATGGCGATACGGCGACGCTGCTGGATAAAAAGCTGCCGACCAGCAACTGGATTGCGATGTGGATCTTCCTTGCTTCCATCGCCGTGGTGGCCCTGCTCGGCGCGTTTTCCGAACTACGCCCGGCCTTCGACGGTAAGCCGCTGTCGATGGTGCTGGTGATCCAGATGTTCATGCTGCTCTCCGGGGCGCTTATTATCATCATTACCAAAACTAACCCGGCGTCGATTTCTAAAAATGAGGTTTTCCGTTCGGGAATGATCGCTATCGTCGCGGTATACGGCATCGCGTGGATGGCGGAAACTATGTTCGGCGCGCATATGACCGAGATTAAAGGTGTGCTCGGGGAGATGGTGAAAGAGTACCCGTGGGCCTACGCCATCGTGCTGTTACTGGTATCTAAGTTTGTTAACTCCCAGGCGGCAGCGCTGGCGGCGATTGTGCCAGTAGCCCTGGCCATCGGCGTCGACCCGGCCTATATCGTGGCTTCTGCGCCGGCCTGCTATGGCTACTATATTCTGCCGACCTACCCAAGCGATCTGGCGGCTATCCAGTTCGACCGTTCAGGCACGACGCATATCGGCCGCTTTGTCATTAACCACAGCTTTATCCTGCCCGGGCTCATCGGTGTCGGTGTCTCCTGCGTGTTTGGCTGGGTATTTGCCGCAATGTACGGTTTTCTTTGAGAGGGGACGGGCGCCGGCAGCGGCGCCCGTTAAATCCGCGAGGTTACTGCGCGAGCGGCAGACGACGATAGAGTTCAATCATATCGGTCGCCAGATCCTGAATGACCATGGCGTTCATCAGGTGGTCCTGAGAGTGAACGGTGATCAGGTTGACCGGCAGCTTACCGGTACCTTCATCCAGGCCGATGAGCTGGGTCTGGATTTTATGCGCATGTTTGACGAACTCATGGGATTCGGCCATGGCCTGCTCGGCTGCCGCAAAGTCACCTTTCCGTGCTAACTGGAGAGCAGTGAGCGCCGCGCTACGTGCGGAACCGGCATTGACCAACAGCTCCATGATGATCGTTTCTAAATCTTCCATCGATTACTCCAGCATCTTAAGGGCTTTATCCAGAACGGCATCACCTTTCATCATGCCGTAGTCCATCATATCGATCACCGCGACTTTCTTGCCGAAGGGATCGGCCAGCGCCTGCAGTTTAGCCTGCTCATATTTCACCTGCGGGCCGAGCAAAATAATGTCGGCGGCGGCCAGGTTATCTTTAAACTCGGCGACCGGGACGGCCTTGATAGAAACCTCAACACCTTTCTTCTGCGCGGCATCTTGCATACGCTGAACCAGCATGCTGGTGGACATACCGGCGGCACAGCACAAAACGATATTCTTCATAGTCAGTGGCTCTTGTGTTCCGTGATGTCTTATCTTTATCGCGGCCCTGGCGATGCGACAACCGCTTTACCATGATTGTGTGTAAGTCATCACACAAAAATTGAAACCGGTTTCATTTTTGCCGGTAAAAATAAAAAAGCCCACCGAAGTGGGCGACCGTGTCCTGTTGTCTTACGCGCGCAGGATGCGGTTTTTACCTTGTTGCTTGGCTTTGTAAAGCGCCTCATCGACGCTCACCACCAGCTTATCCAGCGGCTCCATGTTCCATTCCCCCAGTCCGGCGCTAAAGGTGACCGTCAAGCCATCTTCGCGCCAGGTGCGCCGCTCGACGTTGACCCGCCATGTTTCCAGCAGCGTTCGGGCGTTATCGATATGTTCGGCAGGAAAGACCACGGCGAACTCTTCACCGCCGTAGCGATAAAGGGAAATCTCCAGCGGCTGGAGGACCTGCAGCCCCTCGCGGGCGACGTTGCGCAGGACGATATCGCCGTTGAGGTGTCCCCAGGTGTCGTTGATCGATTTGAAGTTATCGATATCGACCAGAGCGAGGGCGAAAGGTTGGTGATCGTTCATCAGCGCGGCGATATCGCTGTCGAAGGCGCGGCGGTTTTTACAACCAGTGAGGGCGTCGATGGTGGCCTGGCGGACGTAGGTCAGTTCGCGTTGCTTGTTGGTTTCAATTGCTTTACTCAGCATTGCCTCAAGGCGCGGAGCACGTTTGACGTCACCCGTTTTAATCGCATTGATGATATTCATCAGTACGGTACGGGAGGCATGACGCAGATAAAGGCCGAACAAAATGATGATGATCGCCGCGAGTGCGAAACCGCCGATCACTAAGTTCGTCTCATGGCGCGTCAGATTGATAAGGGTGGCGTTATCGACACGGTAAATCACGAACCAGTCGGGATTGGTAAAGGAGTAGTAGTAATACCAGGTATCGCTCCTGGTATCGTAAAGCTGTCCCTCTCCGCTGGTCATTTTATCCATCAGTTCGCCGCTGACGAAGGGTTTAAACAGCGCGCCCGGGTCGGAGTGCAGGACAACATTGCCATCCCGCTGCACTACAAAAAATTCTCCCTGCACGGGGGCGACCATCTGCCGTAGTGCGAACCCCATGGAGGTGAGATCAAGATGAAAAGCCAGGCTGCCTTTGAGTCTACCCTCCGGAGTAATGATGGGTTTGAAAATGGTAATCGTCGGATGATGGGTGAAATAATCCATATACGGGCTGGTGTAGTGGCTGAAGGTGCTGGCTTCCGCCTGTTTGATAAACCAGGGGCGCGTTTTCGGATCGAAGGCTTTACTGTCTTCATTTTGCAGCATCTCCGGAGCACGCAGATAGTGGCCCGAGGTATCCGCCAGCGAGATGGATGAGACGCTTGGCATCATGTTCTGTAACTGCATTAGCGTGGTTAACCCTTTCTCCGGATCAACATTCACCGCGTGATTGAGTGCGTCATTACGGGCGAAGAAGGTGGCCGCCCGTCCGAGGATAAAATCATTTTCCCGCAGCAGCGTTTCCGTGTAGTTGATGGCCAGGTTGTGGGTAAAGTTGCGGTTAATATCGTGATAATCTTCGAGAAAATCTTTCCGCTGTGCCAGGGTGACGAAAGTAGCAATCAGCATAAAACTGAGCAAAATGCCGGCAAACCCCACGACGATTGGTGTCGTAAAAGAGAGCTTTCTGTTGTGTAGCGCCATGAATCGTTAATCGTCCCGGATGTATAAACCAAGGGTCCGAACGCAGCTTGTGTCAGCGAGCCTGCCGATCGAATCAGTTAACTATTGCTCAATTATAACTCTGAGGCCTTCATCTATCGTGATTTATATTCGTCGATAATGAACTGGCCCTCGCGCAGCGCGGAGAGGCAGGGCGAAAATGAGGAAGAAAACGTTCGCCCTGGTCAGCGTCCGCTGCTGACCCGGGCAGAATAGAAAAACGGCGGCAATCGGGCGACTCCCCGTTTTTCATCTCTCGTGCAGGCACGCAAAATAATCAGCGGCTTGCAGCATACTTCATGATGATTGCGAGGCGCGTCCCAGCCAGCTGTCCCAGTCTTTCCATACCGGCTGCAGGCCACGGGCGGCTAGCGCGCTGGCGACCTCTTCAGGGCGGCGATCGTCATGTGGGGCAAATTGCTCGAGCTCCGGATGATCGTCGGCGTAGCCGCCGGGCTGCGTTTTAGAGAAGGCGCTGACGTTGTTAATTGCCAGCGGGATCACCCGGTCGCGGAACCAGGGTGATTCACGGGTTGAAAGCGACAGTTCAACCTCCGGCGCCAGCAGGCGGAAGGCGCAAATGGTCTGCACCAGCTGGCGCTCATCCATCAGCGAGGCCGGTTCAATGCCACCGGCGCAGGGACGCAGGCGCGGGAAGGAGACTGAGTAGCGGCTGCGCCAGTAGCGCTGCTGCAGCCACAGCAGATGCTCGGCGACCATAAAGCAGTCCACCCGCCAGCTGTCGGAAAGGCCAATCAACGCGCCGAGGCCGATCTTGTCGATCCCCGCCTCGCCTAAGCGATCCGGCGTATCCAGCCGCCAGAAGAAATCCTGCTTTTTCCCTTTCAGATGGTGCTGGGCATACATGCTTTCATGGTAGGTCTCCTGATAGACCATTACCCCGTCGAGCCCCAGCGTTTTCAGCTCGGCATACTCTTCGGTCGCCAGCGGCTGCACCTCCATATGCAGCGAGGCAAACTGGCTGCGGATAGCCGGCAGATGCTGGCGGAAATAATCCATTCCCACCTTGCCCTGATGCTCGCCGGTGACCAGCAGCAGATGCTCAAAGCCCAGGTCGCGGATCGCGGCGCACTCGCGGGCAATTTCGGCGGCATCCAGCGTTTTGCGCTTAATGCGATTGCTCATTGAGAAGCCGCAGTAGGTGCAGTCGTTGGCGCACAGGTTGGAGAGATACAGTGGCACGTAGAAGCTGACGGTATTGCCGAAGCGCTGGCGAGTGAGCCGCTGCGCGCGCTGGGCGAGGGGTTCAAGATAGTTGGCCGCCGCCGGTGAAAGCAGGGCCATCATGTCGTCACGGGTGAGCGGTTTGGCCGCCAGCGCCCGTTCGACGTCGGCGGCGGTTTTGCTGTTGATGCGCAGGCGGATGTCGTCCCACTCCAGCTGTCGCCAGCGATCGCTGAAGGTTTTCATGCCAGCGCCTCCAGGAATCCGGTCAGCGGGCTGGTGGCCTGCGCCTGCGTACTGCGTGCCCCCGGTCCGGCCTGACGCGCCAGTAATCCGGCATCGACTGCCATACGGAAGGCGCGGGCCATGGCCACGGGGTCGTCGGCGACGGCAATGGCGGTATTGACCAGCACCGCATCCGCGCCCATCTCCAGTGCTTGCGCCGCATGGCTCGGCACGCCAATCCCGGCATCGACCACCACCGGTACGGTGGCCTGCTCGATAATAATCTCCAGCATGGCTTTAGTTTCCAGTCCCTGATTGGAGCCGATCGGCGCGCCCAGCGGCATCACCGCAGCACAGCCAACCTCTTCCAGCCGTTTACACAGCACCGGATCGGCGCCGCAGTAGGGCAGGACGACGAACCCTTCGCGGACCAGCAGCTCCGCCGCCTTCAGGGTTTCAATCGGGTCGGGCAGCAGCCAGCGGGCATCCGGGTGGATCTCCAGCTTCAGCCAGTGGGTACCCAGGGCTTCCCGCGCCAGGCGGGCGGCAAACACCGCCTCTTCCGCCGTCTTGGCGCCTGAGGTATTCGGCAGCAGGCTGACCCCCGCCGCCAGCAGTGGAGCGAGGATAGCGTCATTGTGCTGGCGTAAATCGACGCGCTTCATCGCCAGGGTCACCAGTTGGCTACCCGAGGCGCGAATCGCCTCAACCATCACCTCCGGGGCGGCGAATTTGCCGGTACCGGTAAAAAGATGGGATTCAAACGTTTTGTCTGCAATACGTAACATGTCAGCCTCCAGCGATAACCTGAAAAAGCAGGATCCGATCGCCTTCCTGCAAGAGATGATCTTCCCACCGCTCGCGCGGCAGGATGTGTTGATTGAGCGCCAGCGCAACGCCCGGCTGCAGCTGTTCGAGCTGGGTCAGCAGGGCGCTGACGCTGAGATTGTCGGCACATGCCAGCGGCTCGTCGTTAAACCAAATCTGCATGTCGCCCTCCGCACACCGGGCAGCTCCGGGAGCGCTGTAGCGCCAGGTTGCGCCAGTTGCTGGTGCGGGCGTCGAACAGCCGCAGGGTATTACGCGGCGTCGTCATGCCGCTGAGCAGCTTAATCGCCTCCAGCGCCTGCAGCGTGCCCATCATGCCGACGACCGGGCCGACGATCCCCGCGGTGCGGCAGTTGCGCTGCGGTTCGTCGCTATCCGGCCACAGGCAGCGATAGCAGCCCTGCGCCCAGGGGGGAGTGAGCACCATCAACTGACCACCGAAGCCGATGGCGCTGGCGGTCACTAACGGGGTGTCGAGGGCCACACAGGCGGCGTTGATCGCCTGGCGGGTCACCATGTTATCGGTGCAGTCCAGCACCACGTCCGCTTTCGCCACCTCAGCGCGCAGCGCCTCGCCGCTCAGACGTTGCTGGAGCGCAACCAGTTTGATCTGCGGGTTTAGCTGACTGAGCCGGGTCTTTGCCGCCGCGGCTTTTGGCCGGTCGATATCCTCGCTGGTGAACAGGATCTGCCGCTGCAGGTTGCTGAGATGCACCGCATCGTCATCGGCCAGGGTCAGCGTCCCGACGCCCGCTCCGGCAAGATACAGCGCCGCCGGGGAGCCCAGCCCGCCAAGGCCGATAATCAGCACCCGGCTGGCTAACAGCTTCTGCTGCCCCTCGATGGCGATATCCTCCAGCAGCAGCTGGCGGCTATAGCGCATAAAGTCGTGATCATTCATCGCCTGCTCCCGCCAGCGCCAGCAGCTGGTCGGTCGCTGCCCGCCAGTCCGCCGCCTGGGTAATGGCGCTGACCACCGCGATGCTGCCGACGCCAGTCGCCAGCACGCCCGGTGCTTTATCAAGGCTAATCCCGCCGATCGCGACGGTGGGGTAATCCGCCAGCCGCTGAATATGCCCGGCAAGTTGCTTGAGGCCCTGCGGCGCGGAAGGCATCTGTTTGGTTTGTGTCGGGAAGACGTGACCCAGTGCGATGTAGGAAGGTCGAGCCGCCAGCGCGACGTCAATCTCCATATCGTCATGGGTGGAAACACCAAGGCGCAGCCCGGCTTTGCGGATGGCGCTCAGATCGGTGGTTTCCAGATCTTCTTGCCCCAGGTGTACACCGTAGGCCTGGTGCTTAATCGCCAGCCGCCAGTAATCGTTAATGAACAACCGGGCGTGATACCGACGGCCAAGGGCGATGGCGGCGATGACGTCATCTTCAACGTCGCTGTCGCGTTGGTCTTTGATGCGCAGCTGAATAGTACGCACTCCCGCCTCCAGCAGGCGCTCAATCCACGCCACGCTGTCAACCACCGGGTAGAGTCCGAGACGAAATGGGACGGCTGGAAAATCAGGTTGATACATCAGGCTTCCTCCTGTTTGAGGTAGATTTCGCCGCCACGGGCGCGGAAGTTATTCGACATATCGGCCATTCCGGCGTCGATGGCCTGCCTGGCGGCGTAGTCGCGGACTTCCTGGGTGATCTTCATTGAGCAGAATTTCGGCCCGCACATGGAACAGAAGTGGGCGACTTTGCCGGACTCCTGCGGCAGGGTTTCATCGTGATAGGCCCGCGCGGTGAAGGGATCGAGCGCGAGGTTGAACTGGTCTTCCCAGCGGAATTCGAAACGTGCTTTTGACATCGCGTTATCGCGGATCTGCGCGCCCGGGTGGCCTTTCGCGAGGTCAGCGGCGTGGGCGGCAATTTTGTAGGTAATCAGCCCCTGCTTCACATCCTCTTTGTTGGGCAGGCCGAGATGTTCTTTTGGCGTGACGTAGCACAGCATGGCGCAGCCGAACCAGCCGATCATCGCCGCACCAATGCCGGAGGTGAAATGGTCGTAGCCTGGCGCGATGTCGGTGGTGAGCGGCCCTAAGGTATAGAACGGCGCTTCATGGCAGTGCTCCAGCTCTTCAGTCATATTGCGGCGGATCATCTGCATCGGCACGTGGCCGGGGCCTTCGATCATCACCTGCACGTCATACTCCCAGGCGATTTTCGTCAGTTCGCCGAGGGTGCGCAGCTCGGAAAACTGCGCCTCGTCGTTGGCATCCTGGATCGAGCCGGGGCGCAGGCCATCGCCGAGGGACAGCGAAACGTCATAGGCGGCGCAGATTTCGCAGATTTCGCGGAAGTGCTGGTAGAGGAAATTTTCCTGATGGTGCGACAAGCACCATTTGGCCATGATTGAACCACCGCGCGACACGATACCGGTCAGGCGCTTCGCCGTCATCGGCACGTAGCGCAGCAACACGCCGGCATGAATCGTGAAGTAGTCGACGCCCTGTTCTGCCTGTTCCAGCAGGGTATCGCGGAAGGCTTCCCAGGTGAGGTTCTCGGCAATACCGTTGACCTTCTCCAGCGCCTGGTAAATCGGGACGGTACCAATCGGCACCGGGCTGTTGCGCAGGATCCACTCGCGGGTTTCGTGGATATAGCGGCCGGTGGAGAGGTCCATCACCGTGTCGGCGCCCCAGCGGGTTGACCAGACCAGTTTTTCCACCTCCTCTTCGATGGAAGAGGTCACCGCCGAGTTGCCGATATTGGCATTCACTTTCATCAGGAAATTGCGGCCGATAATCATCGGCTCAGATTCCGGGTGGTTGATGTTGGCCGGGATGATGGCGCGCCCGGCGGCAACTTCATCGCGAACGAACTCGGGGGTAATGTTTTCCGGCAGGCGGGCACCGAAGCCTTCCCCGGCATGCTGCTGGCGCAGAACCTCGCTGCGGATACGTTCGCGACCCATGTTTTCGCGAATGGCGATGAACTCCATCTCCGGGGTGACGATCCCCTGGCGGGCGTAGTGCAGTTGCGTCACGCATTTGCCAGATACGGCGCGTTTGGGCGTCAGCAGGCCGCTGAAGCGCAGCTCATCGAGGCCGTCGTCGGCCAGCCGTGCTTTAGTGTAAGCCGAGCTACGTTCGCTGAGCGGAGCGCAGTCGTTACGCGCGTCGATCCACGGCTGGCGCAGCTTTGCCAGCCCCTGGCGGACATCAATGCCAATATCCGGGTCGCCATAAGGCCCGGAGGTGTCATACACCGGAATCGGCTCATTGGCTTCGTACTGGGGATTGTCGTTATCGCCGCCGACGCGCGTCGGGCTGAGCTGAATTTCACGCATCGGGACGCGGATATCCGCTTGTGAGCCGTGAACGTAGATGCGGTGTGAATTGGGAAAAGCGGTACCTGCCAGCGTATCAATGAATCGCTGCGCGTGCTCGCGTTGTTCCCGACGGGTGAGTTTGGTAGTAGACATAGCGCATTCCAGTTAAACAAGGAGATGGCTTGTCAGACGACGGATGGAGTAACAGATGCGACCAGTCCATAACGGAAAGGTGCGACCAGCAGTTTACTCTTGTTCCCTTCGCAGGTATTAGCCTGATCAGGTTCCGCGGATCCCGAATTAACGGTCTCAGCCTTTTCCACGTTAGCCTGCGCATGGAAAATAGGCACTCCGACAAGATGACATCCCCTCCGGAGAGGGGGAATGGAGGTAAACTACTCGTTAATTGCGCACAACTCAAGCAGTCGGCGCAATATTATCGTGCACGTCATTGCTCAGGTTATGCGCGACAGCAAGGGCGATCAGTTTATCTTCCAGCGCAAAACGTGCTTCCAGCGACTCGCCGATATCCGACAGCGCCTGCTGAAATTCAAGGTAGTTATCGTGATCGATAGCGTTTTCGAGGCAGGTATCGTAGTAGTCCATCATCTGCTGGGTATTGGCTTCCAGCTGTGGATAAAGCCGGGTGGCGGCTAAAAGTGGGGTATCGCCTTCCATTTCGCCAATAATGCGTTCATAAATACTAAAATGACCAGATGAGAGGTAATCCACCAGACTTTGGCAAAAGTCATCCAGTGCTCTTTCGTTTAGCCGCATAAATGACTCTTTGCCCGGTTTCAGGCCAACCAAATTGTAGTAAGCCACGAGCAGATGCTTACGCACTTGTAGCCAGCGATCGACCAGTTCATTACTACCGCCAACGCGCTCCGTCAGGTTTTCCAGCTGGTTTAGCATGATTGACTCCGCAAGTTTTGATTTTAAATCTGCTCACCAAAATGTAAATATAATGTTAACAACATGCCAGTGAAGCAAAGGTAGTGCAATAGATATGGATCGTATTATTGAAAAATTAGATCGCGGCTGGTGGGTTGTCAGTCACGAACAAAAATTATGGTTGCCTGGTGGAGAATTACCACATGGCGAAGCGGTTAATTTCGATCTTGTCGGCCAGCATGCGCTGCATATTGGCGAGTGGCAGGGCGAGTCCGTCTGGATGGTGCGTCAGGATCGCCGTCATGACATGGGATCGTTACGCCAGGTGCTGGCTCAGGATCCGGGGCTCTTCCAGTTGGCGGGGCGAGGGATCCAGCTCGCCGAATTTTATCGATCGCATAAATTTTGCGGCTACTGTGGCCATCCGATGCATGCCAGCAAAAGCGAATGGGCAATGCTGTGCAGCCACTGCCGTGAACGCTACTACCCACAAATTGCTCCTTGCATTATCGTCGCTATCCGTCGCGACGATTCGATCCTGCTGGCGCAGCATACCCGGCATCGTAACGGCGTGCACACCGTGCTGGCCGGATTTGTCGAAGTGGGTGAAACCCTTGAGCAGGCCGTCGCCCGCGAGGTGATGGAGGAGAGCGGCATCAAGGTGAAAAACCTGCGTTATGTGACCTCTCAGCCGTGGCCGTTCCCGCAGTCGCTGATGACCGCCTTTATGGCTGATTACGCGGATGGCGATATCGTGGTCGACAAAAAAGAGCTGCTGACCGCAGACTGGTACCGCTATGACAATCTGCCGCTCCTGCCACCGCCGGGAACGGTAGCGCGACGCCTGATCGAAGATACGGTGGCGATGTGTCGGGCAGAGTTCGAGTGACATGTTACACTGGGCGCATCAACGCTAAAGGAATGTAAAAATGACCGAACTGAAAAACGATCGTTACCTGCGCGCGCTGCTGCGTCAGCCGGTTGATGTCACCCCGGTGTGGATGATGCGCCAGGCGGGCCGCTATTTACCGGAGTACAAAGCCACCCGTGCGCAAGCGGGCGACTTTATGTCGCTGTGTAAAAATGCCGAGCTGGCCTGCGAAGTGACGCTCCAGCCGCTGCGTCGTTACCCGCTGGATGCGGCGATCCTCTTTTCGGACATCCTGACGATCCCGGACGCGATGGGTCTGGGGCTGTACTTTGAAGCCGGCGAAGGCCCGCGCTTCACCTCGCCGGTAAAAAGCAAAGCCGACGTCGACAAGCTGCCGATCCCGGATCCGGAGCAGGAACTGGGCTACGTAATGAACGCCGTGCGTACCATTCGCCGCGAACTGAAAGGCGAAGTGCCGCTGATCGGCTTCTCGGGTAGCCCGTGGACGCTGGCGACCTACATGGTGGAAGGCGGCAGCAGCAAAGCGTTCACCGTGATCAAAAAGATGATGTACGCCGAACCGCAGGCGCTGCATGCGCTGCTGGAGAAGCTGGCGAAAAGCGTCACCCTGTACCTCAACGCGCAGATCAAAGCCGGCGCGCAGTCGGTGATGATTTTCGACACCTGGGGCGGGGTGCTGACCGGTCGCGATTACCAGCAGTTCTCGCTCTACTATATGCATAAAATTGTCGATGGCCTGCTGCGGGAAAATGAAGGCCGCCGCGTGCCGGTGACCCTGTTCACCAAAGGCGGTGGCCAGTGGCTGGAAGCGATGGCGGAGACCGGCTGTGACGCGCTGGGTCTCGACTGGACCACCGATATCGCCGATGCTCGCCGTCGCGTAGGTCACAAAGTGGCGCTACAGGGCAATATGGACCCGTCGATGCTTTATGCGCCCGCCCCGCGTATTGAAGAGGAAGTGGCGACTATTCTCGCCGGCTTCGGCCAGGGCGAAGGCCATGTCTTTAACCTTGGTCACGGCATCCATCAGGATGTCGACCCCCAGCATGCGGGCGTCTTTGTTGAAGCGGTGCATCGTCTTTCCGCACCCTATCACCAATAGGAGATAAGCCGTATGGACTTAGCCGCACTACGTGCCCAACAGCAACAGTTAGCCGCATCGGTCGAGCGTGTGGATCGACTGGATCGCGACCCGCCGGCGTTGATCGGCGGCGCGGATGTCGGGTTTGAGCAGGAAGGGGAAGTGACCCGAGCTGCAATGGTGCTGCTGACCTGGCCTGAGCTTGAGCTGGTGGAGTATCAGGTGGCGCGCGTCGCCACCACCATGCCGTATATTCCCGGCTTTCTCTCGTTTCGCGAAACACCTGCGCTGCTGGCGGCGTGGGAGCAGCTTTCGCAGAAACCTGACCTGCTCTTCGTTGACGGCCACGGCATCTCCCATCCCCGGCGGCTCGGCGTCGCCAGCCATTTTGGTCTGATGATTGACGTGCCGACCATTGGCGTGGCGAAAAAACGGCTGTGCGGAAAAATCGGCGAAATGGGTGATGAGCCCGGCGCACTGGCCCCGCTGATGGATAAAAATGAGCAACTGGCCTGGGTCTGGCGCAGCAAAGTGCGCTGCAACCCGTTGTTTATTAGCACCGGCCATCGGGTGGGGATGGACAGCGCCTTAATGTGGGTCGAGCGCTGTATGCGAGGCTATCGTCTGCCCGAGCCGACGCGCTGGGCCGATGCGGTGGCTTCCCGTCGGCCGTCGTTCGTGCGTTGGCAAGCAAATCACGGCTGATTCAGGTACACTGCGCCTAATTTCTGACTTCGAGAATTCATCATGTTACAAAACCCGATTCACCTGCGCCTGGAGAAGCTGGAAAGCTGGCAGCATGTCACCTTTATGGCTTGCCTGTGCGAGCGTATGTACCCTAACTACGCTATGTTCTGCAAGCAAACCGAGTTCGGCGACGGCCAGCTGTACCGTCGTATCCTGGACCTGATCTGGGAAACGCTGACGGTTAAAGATGCGAAGGTGAATTTCGACAGCCAGCTGGAGAAGCTGGAAGAGGCGATCCCGGCGGCAGATGATTTCGACCTGTACGGTGTTTATCCGGCGATCGACGCCTGCGTGGCGTTGAGTGAACTGATCCATTCGCGTCTGAGTGGTGAAACACTTGAACACGCGATTGAGGTAAGCAAGTCATCCATCACCAGCGTGGCGATGCTGGAAATGACCCAGGCTGGTCGTGAAATGACCGATGAAGAACTCAAAGCGAACCCGGCGGTAGAGCAGGAATGGGATATCCAGTGGGAAATTTTCCGCCTGTTGGCCGACTGTGAAGAGCGTGACCTTGAGCTGATAAAAGGTCTGCGCGCGGACCTGCGTGAGGCCGGTGAGAGCAATATTGGTATAAATTTTCAGCAGTGAGACCAGAAAACGTGATTTACCGCCTGAATTGTAGCGTCTGAAGGCTTCCATTCCGCCCCCCGTCTGGTCTACATTTGGAGGGCGAAAAAAAGTGGCTATCGGTGCGTGTATGCAGGAGGGTGCTTTTTTGGCATTTCCGTCGCACTCGATGCTTAGCAAGCGATAAACACATTGTAAGGATAACTTATGAACAAGACTCAACTGATTGATGTAATTGCGGACAAAGCTGACCTGTCCAAAGCACAGGCTAAAGCTGCCCTGGAATCTACCCTGGCTGCAATTACTGAGTCTCTGAAAGAAGGTGATGCTGTTCAACTGGTTGGTTTCGGTACCTTCAAAGTGAACCACCGCGCTGAGCGTACTGGCCGCAACCCGCAGACCGGTAAAGAGATCAAAATCGCTGCAGCTAACGTGCCGGCATTTGTTTCTGGCAAAGCACTGAAAGACGCAGTTAAGTAAGACCGCGTGGCAGTGAACAGTTTTATCGAAGGGGCTATTAAGCCCCTTTTGTCTGTCTGGCGCCGACCTCTGGCGCTGGCGGGTATTCTGTTGCTGACTGCCTGCAGCCATAACGCCTCGCTTCCTCCGTTTACCGCCAGCGGTTATGCGGATAATCAGGGGGCGATGCGCATCTGGCGTAAAGATTCTGGCGATGAAGTTCATCTTCTCGCCGCCTTCAGCCCGTGGCGTCACGGGGACACCTCGACCAGCGAATATCGCTGGCAGGGCGATCAATTGACGTTTATCGAACTCAATGTCTACGGCAAGCCGCCGGAACATATTCGCGCCCGCTTCGACGCGCAGGGCGATCTCAGCTTTATGCAGCGGGAAGTCGACGGGCAGAAGCAACAGCTCTCCAGCGACCAGGTCGCGCTGTATCGTTATCGCGCTGAGCAGATCCGCCAGACCAGCGATGCTCTCCGGCAGGGACGCGTCGTCCTGCGTCAGGGGCGCTGGAACGCTGCCGCGCATACCGTACTGACCTGCGAAGGTCAGACGGTTAAGCCTGACCTCGATAGCCGGGCTCTGGCGCATATTGAACGTCGCCAGAGTCATTCCTCCGCCGCGGTGAGCATTGCCTGGCTGGAGGCGTCTGAAGGCTCTCAACTATTGCTGGTCGCCAATGAAAACTTCTGCACCTGGCAGCCGACGGAAAAAAGCTTCTAACGATTACCAGTGGTTCATGCCCATATGACCACCGCCGTTACCGCGGCAGCCGTTGTATCCCATTCCTGCGCCACGGGGAACGCCTGCCTCAGCCAGGGCGACATCAAACTTCACCCGCTGCTGATCCAGCTTCTGGCGTAAGCCTTCCATCTCCTGAGCGACGGCTTCAATCTTTCCGCTATCCGGTTTTTGCGCCGTGAGCAGTGCGTTGTATTCATAGCGTTTGGACTGCAGCTGCTGGCATAGGGTGCTGGTTTGCGCATAGTAATCGTTATGTAGTTTCTGCGCGGTGGCCTGTTGCTCCTGGGTCAGCTGGCTGTAACCCTGCGCGCCCATTCTGTTGTTGTCGTCCCAGTGGTGGCCGGCCCAGGCCGCGTTGCTGCCAAAGGTCAGTGCGGCAAGGGTGATGAGGGCGAGAGGTAAGGTACGGTTCCGTTTCATGGCATTATCTCCTGTGTGGTTTCTCTCGTTATTGCATCTTCCATGCCAGCCTGAAAAAGCCTGCCCGTACGGGCCTGCGTGAGGAGCCGATGGAGCAGGTGAGTAAAAATGACCCGTTCCAGGCGGGTCAGGCGAGTCATTTTTACTCACTAAACCGCGGGCGATATGTTTGAGAACAGGATTGGCGGCGTGGGAAAATGGCATGATTTCTGCTGAAGGATCCTGCTGAAAGCGAAAAGGAGATGACAAGGACTCGCCGATGAAGATCAAACCTTTCTCCCGGGACGTTGCCGCTGATGCCCTGAGCTGGCTGCTGACCGGCACAATTGTGCTGTTGGTTATTCTGTTTTCCACGATGATCGTCCGTGACTATGGCCGCGAAACCGCTGCGGCCCGGCAAACCATCGAAGAAAAGGGGAGCGTGCTGATCCGGGCGCTGGAGTCCGGCACGCGGGTCGGGATGGGGATGCGTATGCATCACGCGCAGTTGCAGGCGCTGCTGGAAGAGATGGCCTGGCAGCCCGGTGTGCTGTGGTTCGCGGTGACCGATGAAGACGGTAAAATCATCGCCCACAGCGATCCGCAGCAGGTGGATAACGCGCTGTACAGTCCGGCGCAGATGCGCGAACTCAACGTTAGCGAACAGGCCCGCTGGCGCCGGCTTAGCGAGCCGCAGCCAGCGCTGGAGATCTATCGCCAGTTTCGCCCGCTCAATCCTGCTCGCGGCCATCATATGGGGATGATGAATCGCGGCAACAGCGTGCTGGCTCAAACCACCGTCCCGCAGGTGATTTTTATCGCCTTTGATAGCCGCGAGCTGGATGCGGCGCAGGCCCGCGGCCAGCGTAACATGATGATCATGCTGGGCGCTGCGGCGCTGGTCATCGCGGCGACGATCCTCGCTCAGTTCTGGTTCCACCGCTATCGTCGCTCACGCAAGCAGTTGCTGGAGGCGATGGCCCGCAAAGAAAAGCTGGTGGCGCTTGGGCATCTGGCGGCGGGGGTCGCGCATGAGATCCGCAATCCGCTCTCTTCGATTAAAGGGTTGGCGAAGTATTTTGCCGAGCGAACTCCCCCAGGCGGCGAAGCGCAGCAACTAGCGCAGGTGATGGCCAAAGAGGCAGACCGCCTGAACCGGGTCGTCAGCGAGCTGTTGGAGCTGGTCCGACCCGCGCATTTAAATTACCAGCCGGTGGATATCAACGCGCTTATCCGGCACTCATTGCAGCTGGTAAGCCAGGATGCGCAGAGTCGCGGGATCGCGCTGCAATTTACTCCGTGCCCTGAGCTAACCACGATCAACGCCGATGCTGACCGCCTGAACCAGGTGCTGTTGAACCTGTACCTGAACGCGATGCAGGCGATTGGCCGCGATGGCGTCATTCGCGTATCGGCAAGCGAAGCCGATCGTCAGAGGGTGAAGATTGTCGTCACAGATAGCGGTAAGGGGATGAGCGATGAAGAGCTGCAGGCCATCTTCACGCCGTATTTCACCACCAAGGCGGACGGCACCGGGCTGGGACTGGCCGTAGTACAGAATATTATCGAACAACATGGCGGGACGATCCGCGCCGAAAGTCAGCCGGGGGCTGGAGCGATATTTACGCTTTGGCTACCGGTGGAGGCTCAACGGAGGGAAGATGAGCAGCGATAAGGTACAGATTCTGGTCGTTGATGATGACATCAGTCACTGCACGATCCTGCAGGCGCTGCTACGCGGCTGGGGCTATCAGGTGGCATTAGCTCACAACGGCCTGCAGGCGCTGGAGCAGATCCATCAGCAGGTCTTCGACCTGGTGCTGTGCGATATCCGTATGGCGGAGATGGACGGCATCGCGACGCTAAAAGAGATTAAGGCCTATAACCCGGCGATACCGGTGCTGATCATGACGGCGTTTTCCAGCGTTGGCACGGCGGTAGAGGCCATTAAGTCCGGGGCGCTGGATTACCTGGTCAAACCGCTGGATTTTGACACCCTGCAGCAGACGCTGGTTCAGGCGCTGGCGCACACGCAACAGAACGAGAGCGATCCCAGCGTTGCGACGGATTCACGGTGGGGCATGATTGGTGATAGCCCGGCGATGCAGGCGCTTATCAACAATATTACGTTGGTGGCGCCCTCAGATGCGACGGTGCTGATCTGCGGCGAATCGGGAACGGGTAAAGAACTGGTGGCGCGCGCCATCCACGCCTGCAGCGAGCGCCGCGAGAAGCCGCTGGTGACGCTAAACTGCGCAGCGCTCAATGAGTCGCTGCTGGAATCCGAGCTGTTCGGCCATGAAAAAGGGGCTTTTACCGGCGCGGAACGGCGGCGGGAAGGGCGTTTTGTCGAGGCGGATGGCGGCACGCTGTTCCTCGATGAAATTGGCGATATCTCACCATTGATGCAGGTGCGTCTGCTACGGGCGATTCAGGAACGCGAGGTGCAGCGCGTTGGCAGTAACCAGACGCTTGCCGTTGATGTGCGGCTGATTGCCGCCACCCATCGCAATCTGGCGGAAGAGGTGAGCGCCGGGCGTTTTCGCCAGGATCTCTATTACCGCCTGAATGTCGTGACCATTGATATGCCGCCGCTGCGTCAGCGACGGGAAGACATTCCTCTGCTGGCGCAACACTTTCTCAAGCGTTATGCCGAACGTAACCGCAAAACGGTGCAGGGGTTTACGCCGCAGGCGATGGACCTGCTGATCCACTACGCCTGGCCGGGTAATATCCGTGAACTGGAAAACGCGGTGGAGCGGGCGGTGGTGCTGCTGACCGGAAACTATATCTCCGAACGAGAACTGCCGCTGGCGATAGCGGGCACGCCGTTGCCGTCGGATGGTAGCGAGAACGCGCTGATTCAGCCGTTAGTGGAAGTCGAAAAAGAGGTGATTCTGGCGGCACTGGAGAAAACGGGCGGCAACAAAACCGAAGCCGCCCGTCAGTTAGGCATTACGCGGAAAACGCTGCTGGCAAAACTTAGCCGTTAGCCTTTTCACGTTCGATGGCGCGCCAGCCGATATCGTTACGGCTAAAGCTGCCGTCCCAGCGAATATCGGTCAGCAGTTGATAGGCGCGCTGCTGCGCCTGCGCCACGGTTTCACCCAGCGCGGTCACGCACAGCACGCGCCCGCCGTTGGTGACGACGCGCTGGTCGTCTGCCAGTTTGGTGCCGGCGTGGAAGACTTTACCGTCTGCCGCTTCCTGCTGCGGCAGGCCGAAGATCTCATCACCCGTGTTGTAATTGCCCGGATAGCCGCCGGCGGCAACCACCACGCCCAGCGACGCGCGGTCATCCCACTCAGAGGTTTTCTCATCCAGCTTGCCGGCGCAGGCGGCGAGGCACAGCGCTACCAGGTCGGATTTCATGCGCAGCATGATCGGCTGGGTTTCCGGATCGCCAAAGCGGCAGTTGAACTCAATCACCTTCGGATTGCCCTGCTTGTCGATCATCAGACCGGCATACAGGAAACCGGTATAGGTATTGCCTTCGGCGGCCATGCCTTTCACCGTTGGCCAGATAATCCGCTCCATGGTGCGCTGATGGACTTCATCAGTGACCACCGGCGCTGGGGAGTAAGCGCCCATACCGCCGGTGTTGGGGCCGGTATCGCCGTTGCCGACGCGCTTGTGATCCTGGCTGGTGGCCATCGGCAGGACGTGCTCGCCGTCGACCATCACAATAAAGCTGGCTTCTTCGCCATCGAGGAACTCTTCAATCACGATGCGGTGGCCTGCATCGCCAAAGGCGTTGCCGGCCAGCATATCTTTGACCGCCGCCTCAGCTTCCTCAAGGGTCATCGCCACGATAACGCCTTTACCCGCTGCCAGACCGTCAGCTTTGATGACGATCGGCGCGCCTTTCTCGCGCAGATAAGCCAGCGCAGGCTCAACCTCGGTGAAGTTCTGGTATTCCGCCGTCGGGATATGATGACGAGCGAGGAAATCTTTGGTGAAGGCTTTTGAGCCTTCCAGCTGCGCGGCGCCTTCGGTTGGCCCGAAGATGGTCAGCCCTGCGGCACGGAATGCGTCCACCACGCCAATGACCAGCGGCGCTTCCGGGCCAACGATCGTCAGATCGATGTTCTCATCCTGCGCAAAGCGAAGCAGCGCCGGAATATCGGTAACGCCGATGGCGACGTTTTGCAGCGACGGCTCCAGCGCGGTACCTGCGTTGCCCGGCGCGACGTAGACGGTATCAACCAGCGGCGACTGGGCCGCTTTCCAGGCCAGCGCGTGCTCACGCCCGCCGTTGCCGATTACTAATACTTTCATCTGTAGCTCCGTGAATTAATGGCGGAAGTGGCGCATGTCGGTGAAGATCATGGCGATACCATGTTCGTCAGCGGCGGCAATCACTTCGTCGTCGCGGATAGAGCCGCCCGGCTGGATCACACAGGTGATGCCCACTGCGGCTGCGGCATCAATGCCGTCGCGGAACGGGAAGAAGGCGTCAGAGGCCATGGCGGAACCTTTCACTTCCAGACCTTCGTCACCGGCTTTAATCCCGGCAATTTTCGCCGAGTAGACGCGGCTCATCTGACCGGCGCCTATCCCGATGGTCATATTATTTTTGGCATAGACGATGGCGTTGGATTTGACGAATTTCGCTACTTTCCAGCAGAACAGCGCATCGCGCAGTTCCTGCTCGCTCGGCTGACGTTTGCTGACTACGCGCAGTTCGCCCGCGGTGACCATGCCGAGATCGCGGTCCTGAACCAGCAGGCCGCCATTGACACGTTTGAAATCGAGGCCGGCAACGCGGGCATCCCACTGGCCGCAGACCAGTACGCGGACGTTCTGCTTCGCGGCGGTGATCTTCAGCGCTTCTTCGCTGGCGGACGGTGCGATGATCACTTCGACGAACTGGCGAGAGATGATCGCCTGCGCGGTTTCCGCATCCAGCTCGCGGTTAAAGGCGATGATGCCGCCGAAGGCGGAGGTTGGGTCAGTTTTATAGGCGCGATCGTAGGCATCGAGGATCGAGTCGCTGACGGCAACGCCGCATGGGTTAGCGTGCTTAACGATCACGCAGGCTGGCTCATTGAACTCTTTCACGCACTCCAGCGCCGCATCGGTATCGGCAATGTTGTTATAGGAGAGCGCTTTGCCCTGCAACTGAGTGGCGGTCGCTACGGAGGCTTCTTTTACATTCTCTTCTATATAGAAGGCAGCTTGCTGGTGGCTGTTTTCGCCGTAGCGCATATCCTGCTTCTTAATGAAGTTCAGATTCAGGGTGCGCGGGAAGCGGCCAGCGGCTTCTTTGCTTTCACCGTGATAGGCCGGGACCATGCTGCCGAAGTAGTTAGCGATCATGCTGTCGTAAGCGGCGGTATGTTCGAAGGCTTTAATGGCGAGGTCGAAGCGGGTGTTCAGCGTCAGGGAGCCTTCGTTGGCGTCCATCTCATTAATGATGGCGTCATAGTCGCTGCTCTTCACTACGATAGCGACGTCTTTATGGTTCTTCGCTGCGGAGCGCACCATGGTCGGGCCGCCGATATCAATGTTTTCCACCGCGTCTTCCAGCGAGCATCCTTCACGAGCGACGGTCTGGGCAAATGGGTAGAGGTTAACGACCACCATATCGATAGGCGCGATACCGTGCTGCTGCATGATGCCATCATCCTGACCGCGACGACCGAGGATGCCGCCGTGTACTTTCGGATGCAGGGTCTTCACGCGTCCATCCATCATTTCCGGGAAACCGGTGTAGTCAGAGACTTCGGTAACCGGCAGGCCTTTATCTGCCAGCAGGCGGGCGGTGCCGCCGGTGGACAGCAGCTCGACACCACGAGCGGAAAGCGCCTGCGCGAATTCGACGATACCGGCCTTGTCAGAAACACTGAGCAGAGCGCGGCGGACTGGACGACGTTGTTGCATGGTATTAAATCCCCAGGATTTGAACATTACAGAGAGCGTTAGGTGAGTTTTTGCCTAAAAACTCACCTAACGCACCCAACCGGGCATCCGTGTCATAGCGCGGCATTGTAACGAAAACGTTTGCGCAACGCTCGCGAATTTTTATCTTTCTCTTTCAGCCACCGTTTCTTCTTTATATAGAAGCTGACCCACCGGGCTTTTGTCGCCCTTTCATCGCGCTTCTGTGGATAATTCTGTGTGTAAAAGGGTATAAAGCGGGGTTTTGCTGGGGAATGCAGCAGTCAGTCATTTTTCTGCCATTTTTCTATTGCAGGCGCTCGAGAACTCCCTATAATGCGCCTCCATCGACACGGCGGATGTGAATCACTTCACACAAACAGCCAGTTCGGTTGAAGAGAAAAATCCTGAAATTCAGGGTTGACTCTGAAAGAGGAAAGCGTAATATACGCCACCTCGCGACAGAGCGCTAAAGCGCGTCGCAACTGCTCTTTAACAATTTATCAGACAATCTGTGTGGGCACTCAAAGTGACATGGATTCTTAACGTCCTCGGACGAAAAATGAATACCAAGTCTCTGAGTGAACATGCGTAATTCATTACGAAGTTTAATTCACGAGCATCAAACTTAAATTGAAGAGTTTGATCATGGCTCAGATTGAACGCTGGCGGCAGGCCTAACACATGCAAGTCGAGCGGTAGCACAGAGAGCTTGCT
>NZ_PIOK01000016.1:0-26552 GCF_002810515.1 Klebsiella sp. D-Nf1
AGCAAGCTCTCTGTGCTACCGCTCGACTTGCATGTGTTAGGCCTGCCGCCAGCGTTCAATCTGAGCCATGATCAAACTCTTCAATTTAAGTTTGATGCTCGTGAATTAAACTTCGTAATGAATTACGTATGTTCACTCAGAGACTTGGTATTCATTTTTCGTCCGAGGACGTTAAGAATCCATGTCACTTTGAGTGCCCACACAGATTGTCTGATAAATTGTTAAAGAGCAGTTGCGACGCGCTTTAGCGCTCTGTCGCGAGGTGGCGTATATTACGCTTTCCTCTTTCAGAGTCAACCCTGAATTTCAGGATTTTTCTCTTCAACCGAACCGGCTGTTTGTGTGAAGTGATTCACATCTGCCGTGTCAGTGGGAGCGCATTATAGGGATCCCATTTTTTTGCACAAGCCTTTTTTCGATCTTTTTTTCTGAATGGTGATTTTTCACCCTTTTCGTCGCGTAATTGCACGATTTGCTCAATTTTCACCGTTTTCAGGGGTTGCACACGGAGATAAAAGCCACCAAAGTCTTCTTACGTTCCCGTATTTTGAGGTCTATATGTCTGCTCAGCTGCGCCCCTATAAAGCATTTTTCCCACAAATCGGTCTTCGCGTCATGATTGATGCATCCAGCGTCGTCATTGGTGATGTCAGAATTGCCGATGATGTCAGCGTCTGGCCTCTGGTGGCCATTCGTGGCGACGTCAACTATGTATCAATAGGACAACGCAGCAATATTCAGGACGGTAGCGTTCTCCATGTGACCCATAAGTCCTCTTATAAGCCGGAGGGAAATCCGCTGATCATTGGTGAGGATGTGACTGTTGGTCATAAAGTGATGCTGCACGGCTGCACTATCGGCAACCGCGTACTGGTTGGTATGGGTTCGATCTTGTTAGATGGTGTCGTGGTTGGCGATGACGTCATGATTGGTGCAGGCAGTTTGGTACCGCAGAACAAACAGCTGGAAAGCGGCTACCTTTACTTCGGCAATCCGGTCAAACAGATCCGCCCCCTGACGGAGACGGAACGGGAAGGTCTCAAGTATTCAGCAAATAACTATGTAAAATGGAAAAATGAATACCTGGATCAGGATAACCAGATCCAGCCCTGAACATCTTCCTGACCATCGCGGATCAATGCTTCCGCCTCTTCCTCTAGATCCCAACGATGTTCCTGGAAGGCGGCCAGCCACTGCGCTGGCCCCTCTGCGCCAAAACGCTGCTGCAGGATCTGCCCTGAAATTGCGCAGGTTAATTGCATCCCATTGACCAGCGCAGGAAAAACCACGCCCTGCCGTTCGTCATCCCATGATTCCCGATCAGGAAACTGAATCGCCTGATTCATGCATTCAGTTCCCGCTGCAACGTTTCGATGACGGGAGCGATAGCCGGCAGGACGCCGTGCCATAGCAGAACAGCATGGGCGGCTTGCGCCACCAGCATTCCCAGCCCATCAGCACAGCGGGTTGCGCCATGCTGCTGGCACCACTGAAGAAACGGTGTCGGCCCTTTCTGGTAAAACATGTCATAGCAATACACGTCAGCGTTGACAACAGATGTCGGGATAGCCGGTACATCACCGTCTATTCCACTGGACGTCGCATTGATGATCAGATCGAATGTTTCCCCGGATAAGGTATCCATCTCCCTTGCGCTGACGCTCCCGGTATGGGCGAAGAGAGTGGCTAACTCATGGGCACGAGAATAGGTGCGATTCACGATCGTGACGGCACATTCCAGCGACAGAAGTGGCAAAAGCACCCCGCGTGATGCGCCACCAGCACCTACAAGCAGGATCCGCTGGCGCGGCTTAATGAACCCCAGGCGTTCCAGATCGCTCAGGAGGCCAATACCGTCGGTGTTGTCCCCCAGTAAACGGCCATCTTCCAGCCGTTTCAGGGTGTTTACTGCTCCCGCCAGCGCAGCGCGTTCTGTCAGCTCGTCAGCGCGTGCAAAAGCTTCCTCTTTAAAAGGAACGGTGACGTTGGCCCCCTTTCCTCCTTCTGCAAAGAACTGATTCAGAGAAGAGACAAAATCGTCCAGCGGCGCCAGCACACGTCCATAAGGATGAGTAATCCCTAACTGGCGGGCAAAAAGCTGATGAATGGAAGGCGACTTGCTGTGCGCGATCGGATTACCAAAAACAGCGTAGGTTTCCATGGTTCACCCCTGGCGGAACAGTTCACCCGTCAGGGCATCACGAATTTCAGAAGGATTTTGCCGTCCCCCCGTGGCGCCATCCACGACCGGGAAGCTGTCACCAAACTGAGCATGGACCTCTACGGTGGTACGACACGGTGGCTGCCCGGTGAGATTGGCGCTCGTCGAGACCAGCGGTTTTCCGTAAGCTTCGCACAATTCAATCACCAGCGGATGGTTAGTCACGCGTACGGCCAGCGAATCAAAACGCCCCGTCAGCCAGCGCGGCGTTTCGGGACGCGCAGGGAATACGAACGTCACCGGTCCTGGCCAGCAGGAAAAGATAGCGTCCCGCTGCGAGTCACTTAACCGTGAATCATCAACATAAGGCTTCAACTGCTCAAAGCTGGCGGCGATAAGGATCAATCCCTTGTCAACAGGACGCTGCTTCAACTCCAGCAGGCGCATGACGGCCGTTTTGCTGTCTGGATCGCAGCCAACGCCAAAAACGGCTTCCGTGGGGTAGGCGATGACATGTTCATTTTTCAGTACCGCCACGGCATGGGCGACGGTTTCTGAGGGCAGGTTATTGTTCACTGATTTATTCCGCCGGGATCGGCTTTCCACATTGTTTACTGGCGCAAAAGCGTTTAACGCCCTGCGCCGTTTTCTTTTCTATTAATAGCGGGTAATGGCATTCAGGGCATTCGCCCGCTACCGGTTTAAAATTGATAACGAACTGGCAATCAGGGTAGCGATCGCAGGAATGAAAGGTTTTACCGAAACGCGAGCGACGCTGGACCAGATGACCCTGTCCGCATTGTGGACAGGCAATAGCGGTCTCATCGGGTTTATCAATCAGCTCGGTATGTTCGCATTCGGGATAGCGACTGCAGCCGATAAACATACCAAAGCGCCCCTGGCGTAACACCATGACAGCGCCGCACGATGGGCACTCCTGTCCCTCCAGCACCTTAACGATATGACCGTCCGCCTGACTTTTCAGGGGACGGATATAGTCACAGTCCGGATAATGTGAACAGCCGAGAAACGGGCCATGTTTCCCGGAACGGATCACCAGTTCAGCCCCGCACTGCGGGCAGGGCTCATTTTTACGCACCGAAAACAGTGCTGATTTGGTCATAACAACTCGATGTTGCTGCAAAAAGATTAATGCAGCATACCTTCATTTACTTCGAAGAGTAATTCTTCCATTTGCTGATAGGCGTTTTCACAGCCCGGAATGTTGAACAGTACCATCAGGATGACCCATTTCAGGTCTTCCAGTTCAAATTCTGCCGTATCCAGCGCCAGTACGCGCTCTATCACCATTTCTCGCGTTTCGAGGTTCAACACCTGAATTTGCTCGAGGAAGAGTAAAAATCCACGGCAACTGGCATCCAGACGCTGGCACTCTTCTTCGGTATACACCCGAAGCGACAGCGGGTCGGAAGCGAGCTGCATGGGTTCAACGAGACCTTCCTGATAATCAGCCAGTTTCTCGAGCCACATTAACGCGTTATAGATATCTTCCCGCTCGAAACCCGCATCGGTAAGATCCCGCGTCAGTTTGTCCTGATCCACGCGCATTTCTGCTTCGTTATGGATGTAAGTTTCAAACAAATACATGAGTACGTCGAACATGGCTTGCCCTCCTTAATCGGACATAGCCGCCGGGTACAGCTGCGATCCAGCCTGCTAACTCCAGTTCAAGTAGCTGAGCTACGGTTACTGGCACAGATTGGCCGGCACGTTCAGCGACAACGTCAACAGGTGTTACCTCATCTCCTACGTTAGCCAGGAGCTCCGGAAATGGCAATGCTACAGACGGCTGATCGGCGCAATTATTTATCGAATCAGACGTATCAGTAAGCCAGGCCAGCTCGGTTTGCCAGTACTCCACGATATCCTCTGGCGAGGTCACTGGTACCGCGCCTTGCTTGATTAACCAGTGCGGGCCTTCAGATCCCGGGTTACCAATCGGGCCTGGCAGGGCGAACACATCTCTTCCCTGCTCCAGGGCGCAGCGGACGGTGACCAACGATCCGCTTCTCAACGCCGCCTCAATCACCAGCACGCCCAGACTTAAGCCGCTGATAATACGGTTACGTCGGGGAAAATGAGCGGGAAGCGGCGGCGTAATGAGTGGAAACTCAGATACCAGCGTACCGCCATTGTCGATGACCTGTTGGGCGAGGTTTGCATGGCGCCGCGGATAGATCTGTTCCAGCCCGTTGCCCAGCACCGCGATGGTTTTCCCCTCTACGGCCAGCGCCCCGCGGTGCGCGACCCCATCAATGCCTAACGCCAGCCCACTGGTGATAGTGATCCCTCTACGCGCCAGCGTTTCGCTGAACAGTTTTCCCCAGCGAGCGCCATACCAGGAGTGCAAACGGCTGCCAATAACGGCAAGCTGCGCGCTGTGAAGCAGGGCGGGGTCGCCACTGACCAGCAACGCGCCGGGGTAATCAGCGATAGCCCTTAGCCGCAACGGATAGCGCGGATCGTCGGCCCGTAACAGATGATGATCCGGGTGTTCCAGCCAGCGCCGCGTCTCGTCAAGCTCACGCTCGTCAAACCGTAAAAATGGCTTCGCCTGCGCCGCCGTCATCCCAACGGCATGCAGCGCTTCACTATCAACGGAAGCGGCTGCGCATAACCGCTGCGCGATATCCAGCATCCTGTCGCCATACAAATTACTGACCTTCATCAGCCGCAGCCAAATCTCGTCGGGCGTCATCCTTACCCCCTGCCATAAGCGGCATTGACAATCTTTGCGATTGGACAGTGAGACTGTCAATTGCAGGGGGTTTTGTCTAGAATAGAGCTAATAATCTTATCAACTCCTGAATACGACTCTGGAACTTTATGGCAGTTTTGCAAGTGTTACATATTCCGGACGAGCGCCTTCGCAAAGTCGCCGAGCCGGTCAAAGAAGTGAATGCGGAAATTCAGCGTATCGTCGATGATATGTTCGACACCATGTACGCCGAGGAAGGCATCGGTCTGGCCGCAACCCAGGTCGATATCCATCAGCGCATCATCGTTATCGATGTGTCGGAAAACCGTGAAGAGCGGCTGGTGTTAATCAACCCGGAGTTGCTGGAAAAAGACGGCGAAACAGGTATTGAAGAAGGCTGCTTGTCCATTCCGGAACAGCGTGCTCTGGTACCCCGTGCGGAAAAAGTGAAGATCCGTGCGCTGGATCGCGACGGTAAGCCGTTTGAGCTGGAGGCCGATGGCCTGCTGGCTATCTGTATCCAGCATGAAATGGATCACCTGGTTGGCAAACTGTTTATTGACTATCTGTCACCGCTCAAACAACAGCGCATTCGTCAGAAGGTTGAGAAACTGGATCGTTTACGTTCCCGTGCCTGATAACAAGGAATACCGTGTCACATTCACTACGTATCATTTTCGCCGGCACCCCCGATTTTGCAGCGCGTCATCTTGACGCGTTGTTGTCGTCTGAACATCAGGTCGTTGGCGTGTTTACTCAGCCAGACCGTCCCGCGGGACGCGGCAAAAAATTGATGCCGAGCCCGGTAAAAGTGCTGGCTGAAGCCCATGACGTCCCCGTATTCCAGCCATCGTCTCTTCGTCCGCAGGAGAACCAACAGCTCGTCGCCGATTTGGGCGCCGATATCATGGTGGTGGTGGCGTATGGTCTGATTCTGCCAAAAACGGTGCTTGACATGCCGCGTCTGGGCTGTATCAACGTTCATGGCTCCCTGCTGCCGCGCTGGCGTGGCGCCGCGCCGATCCAGCGTTCACTGTGGGCGGGCGATAGTGAAACCGGCGTGACCATCATGCAGATGGACGTCGGCCTTGATACGGGTGACATGCTGTATAAGCTTTCCTGCCCCATTACCGCTGAGGATACCAGCGGCAGCCTGTACGATAAGCTGGCCGATCTCGGCCCACAGGGACTGCTGACAACCTTAGCGCAACTGGCAAACGGGACGGCGCAGCCTGAAGTCCAGGACGAGTCACTCGTCAGTTATGCCGAGAAGCTGAGTAAAGAAGAGGCCCGCATCGACTGGTCGCTTTCCGCTGCACAGCTGGAACGTTGCATCCGGGCGTTTAATCCGTGGCCAATGAGCTGGCTTGAGATTGACGGGCAGCCAGTCAAAGTCTGGCGGGCATCGGTTATTGCCGAAGCCACGCACACCGAGCCGGGAACGATAGTGGCAGCAACCAAACAGGGTATCCAGGTCGCCACCGGTGATGGGATCCTCAGTCTGGAATCACTACAGCCCGCGGGTAAAAAAGCGATGAGCTCGCAGGACTTACTCAATTCCCGCCGGGAGTGGTTCATCCCAGGTACCCGTCTCGACTGACGGTCGTCTCTTCTAAGGCCCGGGTTAGCCGGGCATTTTTATTTTTGCGCTTATGAAAAACAAAATAAATTTACGCAGTCTGGCCGCCCAGGCTATCGAGCAAGTGGTTGAACAAGGTCAGTCTTTGAGTAACGTTCTGCCCCCTCTGCAGCAGAAAGTCAGCGATAAAGACAAAGCGCTGTTGCAGGAGCTGTGCTTTGGCGTACTGCGTACGCTCAGTCAGCTTGAGTGGCTTATCAACAAGCTGATGGCGCGTCCGATGACCGGCAAACAGCGCACCGTGCATTTTCTGATCATGGTTGGACTTTATCAGTTGCTCTATACCCGTATTCCTCCGCATGCCGCACTGGCGGAAACGGTAGAAGGCGCGGTGGCCATTAAACGCCCGCAGCTTAAAGGGCTGATCAACGGCGTGCTACGCCAGTTCCAGCGCCAGCAGGAAGCGTTATTAGCCGAATTTGCTGAGCATGAAAACCGCTATCTTCATCCCAAATGGCTGCTGAAACGCCTGCAGCAGGCCTGGCCGCAGCAGTGGCAAGAGATCGTCGATGCGAACAACCAGCGCCCGCCGATGTGGCTGCGCGTTAACCGCAACCATCATTCCCGGGATGAATGGCTTGCTCTGCTTAAAGAGGCCGGCTTAGAGGGCTTCACCCATCCTGACTATCCGGACGCCGTGCGTATGGCCACCCCTGCCCCGGTCCTTGCGTTGCCAGGTTTTGCCGAAGGCTGGGTCACCGTCCAGGATGCCTCGGCCCAGGGCTGTATGCGATACCTGCTGCCAGAAAATGGCGAACGCATTCTCGATCTTTGCGCCGCACCGGGCGGCAAGACGACGCATATTCTGGAGGTTGCCCCGCAGGCTCAGGTCATGGCGGTGGATATTGATGAACAGCGTCTGTCACGCGTCTATGACAACCTGAAACGGCTGGGCATGAAAGCCGAAGTCAAACAGGGCGATGGTCGCTTCCCTGAGCAGTGGTGTGGCAACGAACAGTTCGATCGTATTCTGCTGGATGCCCCCTGCTCCGCCACCGGCGTCATTCGCCGTCATCCTGATATCAAGTGGTTGCGCCGGGATCGGGATATCGCCGAATTAGCCCAGCTGCAGGCCGAGATCCTGAATGCCACCTGGCCACATCTGAAGCCAGGCGGCACGCTGGTGTATGCTACCTGTTCTATTCTGCCGGAAGAGAATAGCCAGCAAATTGCCGCCTTCCTCGCGCGAACCCCGGATGCAGAACTTCACGCAACCGGCACGCCGGAGAGTCCCGGGCAGCAAAATCTGCCGGGCCCGGAAGAAGGTGATGGCTTCTTTTACGCTAAGCTAATCAAACGTCAGAACTAATGGGTCATTGCAGATGAAGATTATTATTCTGGGCGCCGGCCAGGTCGGCGGCACGCTGGCGGAAAACCTCGTCGGCGAGAACAATGATATTACGCTGGTTGATACCAATGGCGACCGTCTGCGCAGCCTGCAGGATAAGTTCGACCTGCGTGTCGTCCAGGGACATGGCTCTCACCCTCGCGTACTGCGGGAGGCGGGGGCCGATGATGCCGATATGCTGGTAGCGGTCACCAGTTCGGATGAAACCAATATGGTGGCCTGCCAGGTCGCCTACTCATTATTCAATACCCCAAACCGTATAGCCCGTATTCGTGCGCCTGATTACGTTCGTGATGCGGATAAACTCTTCAATTCTGAAGCGGTGCCCATCGATCACTTAATCGCCCCGGAACAGCTGGTCATCGACAATATTCACCGCCTGATCGAATATCCTGGCGCGCTTCAGGTCGTGAACTTCGCCGAAGGGAAAGTCAGCCTCGCCGTAGTAAAAGCCTATTACGGTGGTCCGCTGGTAGGGAATGCGTTGTCCACCATGCGGGAGCATATGCCGCATATCGATACGCGTGTGGCCGCTATTTTCCGCCACGATCGTCCTATTCGCCCACAGGGTTCGACGATTGTGGAAGCCGGCGATGAAGTATTCTTTATTGCCGCCTCGCAGCATATTCGCGCAGTCATGAGTGAGCTGCAGCGACTGGAAAAGCCGTATAAGCGTATTATGCTGGTCGGCGGCGGCAATATTGGTGCGGGTCTGGCCCATAAGCTGGAAAAAGATTACAGCGTCAAGCTTATCGAACGTAATCAGCAGCGAGCTGCTGAGCTTGCGGAAAAGCTGCAGCATACAATCGTCTTCTACGGTGATGCATCGGACCAGGAGCTGCTGGCTGAAGAGCATATTGATCAGGTGGACCTGTTTATTGCCGTCACAAACGATGACGAAGCAAATATTATGTCTGCGATGCTGGCCAAACGGATGGGGGCGAAAAAAGTGATGGTGCTGATCCAGCGCAAAGCCTATGTTGATCTGGTCCAGGGCAGCGTCATCGATATTGCGATATCGCCTCAGCAGGCTACAATTTCCGCACTCCTCAGCCATGTCCGTAAAGCCGATATTGTCGGCGTCTCCTCCCTGCGCCGCGGTGTTGCCGAAGCGATCGAGGCAGTCGCACACGGCGATGAAAGCACCTCGCGGGTAGTAGGACGTTCGATCGATGAGATCAAGCTTCCGCCAGGTACGATCATCGGCGCCGTCGTGCGTGGCAACGACGTTATGATCGCGAATAATAATCTGCGGATCGAGCAGGGCGATCATGTGATCATGTTTTTGACCGACAAAAAGTTTATTTCCGATGTAGAAAGGCTGTTCCAGCCAAGTCCTTTCTTCCTGTAATTCCCAGGGCGCCGGACAGGCGCCTTTTTATTATCCCTTATTATTCAAAGGTTAATAATTTGCGGTAACTATCTACTGGTAATGGCAAATGAAAATACATTTGTTAAACTTACAACGTCAGCTGGCACAAGGAGAATAAAATGAGTTTTTTAAAAGAGTTTCGCGAATTCGCGATGCGCGGGAACGTTGTCGATTTGGCAGTGGGTGTGATCATCGGTGCAGCATTCGGTAAAATTGTTTCATCGCTGGTCGCAGATATTATTATGCCACCACTCGGCCTGTTGATTGGCGGGATCGATTTTAAACAGTTTGCCGTCACGCTACGTGATGCCCAGGGCGATGTCCCTGCTGTCGTGATGCATTATGGGGTATTCATTCAGAACGTTTTCGATTTCATCATCGTCGCGTTTGCCATCTTCATGGCGATCAAACTGATGAATAAGTTAAATCGTAAGAAAGAAGAGGCTCCGGCGGCACCGCCAGCTCCTTCTAAAGAAGAAGTCCTGTTGAGTGAAATTCGCGATCTGCTGAAAGAACAAAACAACCGTTCTTAATCAGCACAGAAAGCAGAAGGCCAGTGGTAAAAAAGCGATTCGCTTGCTTGCCACTGGCCTCCCGGTCAATCCTTCCTGCATGTTTATCTTTACGTTGATAGCTCCCTTTCCCTTTCTTGTTTTTCTCAACGCGCTGCCTGAATAACGGATCGTGGAGAAGTGCCTCAATGGCGTTATCTTTAATTTGCCCTTTGGTATGCTGATAGCGACTCATAGTAACTCCAGTGCATGTGTGAATTCCGCGCGAGTGTAGATCCACGCGATGAAAAAATCAACGGCCCGTAGTACTGCCATTGCTGGCGCCTTGTTCAAGGGCCTCGAGGATCGAACAATAAACACTACTGTGCGCAGTCCCGCAGCAGGCATCATTAAGCCGCTGTAGAGAGCGACGCATTGTCTGTAACTCTTTGATCCGTGCCTCAACTTCGCTTAATCGCGCCTGAACGATCCCTTTCGATTCCTGGCAGGTATGGTGCTCTGGATCGATGCGGATCGACAACAATTCGCGGATCGCTTCCAGTGTGAAGCCCAGCTGACGGGCATAGCGAATAAAGCGTAGCCGCTGAAGATCGTTATCCGAGTAAAGACGAAATCCCCCTTCGGTGCGCACATCATGATCCATCATTTGCTGTTTCTCATAATAACGGATGGTATCTGGCGTGACGTCAGCCAGCTTAGCCAGCTCACCAATACGATACATATTTACTCCTGATTCATTCTTTGTAGCAAAGCATCGGCATACTCACCGCGTAAAAAGTCAGTGCTCAGGCCAGTCTGACGAAGCTTCAGTTCGAGCAAGGCAAGCCGTTTACTGAGTTCAGCATGACGCGGATCGTCCTGACGGACGCCCTTCAGTAAATCAGCCAGTGCCACCGCTTCCCTACGCTGCTCCAGCTCCGGGGGGAGGCACCCAGCATTCTTCAGAAGGCGATAGCCTGCCCGCAGCTCCGTCGGCACATGCGAATCGTCATCGAGAGTCAGCGGTTCGCCGCTGCCGGGTAAACAATCGAACTCACCTTTAGCTTGGGCATCGAGGATATGGCGTTCCGCCCACTGATCCAGTAACCACATTCTACGGCTCCGGGGATGAACAAAAAGAGTACAGATAGTGTAGTGAAGTGGGGATAAGGTAGATATAAAAAAACCCGCCGAGGCGGGTTTTTTTACGTTACTACAGATTACTCTGCAGCAGCTTCTGCTTTCGGCTCAGCACGATCAACCAGCTCGATGTATGCCATCGGCGCGTTGTCGCCTGCACGGAAGCCACACTTCAGAATGCGAGTGTAACCACCGGCGCGGCTCGCGAAACGCGGGCCCAGCTCGTTAAACAGTTTTGCCACGATCTCGTTATCACGAGTGCGGGCGAATGCCAGACGACGATTAGCAACGCTATCAGTCTTGGCAAGAGTAATCAGCGGCTCAACTACGCGACGCAGTTCTTTCGCTTTCGGCAGGGTCGTCTTGATGATTTCATGACGAACCAGCGAACCTGCCATGTTACGGAACATAGCCTGGCGATGGCTGCTGTTGCGGTTCAGTTGACGACCACTCTTACGATGGCGCATGACCTTATCCTTCTCAGTAAAACCTTAACCTGTGATCCGGTTACTCGTCAGCAATGCTTGCTGGTGGCCAGTTTTCCAGGCGCATGCCCAGAGACAGTCCACGGGAAGCCAGCACGTCTTTAATCTCAGTAAGAGATTTTTTACCCAGGTTCGGCGTTTTCAGCAACTCAACCTCGGTACGCTGTACCAGATCACCGATATAGTGGATAGCTTCTGCCTTGAGGCAGTTAGCAGAGCGGACAGTCAATTCCAGATCGTCAACAGGGCGCAGCAGGATCGGATCGAACTCTGGTTTCTCTTCTTTCACTTCTGGCTGACGTACATCACGTAAGTCAACAAAAGCTTCCAGTTGTTCAGCCAGAATGGTTGCCGCACGACGAATCGCCTCTTCAGGATCGATTGTGCCGTTGGTTTCCATTTCGATGACCAGCTTGTCCAGGTCGGTACGCTGTTCTACACGCGCAGCTTCAACATTGTAGGCAATACGCTCTACAGGGCTGTAGCAGGCGTCGACCAGCAGACGGCCGATTGGGCGCTCATCTTCTTCCGAATGAATTCGGGCAGAAGCCGGCACATAACCGCGACCGCGCTGAACTTTGATACGCATGCTAATAGCAGCGTTCTCATCAGTCAGGTGGCAAATCACGTGCTGCGGCTTGACGATTTCGACATCACCGTCGTGGGTAATGTCGGCTGCAGTCACAGGGCCAATGCCAGATTTATTCAAAGTAAGGATGACTTCATCTTTACCCTGAACTCTCACCGCCAGCCCTTTCAGGTTGAGCAGGATTTCAAGGATGTCTTCCTGAACGCCTTCTTTGGTGCTGTACTCGTGCAGTACACCATCAATCTCAACCTCGGTCACCGCGCAACCCGGCATCGATGAGAGCAGAATACGGCGCAGTGCGTTACCCAGAGTATGGCCGAAGCCACGCTCTAAAGGCTCAAGGGTCACCTTGGCGTGCGTCGAACTCACTTGCTCGATATCGACCAGGCGCGGTTTTAGAAACTCTGTCACAGAACCCTGCATTGTGTCCTCTCTTTGGTACTAAGCTTTACTTGGAGTAAAGCTCGACGATCAGGTGTTCGTTAATGTCCGCAGACAGATCAGAACGCTCCGGCTGACGCTTGAACGTACCTTCCATCTTGCCAGCATCAACTTCCAGCCAGGTTGGCTTTTCACGCTGCTCAGCCAGCTCCAGAGCGGCTTTCACGCGAGATTGCTTTTTCGCTTTCTCACGAATGCTGACAACGTCATTCGCTTTAACCTGATAAGAAGCGATGTTAACAACACGACCGTTTACCATAATCGCTTTGTGGCTAACCAGCTGGCGTGCTTCAGCACGAGTGGCGCCGAAGCCCATACGGTATACAACGTTGTCCAGACGACCTTCCAGCAGAGCCAACAGGTTTTCACCGGTGTTGCCTTTCAGACGTGCTGCTTCTTTATAGTAGTTACGGAACTGACGCTCCAGCACACCGTACATACGGCGAACTTTTTGCTTTTCACGCAACTGCACACCATAGTCAGACAGACGCGGTTTACGCGCACCGTGCTGGCCAGGAGCTTGTTCAATTTTACACTTGGTATCGATCGCGCGAACGCCAGACTTAAGGAATAAGTCGGTGCCCTCACGACGGCTCAGCTTGAGCTTAGGACCCAAATATCTTGCCATTTTCTTTCTCCAACTAACCTGGAAAACGTAGCGTTATACGCGACGTTTCTTCGGCGGACGACAACCGTTATGAGGGATCGGAGTCACATCAGTAATATTAGTGATGCGGAAACCAGCGGCGTTCAGTGCACGAATGGTAGATTCGCGACCCGGACCCGGACCTTTGACCATAACTTCCAGATTCTTGATGCCGTATTCTTTTACGGCTTCTGCGCAACGCTCTGCTGCAACCTGAGCTGCAAACGGAGTGGATTTGCGAGAACCACGGAAACCGGAACCACCGGCTGTTGCCCAACCCAGTGCGTTACCCTGACGATCAGTAATAGTAACGATGGTGTTGTTAAAAGAAGCATGGATATGAGCCACGCCATCAGAGACTTGTTTTCTTACACGCTTACGTGCACGAACTGGTGCCTTTGCCATTATTCAATCACCCCGATTATTTCTTGATCGGTTTACGCGGACCCTTACGGGTACGTGCGTTGGTCTTGGTACGCTGACCGCGAACCGGAAGACCACGACGATGGCGTAAACCACGGTAGCAACCAAGGTCCATCAGACGCTTGATGCTCAGGGTGATTTCACGGCGCAGATCACCTTCAACGACAAATTTACCTACTGCTTCACGCAGAATATCAATTTGTTCTTCAGACAGCTCACTGATCTTAACATTTTCAGCGATGCCCGTTTCAGCGCAGATAGCTTTAGAACGGGTTTTGCCGATACCGAAAATAGCGGTTAAAGCGATTACGGTATGTTTGTGATCAGGAATGTTAATGCCTGCTATACGGGCCACTATGCACTCCTACTATTTAATATGTACGTACCATGCTGAAAAGCCCGTTTTCAGGATACTCAAATGGAAACGTACAGACATACAAAAGATTGGCTGGCTAATCTAGCCAGCTCAATCCAACTTTGCAAGAAAAATATGCGAATAAATCAGCCTTGGCGCTGTTTATGCTTCGGCTCGGCACTGCAAATCACACGGATGACGCCATCACGCTTAACGATTTTGCAGTTACGGCATAATTTCTTGACGGAAGCACGAACTTTCATTTTTACTCTCCGTAACTTCTCGGGCGACCAGTTTTAACGGCCGTAGCCTTTCAGGTTCGCCTTCTTCAATGCAGACTCATACTGACTGGACATCATCAGAGTTTGCACTTGAGCCATAAAGTCCATAATCACGACAACAACGATAAGCAGCGATGTTCCACCGAAGTAGAACGGCACTTTCATCGCGTCACGCATGAACTCCGGGATCAGGCAGATAAAAGTAATATACAACGCACCAACCAGAGTCAGGCGAGTCATCACTTTATCGATATACTTCGCCGTTTGCTCTCCCGGACGAATTCCTGGTACAAATGCACCGGACTTCTTCAGGTTATCTGCTGTTTCACGCGGGTTGAAAACCAACGCCGTGTAGAAGAAACAGAAGAAGATGATTGCAGACGCATAGAGTAACACATAAAGCGGTTGCCCAGGCTGCAAATACAGCGAAATTGTTGTCAGCCAGTTCCAACCAGTACCACCCCCGAACCATGACGTGATGGTTGCCGGGAACAGTATAATACTGGAAGCGAAGATTGCCGGGATTACCCCCGCCATATTCACTTTCAGCGGTAAATGTGTGCTCTGTGCAGCATAGACACGACGACCCTGCTGCCGTTTCGCGTAGTTTACCACAATGCGGCGTTGACCACGTTCAACGAATACAACAAAGAAGGTCACTGCAAATACTAATACTGCAACCAACAGCAACAGGAGGAAGTGCAGGTCGCCTTGACGCGCTTGCTCGATAGTATGGGCGATGGCCGGCGGGAGTCCCGCAACGATCCCGGCGAAGATCAGGATCGAGATACCGTTACCGATACCGCGCTCAGTGATCTGTTCGCCGAGCCACATCAGGAACATAGTCCCTGTGACCAGACTTACAACAGCGGTGAAATAGAACGCAAAGCCTGGATTAATCACCAGGCCCTGCATACCAGGCATATTCGGCAGACCGGTAGCAATACCGATCGACTGGAATATCGCCAGCACCAGAGTACCGTAGCGGGTGTACTGGCTGATCTTACGACGACCAGACTCCCCTTCTTTCTTCAGTTCTGCCAGCGGTTGGTAAACCACCGTCAGCAGTTGCACGATGATAGATGCCGAGATGTACGGCATAATCCCCAGTGCAAAGATAGAAGCACGGCTGAGAGCACCACCAGAGAACATGTTGAACATTTCAATGATGGTGCCTCGCTGTTGCTCAAGCAGTTTGGCAAGTACAGCGGCATCAATACCAGGGATCGGAATAAAAGAGCCAATACGGAACACTATCAGCGCACCGACCACAAACAGAAGTCTGCGTTTCAGCTCGCCAAGGCCACCTTTGGCACTTTGAAAATCTAATCCCGGTTGTTTAGCCATCTGCTACTTATTCCTCAATTTTACCGCCAGCAGCTTCGATAGCAGCACGAGCACCTTTAGTCACACGCAGGCCACGAACAGTTACCGGACGAGCTACTTCACCAGACAGGATCACTTTCGCGAACTCGATCTGGACGCCGATAATGTTAGCCGCTTTCAGCGCGTTCAGGTCTACTACATCGCCTTCTACGTGAGCCAGATCGGAGAGACGGATCTCTGCGGTGATCATCGCTTTACGAGAAGTGAAGCCGAATTTCGGCAGACGACGGTACAGAGGCATCTGACCACCCTCGAAACCGCGACGTACGCCACCGCCAGAACGAGACTTCTGACCTTTGTGACCACGACCACCGGTTTTACCGAGGCCAGAACCGATACCACGACCCAGGCGTTTACCCGCCTTTTTGGAGCCTTCGGCCGGAGACAGAGTATTTAAACGCATCTCTTACTCCTCAACTTTAACCATGAAGGAAACCGCGTTGACCATACCACGAACAGCAGGAGTATCCTCGCGCTCTACGGTGTGACCAATACGACGCAGACCCAGGCCAAGCAGTGTTGCCTTGTGTTTCGGCAGACGACCGATTGCACTGCGGGTTTGAGTAATTTTAATAGTCTTTGCCATGGTTTATTTCCCCAGAATTTCTTCAACGGATTTACCACGCTTGGCAGCGACCATTTCTGGAGAATTCATATTTTCCAGGCCATCAATAGTTGCACGAACCACGTTGATCGGGTTGGTGGAACCGTATGCTTTAGCCAGAACGTTATGAACCCCAGCAACTTCCAGAACGGCGCGCATTGCACCACCGGCGATGATACCGGTACCTTCGGAAGCTGGCTGCATGAATACACGAGAACCCGTGTGAACACCTTTAACCGGGTGTTGCAGGGTGCCGTTGTTCAGCGCGACGTTAATCATATTGCGACGGGCTTTTTCCATCGCTTTCTGGATCGCTGCTGGAACTTCACGCGCTTTACCGTAACCAAAACCAACGCGACCGTTACCATCGCCAACAACAGTCAGAGCTGTGAAGGAGAAAATACGACCACCTTTAACGGTTTTAGATACGCGGTTTACCGCGATCAGCTTTTCCTGCAGTTCGCCAGCTTGTTTTTCGATGTGAGCCATCTTACACCTCTACCTTAGAACTGAAGGCCAGCTTCACGGGCAGCATCTGCCAGTGCCTGGACACGACCATGATATTGGAACCCGGAACGGTCAAAGGAAACATCTTTGATGCCTTTTTCCAGAGCGCGTTCAGCAACAGCTTTACCCACAGCTGCGGCCGCGTCTTTGTTACCGGTGTACTTCAGTTGTTCAGAGATAGCTTTTTCTACAGTAGAAGCAGCTACCAGAACTTCAGAACCATTCGGAGCAATTACCTGTGCGTAAATATGACGCGGGGTACGATGTACCACCAGGCGAGTTGCACCCAGCTCCTGGAGCTTGCGGCGTGCGCGGGTCGCACGACGGATACGAGCAGATTTCTTATCCATAGTGTTACCTTACTTCTTCTTAGCCTCTTTGGTACGCACGACTTCGTCGGCGTAACGAACACCCTTGCCTTTATAAGGCTCAGGACGACGGTAGGCGCGCAGATCTGCTGCAACCTGGCCGATCACCTGCTTATCAGCGCCTTTCAGCACGATTTCAGTTTGAGTCGGACATTCTGCAGTGATACCGGCCGGCAGCTTGTGTTCAACAGGATGAGAGAAACCTAAAGCCAGGTTTACTACATCCCCTTTAACCGCTGCACGATAGCCTACACCAACCAGCTGAAGCTTTTTAGTGAAGCCTTCGGTAACACCGATAACCATTGAGTTCAGCAGGGCACGCGCGGTACCAGCCTGAGCCCATCCGTCTACGTAACCATCACGCGGACCGAAGGTCAGAGCATTATCTGCATGTTTAACTTCAACAGCATCGTTGAGAGTACGAGTCAGCTCGCCATTTTTACCTTTGATCGTAATAACCTGACCGTTGACTTTAACATCAACGCCGGCAGGAACAACGACCGGTGCTTTAGCAACACGAGACATTTTTTCCTCCGATTAGGCTACGTAGCAGATAATTTCGCCACCAAGACCAGCCTGGCGCGCTGCACGATCAGTCATAACACCTTTAGAGGTAGAAACAACTGCGATACCCAGACCCGCCATAACTTTCGGCAGCTCATCTTTACGTTTGTAGATGCGCAGACCTGGGCGGCTGACACGCTGAATGCTTTCTACAACAGCTTTACCCTGGAAATACTTAAGAGTCAGTTCCAGTTCCGGCTTGATGTCGCCTTCAACTTTAAAATCTTCAATAAAGCCTTCTTCCTTCAGCACGTTGGCAATTGCCACTTTCAGCTTGGAGGAAGGCATGGTGACCGCAGCTTTATTCGCGGCCTGACCGTTACGGATACGGGTCAGCATATCCGCGATCGGATCTTGCATGCTCATCTGTCTTTACTCCCGTGATTCAATTGGTGACAATTACCAGCTAGCCTTTTTCAGACCCGGGATTTCACCGCGCATAGCGGCTTCACGGACCTTAATACGGCTCAACCCGAACTTCCGCAGGAAACCATGCGGACGACCTGTTTGACGGCAGCGATTACGCTGACGAGACGGGCTGGAATCACGCGGCAGAGTCTGCAGCTTGAGAACAGCGTTCCAACGATCTTCGTCGGTTGCGTTCACATCAGAGATGATAGCTTTCAGTTCAGCGCGTTTAGCGAAGAATTTATCAGCTAAAGCCACGCGCTTTACTTCGCGTGCTTTCATTGATTGCTTAGCCATTAAGTAACCCTACCTTACTTGCGGAACGGGAAGTCAAAGGCAGCCAGCAGAGCGCGGCCTTCTTCATCAGATTTCGCAGTAGTGGTAATGGTAATATCCAAACCACGAACGCGGTCGACTTTATCGTAGTCGATTTCTGGGAAGATGATCTGCTCACGGACACCCATGCTGTAGTTACCACGACCGTCGAAAGACTTAGCGGACAAGCCACGGAAGTCACGGATACGCGGTACAGCAATAGTGATCAGGCGCTCAAAGAACTCCCACATGCGCTCGCCGCGCAGAGTTACTTTACAGCCGATCGGATAGCCCTGACGGATTTTGAAGCCTGCAACTGATTTGCGTGCTTTGGTGATCAGCGGTTTTTGACCGGAGATTGCTGTCAGGTCAGCTGCTGCGTTATCCAGCAGTTTCTTGTCAGCGATCGCTTCACCAACACCCATGTTCAGGGTGATCTTCTCGACCCGAGGGACTTGCATGACAGAATTGTAGTTAAACTCAGTCATGAGTTTAGCGACTACTTCGTCTTTGTAGTAATCATGCAGTTTCGCCATCGTACTACTCCAAATTACTTGATAGTTTCGCTATTAGATTTGAAGAAACGGACTTTTTTGCCGTCTTCGAATCTAAAGCCTACACGGTCAGCCTTGCCGGTTGCCGCGTTGAAGATAGCAAGGTTAGAGATCTGAATAGCTGCTTCTTTCTCTACAATGCCGCCTGGTTGGTTCAGGGCCGGAACCGGCTTCTGATGTTTCTTAACCAGGTTGATACCTTCAACAATGACCTTGCCGGAAGACAGGACATTTTTTACTTTACCGCGTTTACCTTTATCTTTACCGGTTAACACGATAACTTCGTCATCACGACGGATTTTAGCTGCCATGATTCGCTCCTTAGAGTACTTCTGGTGCCAGAGAGATAATTTTCATGAACTTCTCGGTACGAAGTTCACGAGTTACCGGCCCAAAAATACGCGTACCGATAGGCTGCTCGCTGTTATTGTTAAGAATAACGCATGCATTACCATCGAAGCGAATGACAGAACCGTCCGGGCGACGAACACCCTTCTTGGTGCGCACCACTACCGCCTTCAGCACATCACCTTTTTTGACCTTACCACGTGGAATTGCTTCCTTGATGGTGATCTTGATGATGTCGCCTACGCCTGCGTAGCGACGGTGCGAGCCACCCAGAACCTTGATACACATTACGCGACGTGCACCGGAGTTGTCGGCGACGTTCAGCATAGTCTGTTCTTGGATCATTTTAGTGCTCCGCTAATGTCAACTACTACTGAGACCCGAAAATTAGGGTCGTTAAAAAGCCCCATATCGAGGGCGCGGCATTATAACACCACAAACCAGATATGGGTAGAAAAAATAAACGGCTCATCGCTGAGCCGTTTATCCGTATCGAGAATGCGTACTCTATTACAGAACCGCTTTCTCTACAACGCGAACCAGCGTCCAGGACTTAGTCTTGGACAGCGGACGGCATTCGCGGATTTCAACCACGTCACCGATACCGCATTCGTTGTTCTCGTCATGTACGTGCAGTTTGGTCGTACGTTTGATGAATTTGCCGTATACCGGGTGTTTCACCATACGTTCGATAGCAACAACAATGGATTTCTCCATTTTGTCGCTAACTACGCGACCTTGCAGAGTACGGATTTTATCGGTCATTACGCACCCGCCTTCTGAGTCAGTAAAGTCTTAACGCGTGCAACATCACGACGCACTTGCTTCAGCAGATGAGTCTGTTGCAGCTGGCCACTTGCAGCCTGCATACGCAGGTTGAACTGCTCACGCAGCAGGTTCAGCAGCTCAGCGTTCAGCTCTTCAACGCTTTTTTCACGCAGCTCTTTTGCTTTCATTACATCACCGTCTTAGTTACAAAGGTGGTTTTGATCGGCAGTTTCGCTGCTGCCAGGCCGAATGCTTCACGGGCCAGCTCTTCCGGTACGCCGTCCATTTCATACAGGACTTTACCCGGCTGAATCAAGGCAACCCAGTACTCCACGTTACCTTTACCTTTACCCATACGAACTTCCAGCGGCTTCTCGGTGATCGGTTTGTCCGGGAATACACGGATCCAGATCTTACCTTGACGCTTAACTGCACGGGTCATAGCACGACGTGCTGCTTCGATCTGACGGGCAGTCAGACGACCACGGCCAACAGCTTTCAGACCGAAAGTGCCGAAGCTAACATCCGTACCCTGCGCCAGACCACGGTTGCGGCCTTTGTGCACTTTACGGAATTTTGTACGCTTTGGTTGTAACATCAGCGACGCTCCTTATTTACGGCCTTTACGCTGCTGCTTTTTAGGTTGAGCAGCCGGTTCCGGTTGTTCAACAGCAGCCATACCACCCAGGATCTCACCTTTGAAGATCCATACCTTAACGCCGATTACACCGTAAGTGGTGTGCGCTTCAGAGGTGTTGTAGTCGATGTCAGCACGCAGAGTGTGCAGCGGTACGCGACCTTCACGGTACCATTCGGTACGTGCGATTTCCGCGCCGCCCAGACGGCCGCTAACTTCAACTTTGATACCTTTAGCGCCCAGACGCATTGCGTTCTGTACAGCACGCTTCATCGCACGACGGAACATAACGCGACGTTCCAGCTGAGAAGTGATGCTGTCAGCAACCAATTTAGCGTCCAGTTCAGGCTTACGAACTTCGGCAATATTGATCTGTGCAGGTACGCCAGCGATATCCGCTACGACCTTGCGCAGTTTTTCTACGTCTTCGCCTTTCTTACCGATAACGATACCCGGGCGAGCAGTGTGAATGGTCACACGGATGCTCTTAGCCGGACGCTCGATAACGATGCGAGATACAGACGCTTTAGCCAGTTCTTTTGTCAGGAACTGACGTACTTTAAAATCGCTGTCCAGGTTGTCAGCGAATTCTTTGGTGTTCGCGAACCAGGTAGAGTTCCATGGTTTGACAATACCCAGGCGAATACCATTAGGATGTACTTTCTGACCCATTGCTAGTCTCCAGAGTCTCAGCGATCGGACACAACCACAGTGATGTGGCTGGTGCGCTTCAGGATGCGATCTGCACGACCTTTAGCACGCGGCATAATGCGCTTCATGCTCGGGCCTTCGTCTACGAAAATTTTCGCAACTTTCAGATCATCAATGTCAGCGCCATCGTTGTGTTCAGCGTTAGCAATGGCAGATTCCAGTACCTTCTTGACCAGTACAGCAGCTTTTTTGTTGGTGTAGGTCAGAATATCCAGGGCCTGCGACACTTTCTTACCGCGAATCAGGTCAGCTACGAGGCGAACCTTCTGAGCAGAAGAACGAGCATGGCGATGTTGAGCTAAAGTTTCCATCTCTTCCTCCTACCTTATTTCTTCTTCGCTTTTTTATCAGCAGCGTGGCCGCGATAAGTACGAGTCGGTGCGAATTCACCCAGTTTGTGACCAACCATTTCGTCGGAAACAAAGACTGGAACGTGCTGACGACCATTATGGACAGCGATGGTCAAACCGATCATGTTAGGAAAGATCGTTGAACGACGGGACCAAGTGCGCAGGGGCTTCTTGTCTCCGCTTTCCACCGCTTTCTCTACCTTCTTCAGCAAGTGCAGGTCAATAAAAGGACCTTTCTTGAGAGAACGTGGCATGGCTTATCCTCTAAAATTATTTGCTACGGCGACGTACGATGAATTTATCAGTACGCTTGTTGCTGCGGGTCTTCTTACCTTTGGTCTGCAGGCCCCACGGGGATACCGGGTGCTTACCAAAGTTACGACCTTCACCACCACCATGTGGGTGGTCTACTGGGTTCATCGCAGTACCGCGAACGGTAGGACGAACACCACGCCAGCGTGCAGCACCTGCTTTACCCAGAACGCGCAGCATATGCTCAGCATTGCCAACTTCGCCCAGAGTAGCGCGGCAGTCTGCTTCGACTTTACGCATTTCACCAGAACGCAGACGCAGGGTGACATAAGCACCGTCGCGAGCAACGATCTGAACGTAAGTACCAGCGGAACGTGCCAACTGACCGCCTTTACCTGGTTTCATTTCTACGTTATGAACGGTAGAACCAACCGGGATATTGCGCATCGGCAGGGTGTTGCCTGCTTTGATTGCAGCATCAACGCCAGACTGAATCTGGTCACCAGCTTTCAGGCCTTTCGGGGCCAGGATGTAACGGCGCTCGCCGTCTTTGTACAGAACCAGCGCGATGTTCGCGGAGCGGTTCGGATCGTACTCAAGACGTTCAACAACTGCCGGGATACCATCTTTGTTGCGTTTGAAGTCAACAATACGGTAAGCCTGCTTGTGGCCACCACCGATATGACGGGTGGTGATACGGCCATTGTTGTTACGACCACCGGATTTGCTGTTTTTTTCCAGCAACGGAGCAAAAGGTTTGCCCTTGTGCAGCTCTGGGTTAACCACTTTAACGACGTGGCGACGACCCGGAGATGTCGGTTTACATTTAACAACTGCCATTGTATTACTCCTCCGACTTACTCAGCGCCGCCAACGAAGTCCAGATTCTGGCCTTCTTTCAGGGTGACGTAAGCTTTTTTCCAGTCGCTACGACGACCGATACGCTGTCCGTGACGTTTAACTTTCCCTTTAACAACCAGGGTGTTAACGACTTCGACTTCGACTTCAAACAGTTTCTGCACAGCAGCTTTGATTTCTGCTTTGGTCGCGTCTTTAGCAACTTTGAGAACGATGGTGTTTGTTTTTTCCATCGCAGTAGACGCTTTTTCAGAAACGTGCGGTGCGCGCAGCACCTTCAGCAGACGTTCTTCACGAATCATGCCAGCATCTCCTCAACTTGCTTAACAGCATCAGCAGTCATTACGACTTTGTCGAAGGCGATCAGGCTAACCGGGTCGATACCGTTCGCATCACGTACGTCAACCTTGTGCAGGTTACGTGCGGCCAGGAACAGGTTCTCGTCCAGCTCACCGGTGATGATCAGCACATCTTCCAGAGCCATGTCTTTCAGTTTCTGTGCCAGCAGCTTAGTTTTCGGCGCTTCAACAGAGAACTTCTCGACAACGATCAGACGATCCTGACGTACCAGTTCGGACAGAATGCTTTTCAGCGCGCCGCGGTACATCTTCTTGTTAACTTTTTGACTGTGGTCCTGCGGACGAGCAGCGAAGGTCACGCCACCGGAACGCCAGATCGGGCTCTTGATAGAACCAGAACGCGCACGGCCGGTACCTTTCTGGCGCCACGGTTTTTTACCGGAGCCAGTGATTTCAGCACGAGTCTTCTGAGCACGAGTGCCCTGACGCGCACCAGCTGCATAAGCAACAACAACCTGGTGTACCAGCGCTTCGTTGAAATCACGACCGAAGGTAGTTTCGGAAACAGTCAGCGCGCTCTGCGCGTCTTTCAATACTAATTCCATTGCTATCTCCTCACGCCTTCACAGCTGGTTTAACGATCAGGTCGCTACCGGTAGCACCCGGGACAGCACCTTTAACCAGCAGCAGGTTGCGCTCAGCGTCAACACGTACTACGTCCAGGCTCTGAACGGTTACACGCTCATTACCCAGCTGACCTGCCATTTTCTTGCCTTTGAACACTTTGCCCGGAGTCTGGTTCTGACCGATAGAACCCGGAACGCGGTGAGACAAGGAGTTACCGTGAGTAGCGTCCTGGGTACGGAAGTTCCAGCGCTTAACGGTACCAGCAAAACCTTTACCTTTAGAGGTACCGGTTACGTCAACTTTTTTAACGTCAGCAAACAGTTCAACGCTAATGTCCTGACCTACGGTGAATTCTTCGCCGTCAGCAAGACGGAATTCCCACAGACCACGGCCAGCTTCAACGCCAGCTTTAGCGAAGTGACCCGCTTCCGGCTTGGTTACACGGTTAGCTTTTTTAGCACCGGTGGTAACCTGGATTGCGCGGTAGCCATCGTTAGCCAGGTCTTTAACCTGAGTAACGCGGTTTGCTTCAACTTCGATTACGGTTACTGGGATAGATACGCCATCTTCAGTGAAGATGCGGGTCATGCCCACTTTTTTACCGACTAAACCAATCATTGTTTCAACCTCTCAATCGCTCGATGACCTGATTAACCCAGGCTGATCTGCACGTCTACACCGGCAGCCAGATCCAGACGCATCAGAGCATCAACGGTTTTTTCAGTTGGCTCAACGATGTCAACCAGACGCTTGTGAGTGCGAATCTCGTACTGATCACGCGCATCTTTGTTGACGTGCGGGGAGATCAGAACGGTAAAGCGCTCTTTGCGGGTCGGCAGCGGGATCGGACCACGGACTTGCGCACCAGTGCGCTTAGCAGTCTCGACGATTTCCGCGGTTGATTGATCGATCAGACGATGATCAAACGCTTTAAGGCGGATACGGATTCTTTGGTTCTGCATGAGACCAGAGCTCCAATTATTTTATAGACGAAATGATTACTCCTCATACCCATTACGATTGATGGGAGAGTGTAACCGTTCTTACATAGTCCCCCGATTGGGGACATTGTTTGATAGCCAAGAGCACTATCAGGGTTCATATCGAACCGGCCGTCAACTTTGACAGGCCCGCGCATTATACGCAAATTCTGGCGCGACGCAAGCGCTGTTTAGAAAATCATCACCGGGATTTGCGCGTCTTCGCGATAGTGCGCTGCGCAAGGCGGTAACGCTGTCCATAAAGCTGCATTGCGCCATCCATTCTGGGAAATTGCATTTTGCGCCATGCTGGGCCAATAAGCATAGTGAGGCTATGTTCATTGACCATCATGGGGTTACTCATGCTCTCCGCCCTCCCCTTCTTACTCTGCTATAGCGGATTGACGCTAGTATTATGTCAGCAGGACCTGCGTCACGGCTTGCTGCCAGACCGCTTCACCTGTCCCCTGCTGTGGAGCGGCTTGCTTTTTTATCTCTGTCTGGCGCCGCATCATCTCAACGAGGCTGTCTGGGGAGCTATAGCTGGCTATCTCTCGTTTGCCGCCCTTTATTGGCTATACCGCAGGGTCCGTGGACATGAAGGATTAGGATATGGCGATATAAAATATCTCGCAGCCCTTGGGGCCTGGCATGGCTGGCGAATGCTGCCGCAGCTGGTGCTGGTAGCGTCATTGCTCGCCGGCATGACGTGGGTGGTATTGGGTCTGTCCGCCAGGTGCGGCGGCAACAGAAAATGGGAAAAGGACAACCCGCTGCCATTTGGGCCATTTCTGACGGCAGCAGGTTTCTGGTGCGGGTGGCAAACGCTGATTAGTCTGACACTTTAATCTGCGACTGCAGGTAATTCTGCAGGCCAATTTTGCCAATCAGATCGAGTTCGGTTTCCAGCCAGTCGATATGGCCTTCTTCATCCGCCAGGATCTCAATCATCATATCGCGGCTGACATAGTCATGGACGCTGTCGGCATAGGCGATCGCCTCGCGCAGGTTTTGCGCACCTTCCAGCTCCAGCCTTAAATCGGACTGCAGCATCTCTTCCACATCTTCACCGATGCCAAGTTTGCCGAGATCCTGGAGATTGGGGATACCTTCGAGGAAAAGAATACGCTCAATGTACTTATCGGCGTGCTTCATTTCGTCAATTGATTCGTGGTACTCAATATCGTTGAGGCGCAGAAGGCCCCAGTTTTTGAACATTCTCGCATGGAGAAAGTACTGATTAATTGCGACCAGCTCATTTCCCAATAATTTATTGAGATAACTTATGATTTTGACATCACCTTTCATTATATAGTCCCTCCGCTTCCACTTATTGAAGCGTAGTCCGGCCTATAGGGATGTCAAAAGAGAAGCGCGGGGTTCAGGCGATTTCTTTGAATTCCGGCATGGAGGTTAATTCATCTTCCATCACTTCGCGTGCCGCACGAACACACTTACCGCATTGATTTCCAACGGGAACAAACTTACGTAATTGCTGAAAAGATTGCGGTTGAAACTGGCGAACAACCTGGCGAATTTTTTTATCGCTAACGCCATTGCACAAACAAACGTACATATAAACTCCCGTTCAATTTATGCACAAATATTAAATGAGAATAGTTATGATTACAATAGACTATTTACTCATTATCCGCTGCAGCGCACGTTATGGAGGGCGTGACGTACACGTTCTTTCGCTGAACAGCGAGCAGCAAAAAGGGCGCCGAAGCGCCCTTTTTAATTCAAAGCTAACGAATTAGCCCAGAACTTTAGCTACAACGCCCGCGCCAACGGTACGGCCGCCTTCACGGATTGCGAAACGCAGACCATCGTCCATCGCGATCGGGTGGATCAGGGTAACAACCATTTTGATGTTGTCGCCCGGCATTACCATCTCTACGCCTTCCGGCAGTTCGATGGTACCAG
>NZ_PIOK01000017.1:0-19420 GCF_002810515.1 Klebsiella sp. D-Nf1
GCGCTTCTATGTGACCGGCGGTCAGGTGGACAACGAGCACACCGCGAAGGTTAACGGCACCCAGGACCAGCAGCTGGATTCGCTGAACGTCGGCGGGATGTTTGAGGCGTGGTTCTGATGCGATAGCCTGTGCCCGCATGTATGCCGGATGGCGGCTGACGCCTTATCCGGCCTACGTTCCTTCCCGCAGGCTCACACAACGTAGGCCCGGCAAGCGCAGCGCCGCCGGGCGGTCAGGCGCCGTACCCGCGGTAGTGCCGGATGGCGGCATAAATGCCTTATCCGGCCTACAGAAAACCTCCTTCCCCCCAGGCCCGGCAAGCAACAGCGCCGCCGGGCAGCTGGCCCTGGTCCCCCTCAGTTCACCGTCAGGCGCAGGGCCAGATCCTGCGGGTAGGGGTCAAAATAGTTCTGCGCCTGCAGGTAACGATCCGGATACTCGGCCAGATAGTGCTTAAGCAGCGTCAGCGGGGCGAGGATCGGCAGCAGCCCGGCGCGATAGTTGAGGATCACCTCCCGCAGCTCGCCGCGCTGGCGGCTGTTGAGCTGGTCGCGGAAATAACCCTGAATATGCATCAGCACGTTGGTGTGGTTTTTCCGCGAGGCGGGCTGCTTGAGGATCGCCATCAGCTTTTCGCGATAGACCTCGAAGAAAGCCTCCAGATCCTCCCATTCATGCAGCGAGGCGACGAACGGGCCGATCTCCCGGTAGCCCGCCTGGTGGTGAGCCAGCAGCTGCAGCTTGTAGCGGCTGTGAAAGGCCAGCAGGCCGTGGCGGGTCAGGCCGCGGGCGCGCAGGGCGTTGAGTTCATGCAGGGCGAAAACGCGCTCGACAAAATTCTCCCGCAGCAGCGGATCGTGCAGCCGGCCATCCTCTTCCACCGGCAGCCACGGGTAGCGCGCCATCAGGGCGCCGGTAAACAGCCCCACGCCTTCCTTACGCCCGCGGTTGCCTTTTTCATCGTACAGCCGCACGCGCTCCATCCCGCAGCTCGGCGATTTGGCGCAGACGATAAAGCCCGACAGTTCGCCCAGGGTTGCCAGGTGGGCTCTGGCGAAATCAGCCATCTTCTCCGTCACATCCTCGTGTGGGGCGTGGCTGAAGCGCATACGGATCTCCCCGACCGGGGTCTGCACCAGGCGGAGCGCCGGGCGGGGAACGGGCAGGCCGATCGCCATCTCCGGGCAGACGGGCTTAAACGCCACCCACTGCGCGAGCTCATCCATCACAAAGCCCATACGCTTATGCCCGCCGTCGAATCGCACGGCTGAGCCGGTTAAACATCCGCTGATCCCAATGACAGGTTGCGTGTTCATGGCGCTGTCCTCTCTTCTGCTGTGGTTCGGGTAAAGAAAAGGGTCACGGTGGCGACCGTAATGCCGAATTTCTTCATCTCGGTTTTGTTAAACAAATGGCTGCCGTCCTGCAGGAACATCCAGTCGTCAAAGTGCAGCAGCCACCGGCTGCCGCTGGCCTCGACGTTCATGCTGTAGCGCCAGTGAAAGGCATTGCCCGCCGCCTGGCCGCTGGCCACGCCTTCGATATCGCCGGCGGTGCCCTGATAACGGTTATCGTCGGTGCGGCGAATGCGCCACACCCGCTGCTGCTTCTCGCCATCGTCATAGACAAAGCGCTCATGGAGGGTCAGGGTGTCGCCGACGACGTCGCCATCGATCGCTACATGGAAGCGGCGCAGCTGCTTGCCGCTACGATCCTGCACCATCCCCCACGCCTCGGTTCGCCCCTGAAAATAGTGAAAGATGTCGAGGGCGGGCTGCTGCTGCCGGTACTCCGTGACCTCGGTGCTGCAGCCGGCGAGGATCAGCATCAGCAGCGCCAGGCCAAGGGTCAGAATGCGTTTCATGGTGTACCTCCGATCAACTGCTGACGCAGTTTGGGATAAGTGGTGCGCGGATCGAGCCAGATGGCGAGAAAGCGGGTGCTGAACGCCGCCGACTGGCGCGGACCGAGCGGGGTAAAGGCGGTCTGCGCGGCGCTGGCGCGGTACCAGAACTGCCCCTCGCCGCCGCTGACCACGAACGCCAACTGGCTGCCCGGCGCAACATCCGGCCAGATCCCCTGCAGCATGCGCAGCCAGGCTTCGCTGCGCGGCTCCTGCTGCAGAATGCCCTGCGCCTGCCACTGGTCGCGGGTGGCGTCCACCAGCGCCTCGCGATCGATATCGCGCCGGTAGGTGATGATCAGCGCCCGATCCTGTTGCGGGCCGTCATACCGGCCATTGGGCGTGCGTAGCTGCGAGTGATAGACGGTGAATGGCCCCCAGGTGAGGGTCGCCTCGCCGACGCGACGCCACGTCAGCCAGTCGGCGGCGTGGGCCGCCGGGGCGAGGGTGGTCAGCCACAGCAGTAACAGGGCGAATCTCATTTTCGCCTCCCCATCCCCAGATGGAATAACAGCATGAGCACCAGCCAGCCGCAGGCCATGGCGGCCACGGCAAGCGCCATCGGCACCAGCAGGGTCATGGCTCCGAGGCGAGCGCCGATCAGGTAGGCCACCGGGCCGCCGACGGTCGCCGCCGTGGCCAGCACCCAGCCGGGAAGCGTCGTGGTGCGGGTCAGTCGGGTCCAGACGACGGCGAACATCAGCCACAGGGCCACCATCCACAGGGGTAGCAGGCTGTCGCCGCGAAAATCGATCAGTCCCGCCAGCGCCCAGCAGGCATCCAGGCCGCAGCCCGCCGCGGCCAACAGCAGGGCGGGCGGACGACTGGCCGCCGGCAACCGCAGCCAGGCGAAGATCGCCAGCGTCAGCCAGATCAGCAGGCCGCGCTCGCGCAACATCACCACCAGCGTCCAGTAAACATCGAACGCGAGGGCCATCAGCAGGTGCTGCGCCGGGCGTGTCATACCCGCTCCGCGGTGAGCTGCACCACGCTGATGGTGCGGGCGTTAAATCCGGCTTCGCAGTAGCCGAAGTAGTAGAGCCACATCCGGCGGAAGCGCTCATCAAAGCCGAGCTTTTCAATATCCAGCCAGGCGTGGGTAAAACGCTGCCGCCAGTGGGCCAGGGTGCGGGCGTAGTCCGGGCCCATGTCGAACAGGTTGCGCACCACAAAATCGGTATGGCGGGTCATCAGCTCGCTCATTGCCGTGATGCTGGGCAAAAAGCCGCCGGGGAAGATGTAGCGCTGGATAAAATCGACGCTTTTGCTGTAGTCGCGATAGCGCTGATCCTGGATGGTGATCGCCTGCAGGGCCATTCTGCCACCCGGGCGCAGGCGCGCCTGGCAGGTGCGGAAGAAGGCCGGGAGGTAGCGCTGGCCCACCGCCTCAATCATCTCCACTGACACCAGTTTGTCGTACTCGCCGCGCAGATCGCGGTAGTCGCAGAGCAGCACCTCGACGCGATCCTGCAGCCCGGCGCGGGCCATGCGCTCGGTAGCCCAGCGGTGCTGCTCCCGGGAAAGGGTGGTGGTGGTGACCCGGCAGCCGTAATGGCGGGCGGCGTACTCGGCCAGCGCCCCCCAACCGGTGCCAATCTCCAGCAAATGATCGCCGGGAGTGAGCGCCAGCTGGTCGCACAGACGCGCCATCTTGGCCCGCTGGGCCTGGGTCAGATCCTGCTGGTCATCGGTAAACAACGCGCTGGAGTAGAGCAGGTCGTCATCCAGAAAGTGGGCATAAAATTCGTTGCCGAGATCGTAATGGGCGGCGATATTCTCTCGCGCCTGGGCGCGGGTGTTGCGGCGGGTCCAGTGGTGCAGGCGGGCGACGGGCTTGCCCAGCAGACGAAAGCCGCGCTCCAGACGCCCCAGCACCTCGCCGTTGCGCGCGAGGATCTGCAGCAGCGCCGTCAGCTGGTGGCTCTCCCAGTCGCCGTCCATCCAGGCCTCGGCCGCCGCCAGGCTGCCGCCGGTCAGCAGACGCCAGTACACCTCCGGCGTGCAGACCCGTGCCTCGGCGCGCAGCGCGGCGGCGGGGTCGCCAAAATGAAAAGTCTGCGACCCTTCGCGCACGGTGAGCGAGCCTTCGCGGAGGCCGCTCAACAGACGAAAGAGCAGCCAGCGCGCGAGCCGCACGTTGCGCGGCACATCGGGCTCAAGCGCAAAGACGGGATCGGTCATGAGCGTTCACTCCTGCTGACAGGATGGTTGTACAGCGGCACGCGCTTCAGCCACAGCCGCAGCGCCTGCCAGTAGATGGCGAGGACGGTTTTCAGGGTCATCAGCGGCAGACGCAGCAGCAGCCCGCGCAGGTTGGCGCGGGTCAACGGCAAGCGGCTCAGGGCCAGCGTGGCGTCGAACACCTTACTGGCCTGATGGTTTTCAATATGCATGTGCAGCGTTTTGCCGGGCGCGTTGAAGCGCCAGTGATAGACCATGTCCATTGGGTTAAATGGCGAAACGTGAAAGGCTTTCTCCAGCGGGCGCGCCTGCTGGCCGTCCACCGCGTAGTAATGACGCTCGTTCCACGGCGTGTTGCGCACTTCGGCCAGCACCCAGCGCAGGGTGTCGGCCTCGTCATAGCAGTAGTAAAAGTTGACCGGATTAAAATGGAAGCCGAAGTAGCGCAGCTGGGTCAGGAGCATCACGCGTCCCGCCGGGCGGCAGCCGGTCAGGCTCTCCAGCCGGTTTAGCACCTGGGCCTTCAGCGGCGCGCCCAGCGGATAATCGGCGTCGTACCAGGCGGCGGCGGCCAGGCGGTTGCGGCGGATGCCCGCCTCAGGCAGCCTGTCCAGTTCGTCGAGGTCGAGCCAGGCCATAAACAGGCGGTAGACGAAGTGGTGCGCCTTCGGCTGCAGGCGACGGTGGCGCAGGACGCCCTGATAGAGGCAGCTGTTCATCTCAGTTGCCCTCCGCCACGGCGATGCCCTGCACCACATCGAGCGCGCTGCGCACCCCGTCCTCATGAAAGCCGTTGTACCAGTAGGCCCCGCAGTACCAGCTCCGCTGCTGGCCGTTAATCTCTTCGCGCCGCAGCTGGGCCGACCAGCTTTGCGGGTTAAACAGCGGATGCTCATAGACGAAGCGCTGCCAGACGTAGCGGTCATCCACCGGCGCGTCCGGGTTCAGAGTGACGCAGAACAGCGGCGCGCCCGCGGGCAGCCCCTGGAGAATATTCATGTTGTAGGTGACGCAGGCCCGGGCCCGATCCCCGTCGCTCAGGCGATAGTTCCAGCTGGCCCAGGCGCGCTGGCGCTCCGGCAGCCAGCGCGGATCGCTGTGCAGCACCACCTCGTTACGCTGCCAGCCGATATCCCCGAGGACTTCGCGTTCGGAGTCGGTGGGAGCCGCCAGCATCGCCAGGGCCTGCGTGGAGTGGCAGGCGAAAATCACCTGGTCAAAATGCGCCTCCCCGGACGCCAGCCGCAGGGTGACCCCCGTCGGGTGACGGTCCACCTGCTGTACCGGCGCGTTGAGCCGCAGATCCAGACGATCGCCGAGCCTGGCGAGCAGGGCGCGAACGTACTCCCGGGAACCGCCGGGCACCACGTACCACTGCGGGCGATCGCGAATATCCAGCAGGCCGTGGTGTTCAAAGAAGCGTAAAAACAGCGGCAGCGGGAAGCGACGCATCTCCTGCAGCGACGACGACCAGATCGCTGCCCCCATCGGCAGAATATAGTGGCGGGCGAAGAAGGGGCTGAAGCGGTGGCGGGCGAGGAAGCTCTCCAGCGTCGCCCCCGGATCCAGCGCCTCGGTTAGCGCCAGTTTCGCCAGCCGGTTAAAGCGGACGATCTCGCTCAGCAGCCCCCAGAAGGCTGGCTTCAGCAGATTGCGCCGCTGGGCGAAGAGCGAGGTCAGGCTGTGACCGTTGTACTCCAGGCCGCTGGTCGGGTTGTGAACCGAGAAACTCATCTGCGTTTTTTGCCCGTCGATCCCCAGCTCGCTGAGCAGGCCCATAAAGCGCGGATAGGTGCGATCGTTGTAGACGATAAATCCGGTATCGATGGCCCAGGTGCCCTGCGGCGTGGCGACATCCACGGTGGCGGTGTGGCCGCCCGGCGTGGCGCCCGCTTCGAACAGCGTCACCTGATGGTGTCCGGCCAGCCGCCAGGCGCAGGTCAGCCCGGCGATACCGCTGCCGATGATGGCGATGTTCATGAGCGCACCATCCTGCGCAACAGCAGGCGCTGGATACCCGATGGCAGGTTGGCCAGCAGTTGCAGGGCCAGGCTGAAGCCGGTGGGGAAGGCAATGTGGTTTTTGCCTTTCGCCAGGCCATGGCGGATCGCCGCCACCGCCCGATCCACGCTCACCTGGCCAGGCATGGCGAAGTCGTTTTTGCGCGTCAGCGGGGTGTCGACGAAGCCCGGAGAGACCACCGTGACGGCCACCCCTTTCGGCTCCCAGTCCAGACGCAGACTGTTGGCAAACCAGGTCAGCGCCGCCTTGGAGGCGCCATAGGCTTCCGCGCGCGGGAAGGGCAGCCAGTGCGCCATCGAGCTGACCAGCACCACCCGATCGCCTGCCTCCAGCTGCGTCTGCAGCGCCGCCAGGCAGTTCACCGGCCCGAGGAAGTTGGTGGCCATCACTCGCTCCACGAGGGCGGCATCCACCTGCCCATGGTCGAGGTATTCGCAGGTCCCGGCGCAGAGAATGATCAGGTCAGCAAAACAGCCCGTCAGCGCCTGGCGACAGGCGTCCCTGTCTGTCATATCGAACAGGCGCCCGCTGATGTTGGGGCTGAACTGCTTGAGCGCCGACAGGCGCGAAGCATCGCGCCCGCAGGCGATAACCAGATGGCCATCCGCCGCGAAGGATTTCGCCAGACCGGCGCCGATCCCGGAGCTGGCGCCGGTGATGAGCACCGTCATCATGATCGTACCCTCCGCTTCACGCCGCGCACCGCCCAGCCCAGCAGGGGAAGATGTTCGTAGATCATCTCCCCGGCATCGTAGTAGTCGCGCTGGTGGAGGATCTGCTCCCCGGCGATGCCCACCACGGAGCAACCCGGCAGGGCCAGGGTTTCTCCACCGGCAATGCGCGGATGCGACCAGTGCATGGTCCAGGTCACGGCGAACCGCTGGCCGTCGCAAAGCGGCGTGTCGATGGTGAACCGGCACTGCTCCACGTTGGCCAGCAGATGGGTAAAGTAGCGCTGGATAGCGAACAGCCCCTGATGCTGCCCAAAAGGATCGCTCAGCGTCGCGTCCGGATGGTACAGCGCGGCCAGCGCCGCGGGCGGCTGCGCATCCAGCCCGGCGTAGTACTCAACGAAACGACGAATCACGGACAGCGAGGTACTCATGGATCACATCCTGGCTAGATACGGTGCTGTAATGGCATACTTAAAACTTACACAAATAAAATTATTTGTCCAAGTTTGTGGAAAAATATATTTTATTTGTGTTAAAAATCATGTTGTTATGATTGGTGTTTTAAGAGGGGGTAAATCGCGGGTGGTGCGAAGGGCAAGCGTGAGCCCGCCGCGCCACCGGGCGCTGGCGGAACAGAGAGTGGGGGTAAGTTAAAACAGGGGGTTAGAGCGGAATCACCTCGAGGGAGACGACCTGCTGCTGCCAGAGTTCGACCTGCCTCTGACGGGCGGCGGAGAGTTTACCGCTGGTGACCAGCAGCCAGTTGCGCTCCGGGAAAATCTCCGGCGCCAGGGCGGCGGGAGGCACCGGCAGGACGTCGATGCGATGACCCTGGCCGGTACGTTTGAGCGCCTCAAGCCAGATTTCGCAGGCGTCGGTCAGGTGCCAGCCGGTGATCAGAAAGTTATCCCCGGGCGCCTTCTTGTCGCCTTCAAGGCAAAACGAGGTATAGGCGATGATGATGCCGTCGAGGATTTCGCGTAGCGTCATGATGGCCGGCACGTTGGCGGAGACCTGGCTGCGCAGCGGACGCAGCACTTCGGTGACCAGCTCCTGGCGCGGATATTCGCGCCCGGCGTCGTAGATCAGCTGGCGCAGGGACTCGATTTTTCCCTCTTTCAGCCGCTGCAGCATGGTCTCCTGCAGCGTCAGCCAGTTGTTGGTGCGCCGTGCGCCGGGGCGCGACAGCAGGGGCTTCACCTGGCTGACCGGTACCCCTTTTTTCACCCAGTCGAGGATCTTCAGCGCCTGCTGGACGTCATCATCGCTGTACTGACGGTGACCACCATCGGTGCGCAGCGGCTTGAGCAGGCCATAGCGGCGCTGCCAGGCGCGAAGCGTGGTCGCATTTATCCCGCAAAGTCGGGCAAATTCGCCGATGGAGTAAGGCATGGAGGCCACCTGTTAACAAAGAATATTCTCAATATACTACGAATCATGTCGGCTGGCGTGAAGTGTAGCGGCTTTGCACTACACTTTCCCCCAACCGCGTAAATGAAAGGAGTTCTCATGAAGCTATGGCCTGTTGTCACTGGCGTCGCTATCGCGTTGACCCTGGTGGCCTGCAAATCGCCCACTCCGCCGAAGGGCGTTCAGCCGATTAGCGGGTTTGACGCCAGCCGTTACCTTGGAAAATGGTATGAAGTCGCCCGCCTGGAGAATCGCTTCGAGCGAGGCCTGGAGCAGGTGACCGCCACCTACGGCACCCGCAGCGACGGGGGGATCAGCGTCGTCAATCGCGGTTATGACCCGGTCAAAAAACGCTGGAATGAGAGCGACGGAAAAGCCTATTTCACTGGCGCCCCCACCACCGCGGCGCTGAAGGTGTCGTTCTTCGGGCCATTCTACGGCGGCTATAACGTGATCCGCCTGGACGACGACTACCAGTACGCGCTGGTCAGCGGCCCCAACCGCGACTATCTGTGGATCCTGTCGCGCACCCCCACCATTCCGGCGGCGGTGAAGCAGGATTATCTGAATACCGCGCGCGAGCTGGGCTTTGACGTCGATCGCCTGGTGTGGATCCGCCAGACGCCGCGCTAGCCTCGCCCTTTAGCGGCTGAGCAGGTGGGTATAAACCACGTACAGCCCGGCCAGCGCCGCCACGTTCAGCGTTACGCTGATGAAAAACCACCGCCGGAAGGGCTGCTTTTGCGTTTTATGACGAAAGCACTGCTGGCCGAGGATGGCCCCCGGCCAGCCTCCCGCCAGGCCCAGTACCAGCAGCGTGGTTTCCGGCACCCGTCGCCAGGCTTTGCGCGCCGCCAGCTTGTCGGCGCCATAGATAAGCCATGTCAGAAGGCTGCTCAGTAAAAACCACATCGCCAGCGGGTATGGCAGCAGGGCGCTGCCCACGGCGGTGAGCAGCAGCAGGGAATAACATACCAGGTTTAGATTCATAGGGACGTTCACGCCGGCCAGAAGAATGGCGCCACTATAGCCAATTTCCCGGACCGGCGTAAACGCGGCGGGCTATTCGCTACGCTTGCTCCGATGCCGGTACAGCCACATCAGTTTATACGCTGCCGGAATGATAAACAGCGACAGCAGCGGGGCGGTGATCATCCCGCCAATCATCGGCGCGGCGATGCGACTCATCACTTCCGACCCGGCGCCGGTGCCCCATAAAATCGGCAGCAGGCCGGCGATAATCACCGCCACGGTCATCGCCTTCGGCCGCACGCGCAGCACCGCCCCCTGGTACAGCGCCTCGTCGAGCTTATCGACGCTGAAAGTCTGCGGATTCTCCAGCGACGGTTCCGCCTCGATGGCGTGGCGCAGATACATCAGCATCACCACGCCAAACTCCGCCGCCACCCCGGCCAGGGCGATAAAACCGGTCCCGGTGGCTACCGACAGATGGAACCCCATCCAGTAGAGAAACCAGATCCCGCCCACAAGGGCGAACGGCACGCTGGTGATGATCAGCAGCGCTTCGCCGACGCGGCGGAACGCCAGGTACAGCAGCACGAAGATAATCATCAGTGTCATCGGCACCATCAGCTTCAGCTTCTGATTGGCACGCTCCAGCAGCTCAAACTGCCCGGAGTAGGACACACTGATGCCCGGCTTCAGCTTCACCTCCTTGCCGATGGCCTGCTGCAGATCGTGTACTACCGACACCATGTCGCGGTCGCGGGCGTCGATGTAGATCCAACTGGTCGGGCGGGCGTTCTCGGTCTTCAGCATCGATGGTCCGGTGACCACCTTCACCTCAGCCACGTCGCCGAGGACGATCTGTTGCTTCAGCGGCGTGAGGATCGGCAGCTGGCGCAGGGTCTCCGGGCTGTCGCGATAGCTCTGCGGGTAGCGGATGTTGATCGGATAGCGCTCGACGCCCTCTACCGTTTCGCCAACCATCGCGCCGCCGATGGCGGACGAGACGAACAGCTGCACGTCGCCGACGGTCATCCCGTAGCGGGCCGCCTTCTCGCGCTGAATATCAATGTTGAGGTAGCGCCCGCCGACCAGCCGCTCGGCTAACGCTGACGTGACTCCCGGCACGGTGCGCGCCACCCCTTCAATTTGCTCGGCGATGGCGTCGATATCGGCCAGGTTAGTGCCGGAAACCTTAATGCCAATCGGGCTCTTAATGCCGGTGGAGAGCATGTCGATGCGGTTGCGGATCGGCGGCACCCACAGGTTCGCCAGCCCCGGCAGGCGCACGGTCTTGTCCAGCTCCTCGACGATCTTCTCCATGGTCATCCCCGGTCGCCACTGATCCTGTGGCTTAAGCTGAATCGTGGTCTCTACCATCTCCAGCGGCGCCGAGTCGGTGGCGGTTTCGGCCTTGCCGGTTTTGCCGAACACCCGGGCCACTTCCGGCACCGTCATGATCAGCTTATCGGTTTTCTGCAGCATATCCGCCGCCTGCGCAGCTGAGATCCCCGGCAGCGTTGACGGCATATACAGCAGGTCGCCCTCGTTGATCTGCGGCAGAAACTCGCCGCCGACCCGGTTAAGCGGCCAGACAACCGTCAGGATCGACAGGAGCGCGATCAGCAGGGTAGTCTTCGGCCAGTGCAGCACCTTCAGCAGCAGCGGGTGATAAATGCGGATCAAAAAGCGGTTCAGCGGGTTGCTGCTCTCCGCCGGGATCCTGCCGCGGATCCAGAAGCCCATCAGGATCGGGATCACCACGATCGCCAGCAGCGCCGCCCCGGCCATCGACCAGGTTTTGGTGAAGGCCAGCGGGCCGAACAGTTTGCCCTCCTGACCTTCGAGGGTGAAAATCGGGATAAACGACAGAGTAATGATCAGCAGGCTGATAAACAGCGCCGGGCCGACCTCCACCGAGGCCTCGGTAATGATTTTCCAGCGTGTGTCGTTGCTGAGCTTCTCTCCCGGGTGCTGATGTTCCCACTCCTCCAGCCGCTTATGGGCGTTCTCAATCATCACGATGGCGGCATCGACCATCGCCCCCACCGCAATGGCGATCCCGCCCAGCGACATGATGTTGGCGTTGAGCCCCTGGAAATGCATCATGATAAAGGCGAAGCACAGGCCGAGCGGCAGCGAGATAATCGCCACCAGCGCCGAGCGCACGTGCCACAGGAACAGGGCGCAGACCAGCGCGACGACGATAAACTCTTCCAGCAGCTTGTGGCTGAGGTTGTCGATGGCGCGGTCGATAAGCTGGCTGCGGTCGTAGGTGGTGACTACTTCAACCCCTTCCGGCAGGCTGCTTTGCAGCGACGCCAGCTTCGCTTTGACCGCCGAGATCACCTCGCGGGCGTTCTTGCCGGAGCGCAGGATCACCACGCCGCCGGCCACTTCGCCTTCGCCGTTAAGCTCGGCGATACCACGGCGCATCTCCGGGCCGATCTGCACCCGCGCGACGTCGCCGAGATAGACCGGTACACCGTTGTCACCGGTTTTCAGCACGATATTTTTGAAGTCGTCGAGGGTCTGAAGATAACCGCTGGCGCGCACCATATATTCGGCTTCCGCGAGTTCGACGGAAGAGCCGCCCGCCTCCTGGTTAGAGGCATCCAGGGCCGATTTCACTTCGCCGAGGCTGATGCCGTACTGGGTCAGCTTCATTGGGTCGACGACAATCTGGTACTCCTTGACCACGCCGCCCACCGACGCCACTTCCGAGACGTTAGGGATGGTCTTCAGCTCATATTTTAAGAACCAGTCCTGCAGGGAGCGCAGTTCGGCAAGGTCATGCTTGCCGCTGCGGTCAACCAGCGCGTACTCGAAGACCCAGCCAACGCCGGTGGCGTCCGGGCCCATTTCGGCGCTCACCCCGGCGGGCAGTTTGCCCTGTACCTGGTTGAGATACTCCAGCACCCGCGAGCGCGCCCAGTAGGGATCGGTGCCGTCTTCAAATATCACATATACGTAGGAGTCGCCGAACTGCGAGAAGCCGCGAACCGTTTTGGCGCCGGGTACCGACAGCATGGTGGTGGTCAGCGGCCAGGTGACCTGGTTTTCGACGATCTGCGGCGCCTGCCCCGGATAGCTGGTTTTGACGATCACCTGTACATCAGAGAGGTCCGGCAGGGCATCCACCGGGGTGTGGACGATAGTCCAGGTGCCCCAGATGCTGAGAAACAACGCGCCCATCATCACCAGGAAACGGTTGGCCACCGAGCGGCGGATAATCCATTCAATCATGGTTCCGTTCCTCAGTGCGCGTGGGCGGCAGGGGCCGCGGTACCGGGAGCCTGCGCACGCATGCGCTCCAGCGCACCGGCGATATTGGCCTCCGAGTCGATCAGGAACAGGCCGCTGGCGACGACTTTCTCACCCTCCTGCAGCCCGCTGCGAATGGCCGTGACACCATTGGATTCATGGAATACCTGCACGCGTTTCGGCACGAAGCGGCCCTCATTATCCACGGTAATCACTCGCTGCTCGTCGCCGCTGTCGATCAGCGCTTTGGAGGGGATCAGCAGCATCGGTTCGCTTTCACTGGTCAGTTGCAGATAGGCGTTCATCCCCGGCTTCAGCGCTTCATCCGGGTTGTTGACCTGCAGGCGCAGCTGCAGGGTGCGGGTGGCGCTATCGACGCTGGGGAGAAGGGTCCATTTGTTGATGCTGAAGGTTTTCCCCGGCCAGGCGGGAACCTGAATTCTGAACTGCGAGGCGTCTTTAATTAGCCAGGCGATGGATTCCGGCACCGCCACGCTGACCCACACCGGATCCATACCCTGGATTTTCGCCACCACATTATCTTTGGCGATGTTCATTCCGGCACGCAGATCGAAGGCGGTAATAACACCATCGATGGGGGCTTTGAGGGTAAAGCGGGTCTGGATTTTACGCGTGGCTTTCAGGCGGCGGATATCGTCATCCGGCATTCCGGCAAGGCGCAGGCGTTCGAGGATCCCCTCAACCTGGGTGGCGGTGCCGCCGGTTTCCTGCAACAACAGATATTCGCTCTGCGCTTCCACCCAGTCCGGGATGGTCAGCTCGAGTAACGGCGTGCCTTGCTTCACTTTGTCGCCGACGGTCAGCGGATAGACTTTATTGATAAAGCCCGCCGCCCGCGCCTGCATAATCACATACTGGTACTCGTTATAGCTAATGTTGGCCGGGAAGGTCTGAGCGTAGCGCAGCGGCCCGCGGGTGACCGCGGCGGTTTTTACGCCGAGATTCTGGGTCTGCGTCGGGTCGATACGGACCCCCGGCGCACCGGCGGCGGTACTCTCCTCATCGGCGTATTTTGGCACCAGATCCATATCCATAAACGGCGATTTACCCGGTTTATCGAAGCGGGTGTTCGGGTACATCGGGTCGTACCAGAACAGCACTTTACGCTGCTGCTCAGCCGCCGGAGCGGCAGCGTGGGTCGGTGCCCATCGGGCGTACAGCGCCGCGGTAAGCGCGCCGCCAATCACCATGCTGCCGAGGATCAGCGCCGTATTTTTCAGTGTCAGGGATGCCATGTGTCGTCCATTTAGTCGTTGAGGGGCTTACCGTCGCCGGGCCATTAGTTGGCGCGAATATCCTGCAGCAGCGACAGGTTGCCCTGCTGAACGAAGGTGAAGTCCACGCTGTCGCCATTCTTCACATTGTTGAGCTGCGTCTGCGGGGTGATGGTGAAGCGCATGGTCATCGGCGGCCAGTTCACCGCCGGGATGGCCTCGTGGGCGATGGTGATTTTTTTGCTATCCATATCAATAGCTTTAATGACGCCTTTGCCGCTGATGCTTTGCGCCTGCGCGGCGGCGGGCTGTTCATGCATTGCCATGCCGGCGTGCGGGTCGGCGGCCTGGACGGCGAACACCGCGCCAGAAATCAGAGTGAACAGGGCGACTTTAGAGAGTGAATTCATGATCGGGACTCCTTGGGTTATTCCATCCAGCCGCCGCCGAGGGCGGTGAACAGGGTGATTTCATTTGCCTGACGGGAATAGTTGAGTTCCAGCAGGGTTTGTCGGGTGGTAAAAATGTCGCGCTGGGCGCTCAGGACTTCGATGTAGCTGACCGCGCCGTGACGATAGAGCGCGCTGGCGCGCTGCAGGGTGATATTTAGTGAAGCGAGATAGCGCTGCTGGGCGGCAATCTGATCGGCCAGGCTCTGGCGCAGAGCCAGCGCGTCGGCCACCTCTTTAAAGGCGGACTGAATTTTTTGCTCATAGTTGACCACCTGCTGCTGCTGGCGGATCTCCGCCAGGTCAAGGTTGGCCTGGTTGCGCCCGGCGTTGAAAATCGGCAGCTCGATTTTGGGGATGAAGTTCCACATCGCGCTGCCGGCGTTAAACAGGCTGGAGAGTTCGCTGCTGCTGCCGGAGAGCGAGCTGGTCAGGGTGATCGACGGGAAGAAGGCCGCCCGCGCGGCGCCGATGTTGGCGTTGGCCGCCAGCAGGCTGTGTTCCGCTTCCAGAATATCCGGCCGCTGCAGCAGGATCGCTGAGGAGAGCGATGGCGGCAGAGTGACGCCTTGCAGATCGATGGCGCTGCTGGCGCTATCGTCCGGCAGATGCTGGTAGCTGCCGAGCAGCAGTTGCAGGGCGTTATTGGCCTGCGCCAGCTGGCCCTGACGTTTGGCAATATCGGCGCGGGTGCTTTCGATCATCCCGCGCGCCTGCTCCAGCGCCAGCACGGTGGTGCTTCCGGTCAGCAGCTGTTTTTCAACGAAGGCGTAAGATTGCTGATAGTTCTGTAAGGTGTCGTTGGCCACCTGCAGCTGCGCTGCCGCCAGCCGCTGGTTGAAATAGCTTTGTGAAACGTTAGCAATCAACAGGATATGCACCGCACGCCGCGCCTCTTCGCTGGCGAAGAAGTTCTGCCGGTCGGCCTCGCTGAGGTTTTTCAACCGGCCAAAGAAGTCGAGGTCGTAGCTGAGATTCAGACCGGCGGCATAATCGCTGCTGGTGGTTGTGTCGCCTTTAAGCTTGCCGCCATAGGTGGTGCTGCCGTCACCGTTCAATTGCGGGTAGCGGTCGGCGTCGGTAACCCGATACTGGGCGCGGGCTTCCTGCACTTTCAGCGTCGCCATCCGTAGATCGCGGTTATTTATCAGCGCGGTGCCGATCAGGCTTTTCACCTGCGGATCGACGAAAAAGGTGCGCCAGCCGGTCTCCTGGTAACCCGCCGTCGCGGTAACCAGCTTGTTCTGGCTGAGAGAGAACTGCTGCGGCACCGGCGTGGCGGGGCGCTGGTAGTCCGGAGCGAGCGACAGACAGCCGGTTAAGGCGAATATTAAGGCGAATATCACGCTGAGGGTAAGAAGCTTTATTGGGCGCATGGCGGCAGACGGTTTCGACGATTTATCCATGGCAGCTACTTTACGTAGCGGGCTCTGTTCAGGGCGTGACAGGAAAATGACAAAGCTGTCATTTTCCTGATATTTCATTGCTATCCGGAGGCGCTCCTCTAAAATTGAATACCCGCACAGAACGCGCGTGAAGGAGCCTGCCGTGAAGATTTTGATTGTCGAAGATGAGAGGAAAACCGGAGAGTACCTGACCAAAGGGCTCACCGAGGCCGGCTTCGTCGTCGACCTGGTCGATAACGGCCTCAACGGCTATCACCTGGCGATGACCAGCGACTACGATCTGCTGATCCTCGACATTATGCTGCCAGACGTGAACGGCTGGGATATCGTCCGCATGCTGCGCGCCGCCAATAAAGGCATGCCGATCCTGCTGCTCACCGCGCTTGGCACTATTGAGCATCGGGTGAAGGGGCTGGAGCTGGGCGCCGACGACTATCTGGTGAAGCCATTTGCTTTTGCGGAGCTGCTGGCGCGGGTGCGGACCCTGCTGCGCCGTGGAGCGGCGGTCATCGTCGAAAGCCAGTTTCAGGCGGCGGATCTCAGCGTCGATTTGGTCAGCCGCAAGGTGACGCGCGGCGCGACGCGTATCACCCTGACCAGTAAGGAGTTCACTCTGCTGGAGTTCTTCCTGCGCCATCAGGGCGAGGTGCTGCCGCGTTCGTTAATTGCCTCGCAGGTCTGGGATATGAATTTCGACAGCGACACTAACGCCATTGACGTGGCGGTGAAGCGGCTGCGCGCCAAAATTGATAACGACTTCGAGCCGAAGCTAATCCAGACCGTGCGCGGCGTTGGCTATATGCTTGAGGTGCCGGATGGCCGCTAAGCGCCCCTTTTCCCTGGCCACCCGGCTGACCTTCTTTATTAGCCTCGCCACCATCATTGCCTTCTTTGCTTTCACCTGGATCATGATCCATTCGGTGAAGGCCCACTTTGAAGAGCGCGACGTGCACGATCTCAGGCAGCTCAGCACCACGCTGGAGACGGTGCTCAACCACGCCGACTACCCGCAGGCGCGGCGGCTGGAGATCGTGAGGAATATCATTGCGGGTTACGCCAACGTCTTTATCTGTCTGGACGACGGCCAGGGCAATATTCTGTTTCAGTCGCCCGACGGGCCGGATCTCAGCCATATGCTGAGTACGCCGGGGCTGGCGATGCAGTTGCGCGACGGGAATGTGATTTCATGGACTGACCCGCAGCCGCGGAAGATGGTTCATGATAATCATCAAATGGAGACCCGCTCCTGGCGGCTGATCATGCTGCCGCTGGGCAAGCAGGCGGACGGCAAACCGGCGTACCACCTGCTGATGGCCTTATCCATCGATTTTCACCTGCACTATATTAATGAGCTGAAAGCGAAGCTGATTTCCGCGGCGACGATAATCAGCTTGCTGATCATCGCTATCGTGCTGTTTGTGGTCTATCAGGGGCATAAGCCCATCCGCCAGATCAGCCGCCAGATCCAGAATATTACCTCGCGGGATCTCGACGTGCGCCTCGACCCGCAGGCCGTGCCTATCGAGCTGGAGCGGCTGGCGCTGTCGTTTAACCATATGCTGGAGCGCATAGAGGATGTCTTTACCCGCCAGTCCAACTTCTCCGCCGATATTGCCCACGAAATCCGTACGCCGATTACCAACCTGGTGACGCAAACCGAAATCGCTTTAAGCCAGAGCCGCAGCCAGCAGGAGCTGGAAGAGGTGCTCTATTCCAATCTTGAAGAGTTCTCGCGGATGTCACGGATGGTCAGCGATATGCTGTTCCTCGCCCAGGCGGATAATAACCAGCTGATCCCCGAACAACGGGCGCTGGATCTGGCCGAGGAAGTGTATAAGGTGTTTGAGTTTTTCGAGGCGTGGGCGGAAGAGAAAGCGGTGGCGCTGCGCTTTGTCGGTAGCCACTGCCGGGTGACGGGCGATCCGCTGATGCTGCGGCGGGCGATCAGCAACCTGCTGTCGAACGCGATCCGCTACACGCCGGCCGGCCAGGCGGTGACCATCCAGTTGAGCGAAAGCGCCGAGACGATCCGTCTGGTGGTGGAGAATCCCGGTACGCCGATTGCCGCCGAGCATCTGCCGCGGCTGTTTGACCGTTTCTATCGCGTCGACCCCTCGCGTCAGCGCAAAGGCGAGGGCAGCGGTATCGGCCTGGCGATTGTGAAATCCATCGTCAGCGCCCACCACGGCAGCGTAGCGGTGCAGTCCGATCTGCGCTCTACGCGTTTTATTATCGTGCTGCCGAAATAGACGCAATAACGGCTGAAAGTCAGCGGGCAGCGCCAGGCGGCCGCCCGCAGTATTGCCGCTCTCTTACTCTTCGAAGTACCAGTAGCCCTGATTAATCAGCCGCGTCAGTTCGCTCACGAACGCCGGATTCTGCAGGCCGCTGCCGAGCTCTTCCTGACCTAATGAGGTATAGCGGCACAGCGCATCCAGCGCTTCGGCATCGGTGGTGTCCAGCTGTTCGCTATGCACGAAGAAGCTGTCGCCGATATGCAGAACGCGCAGGCCGCTCAGACGAGAAAGCTTTTCGCCGCCCAGCAGCGCATCGACCACTTCCTCTTCTTCATACGGTGGTTCCGCCGGCGCAATATCCAGCTCGTGACGCGGGGTGGTCACGAAACTGCCGAACCACTGCTTGAAGTCTTCCGGCTGGCGAATCATGTCGATCATCATGGTGCGCAGACGTTCGAGTTCATACTCTTCAACCCGGCCCGGATGCTCGCGGCAGGTGAGGTCCGGATCGCTGTAGTGCTCGCCGCCAAGATCGTTCTCCAGCACATAGTCGGCGAAGCTGCTGATCAGGTCGCGACCGTTTGGCCCGCGGAAGCCGACGGAGTAGTTCAGCGCGGTTTCGTGGGTCACGCCATCGTGCGGGAATCCTGGTGGAATATAGAGGATGTCGCCCGGCTGCAGATCTTCATCAATGATCGGCGGGAACGGATCGACGTGCAGCAGTGCCGGATGCGGGCAGAACTGACGCATCGGCAGCTTATCGCCCACGCGCCAACGGCGGCTGCCCATGCCCTGAATAATAAAGACGTCATACTGATCGATATGCGGGCCGACGCCGCCACCCGGGACGGAGAAGGAGATCATCAGGTCGTCCAGGCGCCAGTCCGGCAGTACGCGGAACGGGCGCACCAGCTCGGCGGCGGGCATATGCCAGTGGTTTACCGCCTGGGCCAGCAGCGACCAACCGGTTTCGCCCAGCCCGTCGAAATGTTCAAAAGGTCCATTGCTGGCCTGCCATTTGCCGTTGGTCAGGCTGACCAGCCGGCTGTCGACTTCCGGCTCCATGGCTAATCCGGCCAGCTCGTCCGGGGTAATCGGGTCGACGAAGTCCGGAAACGCGTTTTTTAATACCACCGGCTGTTTTTGCCAGTACTTCTCTAAAAACTCGGGCCAGTTAATGTTGAGTTGATAAGCCATCGATTATTACCAGTAAGAAGAAACGGGCCTGATTATAGAAACGGGGGCCAGGTGGGCGCTTTGTCGTGGGTCAAGAGTGGTGCTTAATTCACCATCGGCGTGATAATGGCGTTGGGTAAGAGAGAAAAATCACATTTTTGCCAAAAAACGATATTAGCGTAAACTGCGCTGCAGGCCGCATGAACACTGGGATGGCGCCTTGAATGGTAAGAAGATGAATAAGCGAAAAGTTCAAATAATGAGCGGTCGATAAGATTTTTCTATTTTAACGCTTGCTACTTCCGGCGAACTCCCTATAATGCGCTCCCACTGACACGGCAGATGTGAATCACTTCACACAAACAGCCGGTTCGGTTGAAGAGAAAAATCCTGAAATTCAGGGTTGACTCTGAAAGAGGAAAGCGTAATATACGCCACCTCGCGACAGAGCGCTAAAGCGCGTCGCAACTGCTCTTTAACAATTTATCAGACAATC
>NZ_PIOK01000018.1:0-6429 GCF_002810515.1 Klebsiella sp. D-Nf1
GGGTGGGCGCGGTGCTCAGCGCAGAGAATAAACGTCAGCTGTGGATCCCGGAAGGGTTCGCCCACGGGTTTATGGCGCTGAGCGACACGGTGCAGTTTGTCTACAAGGCGACGAACTACTACGCGCCACAGTCAGAACGGAGCATCATCTGGAACGATCCGGAGATAGGGATTGACTGGCCGGCGCTGAGCGACAGCGCGCTGTCGCTGTCGGAGAAAGATCTGCAGGCACATACTCTGGCCACTGCAGAAGTATATAAATAATTAGGTTATTTTTTCCTACAATGGCGGGTTCCAGGTGGAGCTCGTCATGTTTATTCACTTACAAGCCGGGTCAACCGACCGACTTGACTTACCTTTCTTCTCAGCGTAAAACCGCCCACAGTATTATTTAAATTCGTGGCTATCCGCCATTATCCAGTTAACTGATTAAAGTGTAATCTCATGAAAATTACTATTTCCGGTACAGGTTATGTTGGTTTATCGAACGGTGTCCTGATTGCGCAAAACCACGAAGTGGTTGCCCTGGATATCGTACAGGCCAAAGTGGATATGCTTAACCAGAAGATCTCTCCGATTGTGGATAAAGAGATTCAGGAATATCTGGCAGAAAAACCGTTAAATTTCCGTGCCACCACGGATAAGCACGACGCATACCGTAATGCCGACTACGTGATCATTGCCACGCCGACCGATTACGATCCCAAAACCAACTACTTCAACACCTCTACGGTGGAAGCGGTTATTCGTGATGTCACAGAGATCAACCCGAACGCGGTAATGATCATTAAATCGACCATCCCGGTGGGGTTCACCCGCGACATCAAAGAACGTTTAGGGATTGATAACGTTATTTTCTCTCCTGAGTTCCTGCGTGAAGGCCGTGCGCTGTACGACAACCTGCACCCGTCGCGCATTGTTATCGGTGAGCGCTCTGCACGTGCCGAACGTTTCGCAGACCTGCTGAAAGAAGGCGCGATCAAGCAGGATATCCCGACCCTGTTTACCGATTCCACCGAAGCGGAAGCGATCAAACTGTTCGCTAACACCTATCTGGCGCTGCGCGTTGCCTATTTCAACGAGCTCGACAGCTATGCTGAAAGCCAGGGGCTGAACAGCAAGCAGATTATCGAAGGGGTATGCCTGGATCCGCGTATCGGCAACCACTATAACAATCCGTCCTTTGGTTACGGCGGCTACTGCCTGCCGAAAGATACCAAGCAGCTGCTGGCGAACTACGAATCGGTCCCGAACAATATCATCGCGGCTATCGTCGATGCCAACCGTACCCGTAAAGACTTTATCGCGGATTCTATTCTCGCTCGTAAGCCGAAAGTGGTGGGTGTGTATCGCCTGATCATGAAGAGTGGTTCGGACAACTTCCGTGCCTCTTCCATTCAGGGCATTATGAAGCGCATCAAGGCGAAAGGTATTCCGGTTATTATCTATGAACCGGTAATGCAGGAAGATGAGTTCTTCAACTCACGCGTCGTACGCGATCTGGATGCCTTCAAACAAGAGGCGGATGTGATCATTTCCAACCGTATGGCGGAAGAGTTAGCGGACGTGAAAAGTAAAGTTTACACGCGTGATCTTTTTGGAAATGACTAAAATATAAATACGCAGGCGAATCGAATCACCGATTTGGTTTTTTAAAAGATATATCAGATGCCCTTTTTGAATAGTAATTTATTTTAATTAGTACTATTCATTGGGGCATAACTAAATCTATTTACTATTATTGGTAAATAGATGACAGTAAGAACTGTTAGTAACTATTGTTTAAATGCTTTATTAAATTACTGTCAGTTTTCATTGTTCAAGTGCGGTTGTTATTTTTTAATATGTGCTCGAAAGCTATCTTTTTTAGTGTTATAAAGTCCTATGTTATATAATAATGAGTGCGGTTATTGTTCATTATTATATGGCGATGTTTTGATATATAATTATAATGCTATTTTTAAATGAATATCGAAGGAAAAGTGAGTGCAACTATGAGAGAAACATGGGTTGACTATGCCAAGGGTATTGGGATCATACTGGTTGTTTTCGGTCACGCTAATAGAGGCTTGTATAGTTCCGGCATTTATATTTCATCTGAAATATATCACTATTTAGACAATATTATCTATTCTTTCCATATGCCACTATTTTTCTTTCTTTCTGGTCTCTTTTTTGTTAGCTCAATAAATAACAAATCTAAAGAAGGTTTTTTATTGAGTAAGGTTAAAAACATTCTATATCCATATGTTTTGTGGTCTTTAATCCAAGGGGGGGTCGAGGTTTTTTTCTCGAAATATACTAATGCAAAGACAAGTCTTTCCGAGGTTTTGCTATTTCCTATGCACCCACGTGCTCAGTTTTGGTTCCTGTATGCTCTTTTTATGATTTTTATCATATGCACGATTATATATCATAAGAAATATTTTTTGAAGATGTTACCGGCTTTCTTTCTCATATCCTTTGTCATCTATGTTTACAGTGATGACATTGGTAATAGATTTAATTTCAACTATGTGAGTCAGAATATTCTATTTTTCTTCTTAGGATGTGTTTTCAATAAATATTATCCTGTATTTATGAGGCTCTTGACAAATAGATCCATTATATTGGTGACTTGTCTTTTGTTTTTTGTGGAATATTTGTATTTTATAAAATATAAAAATAACTATCTTCCCTTGAATTTATGTACTGCTTTTATCGCTTTTATAGCAATTGCATGGGTTTCAAATGTATCAATATTATTATCATGCTTTAATTTAAGATGGTTGGAAAAAATAGGAAAACTTAGTTTGATTATCTATTTAGTACATATACTTGCTGCCAGTGGAACCAGAATAATACTTAGTAAAATATTTCATATTGAAAGTTGGTTTGTTCATGTTTTTGTAGGAACATTCATTGGTATTACGGCTCCGCTGATATTTTACAAACTGGTGGTAAGGTATAACTTGAATTTTATTTTTGAGTACCCTAGCCGTAAAAGAACTACTGTCATTTAACTGAGTTGATTGATTTATATAGAACTTTATTACCTTATTTATTGATTTACAGTAACTGTCTTTAATAAGTCGTAATTATATCGCAATCACTCCTTTTTTGATGCAGCACCTGAATAAATATGATTACAGTGGTTCACAACAAATACCGATATTTCTTATCTCAATGAAAAAATTATTAGGAAGTATAGGTAATCTCTTTTAAGAATATTGAAACAGGGTATTGCGAAGGGGCTGTTTGTAAGAAAGAGGAACTTTTTCATCCTTCTTTGAGCAATTTTTAGAGTCAGTATCCAGTTCGAAGAGCATTTTATTGCAGACTTGAAGGATGAAGAGGTTCCTGTAAAAATAGACCTGTTTTAGTTTCATGCTTTTTGCGATCCCGACCAAAAGTCGTTAAAGATGAAGATTGTGTAAAGGCTACAACTGAATTCAGTAGTGAAACATTCGCTGGCATATCGCATTAGACTATCTATTGGTATCATCTTTTGACAGCCATGAAAGTTTAAGGTTTGATAATTCACAGTCTCTCTTACTAGGAGATGTACCTGGAAACGCGACTGGCAGTACAGTAAGCGTAGTTTTCATGATTTGTGATGGACCTAACGATCCTGCACGAAATCCATTGCGGGTTGAAAACAGGTCCGATAAGTTAAACTTACCTTGTGAAGAGCTACCGTCACTGTGATGTAGATGCCGGAGATAAGCGCCGGGAGGTAAAACGAAGCCTGCAATGCAGGCTTTTGTTATTTATGCGCTAAGAAAAAAACGATGAACAGGGCGCGGCAGGCACTATTTTTCCTTGGCTTAAAGCCACAGTAAAACGCAGAATGAACGATCATTCTGTCATATCATTATTTTATTTCTTAATATTATCTTAATCTAATTGCAATAAGGCGCCAGCGTTACCACTTGCGTTTATTAAATGTCAGCTTCGTTTTCTTTCTGTCTTTCAAATAAGAAATCAAGAAATAAACGGATACAGCAAGTAGTATGGCAGCCACCACTAAGAAAAATAGGTTTTCCATAATATCTACCACAGCGTTTGTTAGTTGAATTATTAGGTTGTTAAGCAATACGCCAGTACGTGTCTGTCGTACTGAGATCCCTAACATATCCTGTTTTTGAGAAAATTCCTACAATGAGTAATGTTTTTTATCTATCAGCATATAATGCTGTTTTCACTATCAAAAATGGGATGGATGTAAGATAAGTCTGAGTACCAGGCGCGTGGATATTTGCTTTTCTGATAAAGGCTGGATGAAACTGGTTTCAGTCGGGCAAGTAAAAAGACAAAAATTCCGTCTATAGCACAAAATATTATATATAAAACAATGAATGTGCATTCAGTCGACATATCATCAGGATGACGGGGGGCTACATAAAAGAGGTTGCCGCAACCTGACGATTGCGGCAGGGCAGGGAATTAGCTCTGATAGTAATTCTTGTACCATTCCACGAAGTTCTTCACGCCTTCCTTCACTGACGTCTGCGGCTTGAAACCCACCAGGTCATATAGCGGTTGGGTGTCTGCGCTGGTGTCCAGCACATCGCCCGGCTGAATGGGCATCATATTCTTCTTCGCTTCCATCCCCAGCGCTTCTTCCAGGGCGGTGATGTAGTCCATCAGTTCCACCGGTGAGCTGTTGCCAATGTTATAAACCCGATATGGCGCGGAACTGGTCGCCGGTGAACCGCTCTCAACGGTCCACTCGGCATTGGCCTGCGGGATCACATCCTGAACGCGCACCACCGCCTCGACGATGTCGTCGATATAGGTGAAGTCACGCTTCATCTTGCCGTAGTTGTAGACGTCAATACTTTTCCCTTCCAGCATTGCTTTCGTGAACTTGAACAGCGCCATATCCGGGCGGCCCCACGGGCCATAGACCGTAAAGAAGCGGAGCCCGGTGGTCGGGATGCTGTACAGATGGGAATAGGTATGCGCCATCAGCTCATTAGCTTTCTTGGTGGCGGCATACAGGGAGACCGGATGATCGACGGAATCTTCGGTGGAGAACGGCATTTTACGGTTAAGGCCATAAACCGAGCTGGAGGAGGCGTACACCAGGTGTTTCACTTTGGTATGACGGCAGCCTTCCAGAATGTTCAGATAACCCATCAGGTTAGCGTCCGCATAGGCATACGGATTTTCCAGCGAGTAGCGCACACCGGCCTGGGCCGCCAGGTGGATCACGCGATCAAATTGCTCTGCGGCGAACAACTTTGCCATACCTTCCCGGTCGGCCAGATCCAGCTGCTGGAAATGGAATGCCGGAGATGCCAGGCGATCCAGACGGGCCTGCTTCAGGCTGACGTCATAATAGTCGTTCATGTTGTCGATCCCGACAACATCATGCCCTTCATTCAGCAGGCGCTGCGCGATATGAAAGCCGATAAAACCTGCGGCACCAGTGACCAAAAACTTCATATTTTTCCTCCGGGGTGTGGATATCCCGTTCTACATAAGTGCCGATTTTACACTGGCTTGCGGTTGGGATCACTTGCTTTACAGTTGCAGGATGTGAGTTCTAGTGGCGCCGTAGTGCTTAATTCCTATTTAATGCAAATGATATTCATTTAGAAAAATATCATTGAGTATGCCTGTAGCTTATCTATAAAAATCAGTTGTGGGGCAGCCAGCCCTTGGGATTCTGCTATCGCGATAAAACACATCATGAATTTCCGAACGAAGAGGTATATCTATTCGCGAAATACGAATTAATTAGTGTTGTTGTCACCAGTGATAACTTGTAATCGAACCATGTATGGCCAAGTTATTGAATGTTTTGATGTTGTATCGAAAGTGTTCCATTCATACCTTGAATTGATTCAAACCGCTTTTTGATTTTTATTCTTCATGACCAGCGCTATAATGCGTCGCGACCTCGTCCGGTACTATTCACTGTTGAGTATGCTGCACGCCATAATGGTGACTGCATGGCTTTGTCATGATACCAATCGCTGAATGGCGCATGAAGGGATGATTTTCAGGTACTTTAAAGACACATTCACATTCCGTCTCGATGACGTATCGTGTGGTGTTTGGGAAAGTCCTGATAGCAAATGGACGCTGAAGCAAGCAAAGTTGCCGCGGTTTGGCTGCTTTGCACTATCCAGCATGATGAGACAGCGCGGCAGACACCGCTGATCTTAGCCCATGTTAGATACAATTTACTGAGGCACCACGCATTTTGGTTGCGATAGCCAATGGCGGTAGCGTGCCTGCGTTTTTTGTTATTACAGAATTTATTATTTAAATCATTGAAAAACGAGAGAAAGTATGAAGATTCTTGTCACCGGGGGCGCAGGCTTTATCGGCTCTGCCGTAGTTCGTCATATCATCGAAAATACCCTGGACGAAGTCCGTGTGATGGACTGCCTGACCTATGCCGGCAACCTCGAATCCCTGGCGCCGGTAGCCGGGAGCG